>NZ_JAMYOI010000049.1:0-24402 GCF_040319775.1 Mesorhizobium sp. M0870
CCCCCCCCACCCCCCATCCCCTCCCCCGCGGGGGGTGCGGGTTTGTTTTAAACCCCCCCGGGTGGTGTTAACCGCCCCCCCCCCCCCCCCCGTGGGGGGGGGGGGGGCCCGCGAAGCGCCGGGTGGGGTGACTGCCGGGCCCTAAAAAGGCCGTCCGAAGACGGTCCTAGCTTCCATAGCTGCATGCAAATCCTGCGCCTCAGGCCGCCTTAGCCATCCCATCCAACTCCCCCAGCACATCGTCCGAAAGCTTGAGTTCGGCAGCAGCGAGGTTTTCCCGCAAATGTCCGACCGACGATGTGCCGGGAATCAGCAGGATGTTGGGCGAGCGGCGCAGCAGCCAGGCGAGCGCAACCTGCATTGGCGTGGCGCCGAGGCGCGCCGCGATTTCCGACAGGGTGGAGGATTGCAGCGGGTTGAAGCCGCCGAGCGGGAAGAACGGCACATAGGCGATGCCGTCGCGGGCAAGGTCGTCGATCAGGGCGTCGTCGCCGCGATGCGCAAGATTGTACTGGTTCTGCACGCAGACGATCTCGGCGATCCCGCGTCCTTGCGCGATCTGGGCCGGCGTCACGTTGCTCAATCCTATGTGCCTGACCAGGCCCTGTTGTTGAAGCTCGGCCAGCACGGTGAGCGGCGCTTCGATCGATCCCTCGGCTGGACCATGGGTATCGAACATGATGCGTAGGTTGACGACGTCGAGCACATCGAGCCCGAGATTGCTGAGATTGTCATGCATCGCCTGGGTCAGCGCTTCGGCAGAAAAGGCCGGCAACCACGATCCATCCGCGCCGCGCCGGGCGCCGATCTTGGTGACGATGACGAGATCGTCAGGGTAAGGCGCCAGCGCTTCGCGGATCAAAAGGTTGGTGACGTGCGGGCCATAGAAGTCGCTGGTATCGATATGGTCGATGCCTTGCGCAATCGCCTCGCGCAGCACGGCCAATGCCGTGTCATGGTCCCTAGGCGGTCCGAAAACGCCGGGACCGGCGAGCTGCATGGCGCCGTAGCCGAGCCGCTTCACGGTATGACTGCCGAGCTTGAAGGTGCCGGATTGTTGGATGTTGGACATGATTGATCTCCTTTGAGGAGGCAGAGATAGGCGCTGCCCAACCTCGTGATAATCCGGTACAATCCACACAGGCCGTGCGGAATGGCGAACAATGATGGACCTCAGCGATCTGAACGCCTTCGTGGCGGTGGCGCGCGCCGGCGGTTTTCGCGATGGCGCGCGTGCGAGCGGCGGCAGCGCCTCCGGGTTGAGTGAGGCGGTGCGTCGGCTGGAAGTGCAGCTCGGTGTCAGGCTGTTCAACCGCACGACGCGCAGCGTTGTTCCCACCGAGGCGGGCCTCAGCCTGCTGGAGCGGCTCGGCCCGGCGCTGTCGGAGGTGGAGGCGGCGCTGGACGTGGTGAACGGCTTTCGCGACAGGCCGGCGGGCTCGCTGCGTCTCAATGTGCCGGTCAGCGCCGCGCGGTTGATCTTGCCCGATATCGTGCCGGGTTTCCTCGCCGCCTATCCCGGCATCCGCCTGGAAGTGATCGCCGATGAGAACTTTGTCGATGTGCTGGCGGCCGGGTGTGACGCCGGCATCCGCTATGACGAGCGGCTGGAGCAGGACATGATCGCGGTGCCGATCGGACCGCGCGTGCAGCGCTTCGCCACCGCCGCCAGCCCTGCCTATCTTGCTCGCCATGGGCGACCGCAACACCCGAGCGACCTGCTTGGCCACTCTTGCGTGCGCGGGCGCTTTGCCAGCGGTGCGATGCTGCCCTGGGAGTTCGAGCGCGACGGTGAGGTGGTGCGGGTCGATCCGACAGGGCCGCTGATCGTGCGCATCGGCGGCGCGACCGATCTTGCCGTCGATACGGCCATCGCGGGCACCGGCATCATCGGCCTCTTCGAGGGCTGGCTTCGCCCTTACTTCGAAAGCGGCGCGCTTGAGCCCATTCTCGAACCGTGGTGGCCGAGTTTTCCCGGACCGTTCCTCTATTATCCCGGCCGGCGCCTGGTTCCGGCCCCGCTGCGGGCGTTCATCGACTATATCAAGGGCGGCAAGGCCTGACCTGTTTTTTGACGGCGCCATCACCCCACCGGCACTACGCGCCGACCTCCCCATCGAGGGGAGGTCGCGCCGCAGGCGCGGATGGGGTGACTGCCGAGCCGCAAACAAAAAGGCCGCCCGGAGGCGGCCTTTCGATGGTCTGAAGCTGCGGAGCGTTTAGCGCTTCGAGAACTGGAACGAACGACGGGCCTTCGCCTTGCCGTACTTCTTGCGCTCGACGACGCGGCTGTCGCGGGTCAGGAAGCCGCCCTTCTTGAGCACGGCGCGCAGCGTCGGCTCGTAGTAGGTCAGCGCCTTGGAGATACCGTGACGCACGGCGCCAGCCTGGCCGGAGAGACCGCCGCCGACAACTGTCGCGACGATGTCGTACTGCCCGGCGCGGTTGGAGGCGATGATCGGCTGGTTGAGGATCATCTGCAGGACAGGACGCGCGAAATAGGTCGCGAATTCCTTGTCGTTGACGATGATCTTGCCGGAACCCGGCTTCACCCAGACGCGCGCAATGGCGTTCTTGCGCTTGCCGGTGGCATAGGCGCGGCCCGACTTGTCGAGCTTCTGGACATGGACGGGGGCCGCCGGCTGGGTGTTGGTGTTGCCGGTGGCGGCGCCCAGTTCTGCGAGCGAGGAAAGCTCAGCCATCTTATGCGACCTTCTTGTTCTTGGCGTTCAGCTTGGCCACGTCGAGCACGACGGGCTGCTGGGCGACATGCGGATGCTCGGCACCTGCATAGACGCGCAGGTTCTTCATCTGGCGACGGCCGAGCGGGCCACGCGGGACCATGCGCTCAACGGCCTTCTCGACGACACGCTCGGGGAAACGACCCTCGAGCAGCTGGCGCGCGGTGCGCTCCTTGATGCCGCCTGGGTGGCCGGTGTGCCAGTAATAGACCTTGTCGGTGAACTTCTTGCCGGTGAACACCACCTTGTCGGCATTGATGACGATGACGTTGTCGCCGTCGTCGACATGCGGGGTGAAGGTCGGCTTGTGCTTGCCGCGAAGATGATTGGCGATGACAGTGGCCAGACGACCGACGACGAGACCTTCGGCGTCGATCAGGATCCACTTCTTCACCACATCCGCAGGCTTCTGCGAAAAGGTTGTCATGTTTTCTGCTCTCGGTTCTGACCTTCATAAGAGAAGGCGTTTCTTGTTGCTTGGATTGTCGGAAGGACGCTGCCCGCCGCCAATAACAAAGCGGCGGCCTTTGCGGGCCGCTGCTTCGTGACGGGCTTATAGGCGAGGGTGTTTGTGGCGTCAAGGTGCACGAAACGGTCGATAGCAGGTAAAGTAGTGCAAAAACAATAGTTTAGGTGAAAGGTATTATTTTACCACATCGCCATTTCGCTTTGGCGGGATCGAATAGGTGCCGGTGGCGTGCGCCACCGTGTGTCCGTCCGGGCCGGCGACGATGTCGATATCGAACACCATCAGGCTTTTTCCCAGCTTCAGGATGCGGCAATGGCCATCGATCGGTCCGGCTTCGGCCTTGCGCACGAAATTGATGTCGAGGTTGACGGTAACGGAAAGCGCATCCGGCCCGGCATGGCTGAGCACGCAGACGTAGCCGCCAATGTCGGCCAGCGTGAACAGCGAAGGGCCGGATACGGTGCCGCCCGGACGCAAGTGCCGCTCGCCGGCGTTGAGCCGCACGGTGCAGCCGCCGGGGAACACGTCGATCGCCTCGAAATATTTGAACTGCTCATTGAGCTGCGGATAGACGGTCTCCATCAGCGCATTGACTTGTTGCGCGGTCAGCACCGGCTTCAAATTGGTTTGGGCGGGCATGTCGGTCTCTCGTTTTTGGCCCACCTGTATGGGCGCGGCGCGGCATTTCTGACAATCTTCGTCCCCTGGTGCAAGCGATCGGTGTTGGACGAAACCTGATCCGGTATTAGATACTCTGGCAGCCCCAGCGGAATCGCGGAGACCTTATCCATGGCCGAAATCCTTGCCATCAAGCCTGCCGCCGTTGAGGGTCCGGTTGTTGCACGACTGGACAAGGGCGTGCTGCGCCTCACACTCACCAATCCGCCCGCCAACGCCCTGTCGCTGGCGGTGATGGCGGCGCTGACGGCCGAACTCGAGCGCGCCAAGGCCGATAAGGCGGCTCGCGTGATCGTTTTGTCGGCAGCCGGCAAGGTGTTCTGCGCCGGCCATGATCTCAAGGAAATGACGGCGCGCCGCACTGACGCCGATCATGGCAAGGCCTTCTTCGCGGAGACGTTTGCCGCTTGTGCGACGCTGATGCAGGCCATCGTGCGCCATCCCTTGCCTGTCATCGCCGAAGTCGACGGCCTGGCCACCGCCGCCGGGCTGCAGCTGGTCGCCAGCTGCGACCTGGCGATCGCTTCGCATGAGGCGACTTTCTGCACGCCGGGCGTCAACATCGGCCTGTTCTGCTCGACGCCGATGGTGGCGCTGTCGCGCAATGTCTCGCGCAAGCATGCGATGGAGATGCTGCTGACCGGCGAGACGATCGATGCGGCGACCGCCAAGGAATTCGGCCTGGTCAACCGTGTCGTGCCGCGCGAATATCTGAATCAGATTGTCACCAAATACGCGCAAACCATTGCTTCCAAATCATCTTTGGTGGTCAAGACCGGCAAGGAGGCTTTTTACGCGCAGGCCGAGATGGGCCTGGCGGACGCCTATGCCTATACGGGCCGGATCATGGTTGAGAACATGCTGGCACGCGACGCGGAGGAGGGCATCGGTGCCTTCATCGGCAAGCGCAAGCCGGAATGGAAGGACGAGTAAGGAGAACGTCATGGAACCGCGCATCTCCATCATCACCATTGCTACCGACGATCTCGACCGTGCGGTGCGCTTCTACGAGGCGATGGGCTTGAAGCGGCATGCCGGTATCACCGACGGTGTCGCCTTCTTCCAGATGGGCGGCGTCATTCTTGGCCTGTTCCCACGTGCCAGCGCAGAAGAGGATTCCGGCATTGCCTTCGCCGCGGCGCCATCGGCGGTCTACCTCGCCTACAACACCCGCTCCGACGCCGAAGTCGACGACGTGCTCGCCAGGGCGCAAAAAGCCGGCGGCCGCATCGTCAAGCCGGCCGGCCGGGCCTTTTGGGGCGGCTGGTACGGCTACTTCGCCGACGCCGACGGGCATGTCTGGGAAGTGGCGCACAATCCGGCCTTTCCGATCGCGGAAGACGGCACGATTTCGCTCCCCGGCTGATGGCCCATCGCAAGCAGCTGACGCGGCTCAAAGCTCCCTACCTCAAGCGTATCCTGCTTGATCCCGCGCGGGTCGAGGATTGGGAAAAATATCCCTGGAACCTGCCGCTGTTTCGCGGCCATGAGTTCGAGCTCGAATTCACCACGCCGATCACCATCATTGTCGGCGAGAACGGCACCGGCAAATCGACGCTGCTCGAGGCGATCGGCGCGTTGGCCGGCTATGATGAGGCCGGCGGCGGCAAGGGCTATCGGCCGGTGGACCATTCCAGCGCCATCGACAAGAGTGGTGCTGCATTGGCCAACACATTCCGCGGTCACTGGCTGCCGAAAGTCACCGCCGGCTGGTTCTTTCGTGCCGAATCCTTCTACTCCGTGGCCCGCTATCTCGATCAGGCAGCGCTGGAGTCTGGCGGGGCGCCGCCGGACTTCCTGTCCTGGTCGCATGGCGAGGGCTTTATCCGATTTTTCGAGGAGCGCTGCCGCAGGCAAGGCATCTACATCCTCGATGAACCCGAGAGCGCACTGTCCCCGACGCGCCAGATCGAACTGCTCAAGATGCTGCGGCGCATGGACCAGTCGGGCACCGCGCAAGTGATCATGGCGACGCATTCGCCGCTGCTGATGGCCTGTCCCGGCGCGCGGCTGTTCCGCATCAGCCGGTTCGGGCTGGAACCCGCCGACTTTCGCGACACGGACCACTTCCGCATGCTGCGCGATTTTAGCAATGACCCGGATGGCTTTCTCGACGAGGCGTTGTATGAGGACGAGGCATGATCCACGATAGCTACGACAACACCTACATCGCCGGCATCCTCAATTCGGTGAAGACCGTCGCCATGGTCGGCGCGTCCGCCAATGATGTGCGGCCAAGCTATTTCGTGCTGAAATATCTGCTGGCCAAGGGCTTTTCGGTGTTCCCGATCAATCCCGGCCAGGCCGGCAAGGAGATACTCGGTCGGATGACCTATGCCAGGCTCGCCGATATTCCGGAGCCGGTCGACATGGTCGACATTTTTCGCGCGCCGGCGGCAGTGCCCGGCATCGTCGACGAGGTGTTGCGGCTCGATCCCCTGCCGAAAGTCATCTGGATGCAGCTTGGCGTGCGCCATGACGAGGCAGCCGCGCGCGCCGAGGCCGCGGGCATCAAGGTGGTGATGAACCGCTGCCCCAAAATCGAATATGGCAAGCTGTCCGGCGAGATCGGCTGGACCGGCGTCAATTCCGGCGTGCTGTCGTCGAAGAAGCCGCTGATGCGCTCTGGCTTCCAGAGTTTTGGCGTCCGCCAGAAATAGGCGAGGGGCGAAAGCGCAAAATTATTCCGGCAAACGCCGTATTTTCCTGCCGCTTGATAGAAGGTCCTGCACGGAAGGGTATTTTCTTCTTTGCATTCGAGGCCGGGCTTCGCCAAGAATGCCCGGCGAATTTCAGAAGGTTTTTCAGGGAGGTTTTCAGTGACCCGCACGCCAGGTTTCAACACGCTCGCCGTCCATGCCGGCGCCAAGCCCGACCCGGCGACCGGCGCTCGCGCCACGCCGATCTACCAGACGACCTCCTTCGTCTTCGACGATGCCGACCATGCCGCCTCACTGTTCGGACTGAAGGCTTTCGGCAACATCTATACCCGCATCATGAACCCCACCCAGGCGGTGCTGGAAGAGCGCATGGCGGCCCTCGAAGGCGGCACGGCGGCTCTTGCGGTCGCCTCCGGCCATGCCGCGCAGGTGATCGTGTTCCACAATCTGATGCAGCCTGGCGACAATTTTGTTGCCGCCAACAAGCTCTATGGCGGTTCGATCAACCAGTTCGGCCATGCCTTCAAGAATTACGGCTGGGAGGTGCGCTGGGCCGACACCAACGACATCTCGACCTTCGAAAGCCAGATCGACGACAGGACCAAGGCTCTCTTCATCGAGAGCCTGGCCAATCCGGGCGGCACCTTCGTCGATATCGAGAAGATCGCCGACATCGGACGCAAGCACGGCCTGCCGTTGATCGTCGACAACACGCTGGCCTCGCCCTACCTGATCCGGCCGATTGAGCATGGTGCCGACATCGTCGTCCATTCGCTGACCAAATTCATCGGCGGTCACGGCAATTCGATCGGCGGCGCCATCGTCGATGGCGGCACCTTCGATTGGTCGAAGTCGGGCAAATATCCGATGCTGTCGGAACCGCGCCCCGAATATGGCGGCCTCGTCCTGCACGAAACCTTCGGCAATTTCGCTTTCGCCATTGCCGCGCGTGTGCTCGGCCTGCGCGATCTCGGCCCGGCGATCTCGCCGTTCAACGCCTTCCTCATCCTGACCGGCCTGGAAACCCTGCCGCTGCGCATGCAGCGCCACTGCGACAACGCCGTGACGGTTGCTGCCTGGCTGTCCAACCACCCCAAGGTTGCCTCGGTGAACTATCCCGGCCTGCCCAGCGACAAGAACAACGCGCTGCAGAAGAAATACTCACCACTTGGCGCCGGCGCCGTGTTCACCTTCGCTCTCAAGGGCGGCTATGACGCCGGCGTCAAATTCGTCGAGGCGCTCGAACTGTTCTCGCACCTGGCCAATGTCGGCGACACCAAGTCGCTGGTCATCCACCCGGCCTCGACCACGCACCGCCAGCTTTCCGACGAGCAGAAGGTCAAGGCCGGCGCAGGACCGGACACGGTGCGGCTTTCGATCGGCATCGAGGACGTTAACGACATCGTCGCCGACCTCGAACAGGCGCTTGCCAAGGTCTGACCGATCATGAGCGAGTCAAAAATTCTTGCCATCGGCGTCGACACTGTCGACGCCGAACAGGGCGCGCCGGCACCGGACCGGCTGATCTCGGGCGATCCCAAATTCCGCACCTGGAATGTCGAGGAGCGCGACGGCGGCCTCTACGCCGGCATCTGGGAATCGACCCCGGGCAAATGGCGCATCGTCTATGACGAGTGGGAGTTCTGCCACATCCTGTCTGGCGTTTCGGTGATCGCGGAAGACGGCGGGCAGGCACGCACCGTCAAGGCCGGCGACAGCTTCGTGCTGAGGCCCGGCTTCAAAGGCAGCTGGGAAGTGCTTGAGACGACTCGCAAGGAGTATGTGATCAAGCTGTAGACCATGATCCCGAAAAGTGGAGGCCGGTTTTCGGGTAAAGATCATGGTCGAACAACAAAAGATGCGCGGATCAAACGATGCGATCGATATCGCTGTCCGAGAATCCGTATCGCGCCATCATCTGTCGGTGCCAGTCGCTGCCCACCAATTCATCGAGGCAAGCATCGACGCGCCGGAGCAGGGCTGAATTGCCTTTGGCGATCGCGAAGGCACCGGCCGACGGCTGCTTTTCAACCGGGGGAACCTCGACAAGTCCAAGCCGCATTTCGGGCCGCCGGGTCAGATAGCCTCGATGCGCCATGGCGACGCTGGCATAGGCGTGCACGACGCCGTTGGCCACTGCGTCCGCCGCATCCGCCTGCGTTGCAAACATCCTGATCTGCCCAGGCGCTATTCCGTTGTGCAATGCCGTAAGATGCTGAACCTGATCGGTTATGACCCCAATCAACGCGGTCCGGTCCTCGGCAATGGATTGGTAGCCGCGAAAGCCGCACGGATTGTCCGCCGCGACCAGCAACCCATCCTGCAACGCCCATATCGGCCGAGTGAAGTCGACAAGCTGCCTGCGCTCTTCGGAGACGAACGGGCCGGTCGTCATGGTCCAACGGCCCTCGACCAGCCCAGGCAGCAGCTCAGCGAATTCGGTTTCGATCGGCTTAAAGCTCGCCAATCCGAGCATGTCACCGAGCCTGCGCGCAAGCTCGACGTCACAGCCTGAGACCTCGCCCGATGCGCCGGTGAAGCAAAATGGCGGTTCTTCCAGGAAGGCGAATTTCAACTCGGTCATGTCAGGCAAAGCGTCGCCGTCCTATTTTGCCGGAAACTGGCTGAGGCAGCCCCAGGTTCGCGATCGTCAAAAGCCGACGGCGAGCGTTTCCAGCCCATGGAAGTGGTAAGTGTCGCGGAACCGCGCCTCTTCAGCAAGATGCAGCTTCGGATGCCGTTCGAACAAGGTTTTCAGCGACACCTGCAATTCGAGCCGGGCGAGCGGCGCGCCGATGCAGAAATGAATGCCGGCGCCGAAGGAGACGTTCTTCTGGTCGGCACGGTCGGGCCGGAAAGCGAGGGGATCGGCGAAGGCGCGCGGGTCATGATTGGCCATGCCAAGCAGCAGCCCGATCGTCTGCCCCGGCTGCACGACGATGCCGGGCGAGACTTCGATCTCCTGATAGGCGTAGCGCGTGAACATGTGCAGCGGCGCGTCGAACCGCAGGCATTCCTCGACCGTTGCCGCGGTCGTCTCGGGCGAGCCGAAGAAGCGGCTGACATCGCCCCCTTGCGCAAGGATCGAGCGGACGGCATTGCCGGTCTGGTGCACGGTCGCTTCATGGCCGGCATTGAGCAGCAGGATCGCCGAGGACACCATCTCGTCCTCCGACAGCTTTTGGCCATCCTCCTGCGCCGAGATCAGCAGCGACAAAAGGTCGTCGCCGGGATTCCTGCGTCGTTCGGTGACGTAGCCACGGAGGAAATCCGCAAATTCGCGCGCGGCGCGGTTGGCCGTCTCTTCGATTTCGCGGGTGCGGCCATGCATATACATGGCAACCATCTGGTGCGACCAGTCGAGCAGTTGCGGCCCCATTTCGACCGGCACGCCGAGCATTTCGGCAATGATGGTGATCGGCAAGGGCGCCGCGAAAGCAGGCAACAGGTCGACCGTCTTGCCTGGTTCGAAACGGTCGATCAGGTCGTTGGCCAAGGCCTCGACACGCGGCCGCAGCCTTTCGACCTGGCGCGAGACGAAGGCGCGGTTGACCAGTGTTCTCAGACGCGTGTGCACCGGCGGCTCCAGTTCCAGCATCGAATTGGCTTCGAGCCCGTCGAAGGCCCTGAGATGGCTGCGGTCCTGTCCAATGCCGCGGCTGTCTGGAATGCCGGCCGGGTTCTGGCGGCCGAAGCGGCGGTCGCGCAGCAGCCGGTTGACGTCGTCGAAGCCGCCAAAGCACCAGAAGCCGAATTCTTCCCAGAAGAATGCATTCGATACGCCATGCAGGAAAGCATAGGCATCATAAGGGTTTTGAAAAAAGGCCGGCTCGTGCGGGTCGAGCCGCAGGCGTCGAGTGGCTGGATCAAAGACCAGGGCGGGTGGCGTCAATTTGCTCATGCCAGACCAATAGCGCGGCTTGCCAGCCTGGTTCCAGACCGTATGTTGGCGCCCGCAATCGAATACGTTGAGCCAGCCAACCGGCTGCGGAAAGTCTGATTTGATGAATGTGATCGTTGTCGGCGCGGGCATTGCCGGTCTCTCCACGGCGTGGTCGCTGGTCAAGGCCGGCCACAGCGTTTCGATCGTCGAGCAAGGGCCGATCCCAAACCCGATGGCCGCGTCGGGCGACCATCATCGCATCATCCGCCGCGCTTACCGCGCGGGGACCGGCTATGGCCGGCTGATCACCGAAGCCTACCAGGCCTGGGACGAGATGTGGGCCGATCTCGGCGAAAGCCATCTTGATGCGCGCGGATTTGTCTGCGTTTCGCGCGAACCGGGCGACGAGGCCGAGGAATATCGCGAGGGCCTGGAAGAAGGCAATTTTCCGTTCGAATTGCTGGAGCCCGATGCAGCAGTGAAACGCTGGCCGTTTCTCGAAGCCGGCTCGTTTCGCTACGCCTATTTCTCGACCGAAGGCGGCGCCCTGCATTGCCGCAAGATAGCCTCCGGCATGGCAAACTGGCTGCGCGCCAACGGCGCCAATGTCTACGAAAACAGCAAGGTCATCGAAGTCGACGCCGAAGCCGGCCACATCGTGCTCGAAAGCGGCGAGACGATGCAGGCCGACCGTATCGTTGTCGCCGCCGGCGCCTGGGTGCTGAAACTGTTTCCGGAACTGGACGGCGAGCTGAAGACCTATCGAACCGCACTCGCCTATGTCGAACCGCCGGCCGACCTCAAGGCCGCCTGGCGGGTGGCACCGGTTGTCCTCGATGTCGGCGGCGCGATCGACGGCTATGTGATCCCGCCCTCCGGCGGCGCCGGCATGAAATTCGGGTCCGGGCTGCACAGGGTGCCGACCAGCGACGCCGATTGGAACCGTCAGCCGGTGGCGGGCGAGGGCGAGGCGATCCGCAACCTGTTTTCGCCGCCGATCGCGCGCATCGAGGAATACAGGGTGACCGAGGTGGTCACCTGCGCCTACACCTTCACCGAAGATGAGAAGTTCTTCGCTCACGAGCGAGGAAAATGCCTGATCGTCTCGGCCTGCTCCGGCCATGGCTACAAATTCGGCGCTGCGGTCGGCCGGCGCGTTGCGGCCGCGGTGGGCGACGGCGACATCGCCGGCCTGAAGACATGGCTGCGGGCGGAAGTGGCCTGAACGCCGCCAGGTTGAAGACTCACTCAGCGATGATTTCGTCTGCGGCGGCAATGACTTCGGACACAATCGCCTGCACGTCATCTGGGGTCGTTCGGTGATTGACGAAACACGCGCGCAGCGCGAAATGGCCGTTGATCGTCGCATTCGACAGATACACCCGGCCGCGCGCGATCACGCGGCGCAGGATCGCTTCATTGTTCTTTGAGCGGTGGCGGAAACAGACTGCGCTTAGCGATACGGGTGCAAGCTGTTCCAACTCCGGCTGCGACGCGATTGCCTGCGCCAACATCTGGGCATGGTTGAGATCGCGGGCGATGGCTTCGCGATAGGCACGGCGTCCGTGATACTGCAGCGACATCCAGAGCTTCAGCGCACGGAAGCGTCGAGAGAGTTCGATCGACTCCTCAAAGAACGCAAATGCTTCCGTAGGGTCATCGCTCAGTATCCTGACGTAGTCGTCGCTGTGCGAAAAAGTCTTTCGCGCAATGTCCGGGTGACGATAGAGCAGGCAGCCGCAATCGAGTGGCTGATAGAGCCATTTGTGCGCATCCAGTGACAGCGAATCCGCCGAAGACAACCCTTGGAACTTTTCCGGCGCCGCAAGAGCCGCCAGCCCTCCGTAGGCACCGTCGACGTGCATCCACAGCGCCTCCCTCCGGGCGATGTCTGCAATCTCGGGAAGGGGATCGATCGCACCGGAGATGATGGTGCCGACCGTGGCCACGATGGCGATGGGCATGTTTCCGGCCTCGCGGTCGACGGCGATAGCCGCCTGGAGGGCATCCGTCCGCATCCTGAATTTGTCGTCGACAGGGATCAAACGGAGATTTTTTCTACCGATCCCCAACAGCGCGACGGCCTTTGGAATGGACATGTGCACTTGCTCGGAAGCATAGATCACGCAGGGCCGTACGCCTGTTTCGTTGGCTGGCAGCTTCGCTTCCCGCGCCATCCCCAGGGCCATGAGGTTCGCCGTCGAGCCGCCGCCGCACAGGCTGCCTGTAAATCCGGGGCAACCGACAGCCTCCGCCAACCACCCGACCACGGCGCGTTCGATCGATGTCGCAGCCGGAGCCGACCGCCACGACGTCACATTCTGATTGAGCACCGCAGCCAGCAGCTCCCCCAGCGCGCCGACCGGTTCGCCGGAGCCGACGACATAACCGAAGAATCTGCCGGTTGAAGGCCGCACATGCTCCGCGATCGACTTGAAATCCTGCAAGACTTCCCGTCCGCGGCCGCTCTCCTGCCAAGGCCGCGAGAACAGTTCGGTCGTCTGTTTGCCGCTGGTCGTGGGATACGTCCGACGTTCCTCGAGGGAGGCCCAGTAACCTTTGGCAAGCGCCAAGGCTTCTTCGGCAAGGTCTGACAATTCCTGATTGGAAATTTCCAGGTCGCGCATGCCCTCAGCCCTACGGAGATCCGCTGCGACGCAGGTTACGCTATGCTCGCTAATCCTGGCAATGCCTGGGAATATGCACCCGCCGCCAGCCCGATGAACCTTCGCGAACCAGCACGCGGCGCGCGACGGTCTGGTAGGAGGCGGGAACATCGATGACGCGCCTTTGCCCCGGCCGCACCAGCACCTCCTGGGCGATTCTGTCGTATTGTGCGGGAATGACGACGCGCCGCGTGCGTTCGGGCTGGACCACCACGGTTTTGGCAACACGTTCGTAGCGCGCCTTGTGCCATACCCTGCACAGCACCTTGCGACCATGGATGACGCGCCATTCCCAGGAGTAGCCGCCGCCATCGACCCGGACCGTGCGGTAGACGGTGCGGGTGACGGCCGGCACGATCTGGTAGGTCACTTGCGCCGGAACGGTCATCACGACGCGCTCGCGGGTACCGTAGATGGCGGGCGTATAGTCGACCTGCTGGCCGGGCGGGCTGATCAGCACGTCTTCCTAGACCGTGTCGTAGACGGCCGGACTGCGGACAGGTTCATAGCATTCGACGGCCCGGCCGCCGGCCGCTGTCTGCGAAATCGTGCCGAGCATGGTCAGCCCGGCAATGGTGAAGCATGCGGTCTTCCCGGACATGACACTCCCCTGTTGAACTCCACGCATAAGTTCAACGTTGAATTGTAGAGGAAGCCGTTTCGGAGAAAAGCGGTTTCGGCGCATTTCGTTAAGTGACGCGGTTAAGAAACTGCTACCTTGCGCGGCCGGCCATGCGGCTCCGGACCCGCGGAAGCATCCGCCGCCGCGAATCCTTGGTCAGAAAGCTTGATTCGACTTACCCAGATGGCTAGGAGGGGTCGGCCTTGCACAAGGATGAGCCGGCATCCTATTTACGGAATAACGATCCAGAACCGATTCTGCCCGATCCGCCAGCATTCCCGGCGCCGGAATCCCACCGCGAGATAAGAGACAACTGATGAAGAACCCCGTCGAAACCTACATGAACCTCGTTCCGATGGTGGTCGAACAGACCAATCGCGGCGAGCGGGCCTACGACATTTTCTCGCGTCTCCTCAAGGAGCGCATCATTTTCATCACCGGTCCGGTCGAGGACGGCATGGCGACGCTGGTCTGCGCGCAGCTTTTGTTCCTCGAAGCCGAGAATCCGAAGAAGGAAATCAACCTCTACATCAATTCGCCGGGCGGCGTCGTCACCTCCGGCATGGCGATCTACGACACCATGCAGTTCATCAAGCCGGCCGTGTCGACGCTCTGCATCGGCCAGGCGGCTTCGATGGGTTCGCTGCTCCTGACCGCCGGCCACAAGGATATGCGCTTTGCCACGCCGAACGCCCGCATCATGGTTCACCAGCCTTCCGGCGGCTTCCAGGGCCAGGCGTCCGACATCGAGCGCCATGCCCTGGATATCATCAAGCTGAAGCGTCGCCTCAACGAGGTCTACGTCAAGCACACCGGCAAGAGCTACGAAGAGATCGAGAAGACGCTCGACCGCGACCATTTCATGACCGCTGACGAAGCCAGGGATTTCGGCCTCATCGACAAGGTCATTTCGTCGCGCGAGCCGCCTGAAGGCGCTGTGGCATAAGGGCTTATTGGCAGTTGGATGGCGGCATCACGCGCTTTTGGTGTGTCTTGCGGCATTTCGGCCACAATTGGCTGTTCCCTCGGGGGACAGGATTGCCTACGTTAAGGCTATGTTGAGTTTCGGCGGCTTAGCTTTATGCGGGGTTGTCGCGAATCATTGCCACGTTTTCTGATTTGTGTTTCGTACGGAATGCGTTGCGGGAGCCGGGACACACTGGCGGCGGCGGATTCCCGCGATAGATAGAGTATGCGCCCTTTCAGCCAGACCATCGGCGGGCGGCCATGAAAGGACATGAAAATGAGCAAGGTCGGCAACAACAGCGGCGATTCCAAGAACACGCTTTACTGCTCGTTTTGCGGCAAAAGCCAGCACGAAGTGCGCAAGCTGATCGCCGGTCCGACGGTCTTCATCTGCGACGAGTGCGTCGAACTCTGCATGGACATCATCCGTGAAGAGAACAAGACCTCGATGGTGAAGTCGCGCGAAGGCGTGCCGACACCGCAGGAGATCCTCAAGGTTCTCGACGACTATGTCATCGGTCAGCCCTACGCCAAGCGCGTGCTGTCGGTGGCGGTCCACAACCACTACAAGCGCCTCGCGCATGCCGGCAAGAACAACGATGTCGAACTGGCGAAGTCCAACATCCTTTTGATCGGCCCGACCGGTTGCGGCAAGACGCTGCTCGCGCAGACGCTGGCCCGCATCATCGACGTGCCCTTCACCATGGCTGATGCGACGACGCTGACCGAAGCCGGCTATGTCGGCGAGGACGTCGAGAACATCATCCTGAAGCTGTTGCAATCGGCCGACTACAATGTCGAGCGCGCCCAGCGCGGCATCGTCTACATCGACGAGATCGACAAGATTTCGCGCAAGTCGGACAATCCCTCGATCACCCGCGACGTGTCGGGCGAGGGCGTGCAGCAGGCGCTCTTGAAGATCATGGAAGGCACCGTCGCCTCCGTGCCGCCGCAGGGCGGCAGGAAGCACCCGCAGCAGGAGTTTCTGCAGGTCGATACGGCCAACATCCTGTTCATCTGCGGCGGCGCCTTCGCCGGGCTGGACAAGATCATCTCGGATCGCGGCCGCAAGACCTCGATCGGCTTCGGCGCGGTCGTCGCTTCGCCGGAGGATCGCCGCACTGGCGATGTCTTCCGCCTGGTCGAGCCCGAGGATCTGTTGAAGTTCGGTCTTATCCCCGAATTTGTCGGCCGTCTGCCGGTTCTGGCGACGCTGGAAGACCTCGACGAACCGGCGCTGATCCAGATCCTGACCGAGCCGAAGAACGCGCTGGTCAAGCAGTATCAGCGGCTGTTCGAGATGGAGAATGTCGACCTGACCTTCCACGAGAACGCTCTTTCGGCGATCGCCAAGCGCGCCATCGAGCGCAAGACCGGCGCGCGCGGCCTCCGTTCGATCATGGAGGCGATCCTGCTCGACACGATGTTCGAGCTTCCCGCGCTCGAAGGCGTGCGCGAAGTGGTGATTTCGGAGGAGGTGGTGACCGGCAGTGCCCGGCCGCTCTACATCTACTCCGAGCAGAAGGAAAAGAAGGGCAATGTCAGCGCCTGACATGAGCCCGCAGCGAAATTCTGGAACGGCGCCGCAAGGCGCCGTTTTGCTGTCGCGCAGGGGTTTTGCGCGGCGTACGGCTTGGCGTCGCAAATGTGTCACTCGCGGACGGGTTGGAAGTGCGGATTTGGACGCGCCCCTTGATCTTTGGGGGTCGTGCATCCAACTAACTGGAGAAGGCCGAGGTGCCCGATTTCTGTGCTGTAAAACTCCCGTCATAAACGGTGGTAGGCGGAACGATCCCCGGTCGTTAATATAAGATTCGCGGTTGGCTGATTGGCGGCCGCGACATGAAAGGTTGGACAATGGCCAAAGTATCCAAGGCACCCAGCGACGGCGTCTTCGCAGTTCTCCCACTGCGCGACATCGTGGTGTTCCCGCACATGATCGTGCCGCTCTTCGTCGGGCGTGAGAAGTCGATCAAGGCGCTGGAAGAGGTGATGGGTCAGGAAAAGCAGATCCTGCTTGCCACCCAGATGAATGCCGCCGACGACGATCCCGAGCCCGATGCCATCTTCGACATCGGCACGCTCGCCAATGTGCTGCAATTGCTCAAGCTACCCGACGGCACCGTCAAGGTTCTGGTCGAAGGCGCTTCGCGTGCGAAAATCGTCTCGTTCACCGACCGTCCCGACTTCCACGAGGCCCGCGCCGCGGCGCTGGTCGAGCCGGAAGAGGAAGAGGTCGAGGTTGAGGCGCTGGCGCGTTCGGTCGTCACCGACTTCGAGAACTACGTCAAGCTGAACAAGAAGATCTCGCCCGAAGTGGTGGGTGCTGCCAGCCAGATCGACGACTATTCCAAGCTCGCCGACACGGTTGCCTCGCATCTCGCCATCAAGATCCCTGAGAAGCAGGAAATGCTGGCCACGCTCTCGGTCAAGGAGCGGCTGGAAAAGGCTATGGGCTTCATGGAAGCCGAAATCTCCGTCCTGCAGGTGGAGAAGCGCATCCGCTCGCGCGTCAAGCGCCAGATGGAGAAGACGCAGCGCGAATACTACCTCAACGAGCAGATGAAGGCGATCCAGAAGGAACTCGGCGAAGGTGAGGACGGCCGCGACGAGGCCGCCGAGATCGAGGCGCGCATCAAGAAGACCAAGCTCTCCAAGGAGGCCCGCGAAAAGGCGGAAGCCGAGTTGAAGAAGCTCCGGACGATGTCGCCGATGTCGGCTGAATCGACCGTCGTGCGCAACTATCTCGACTGGATCCTGTCGATTCCGTGGGGCAAGAACTCCAAGGTCAAGCAGGACTTGGCTTTTGCGCAGAACGTGCTCGACACCGATCATTTCGGCCTCGACAAGGTCAAGGAGCGCATTGTCGAGTATCTCGCCGTGCAAAGCCGCCAGAAGAAGCTGAAGGGGCCGATCCTGTGCCTCGTCGGCCCTCCCGGCGTCGGCAAGACCTCGCTCGGCAAGTCGATCGCCAAGGCGACCGGTCGCGAATTCATCCGCATGGCGCTTGGCGGCGTGCGTGACGAGGCCGAGATCCGTGGTCACCGGCGCACCTATATCGGCTCGATGCCCGGCAAGGTCATCCAGTCGATGAAGAAGGCCAAGAAGTCCAACCCGCTCTTCCTGCTCGACGAGATCGACAAGATGGGCCAGGACTTCCGTGGCGATCCGTCATCGGCGTTGCTCGAGGTCCTCGATCCGGAACAGAACTCGACGTTCATGGACCATTACCTCGAGGTCGAATACGATCTGTCGAGCGTCATGTTCGTGACGACGGCGAACACGCTGAACATCCCGGCGCCCTTGATGGACCGCATGGAGATCATCCGTATTGCCGGCTACACCGAGGACGAGAAGATCGAGATCGCCAAGCGGCACCTGATGCCGAAGGTGATCCGCGATCATGCGCTGCAGCCGAAGGAGTTTTCCGTCGGTGAGGACGCGATCCGCGCCATCGTCCAGACCTACACCCGTGAAGCGGGCGTCAGGAGCCTGGAGCGCGAGCTGATGAAGCTCGGGCGCAAGGCGGTGACCGAAATCCTGAAGACGAAGAAGAAGACGGTGAGCATCACGGCGGAGAACCTCTCCGATTACCTTGGTGTGCAGCGCTACCGCTTCGGCCAGGTCGAGGCTGACGATCAGGTCGGTGTCGTCACAGGTCTTGCCTGGACGGAAGTCGGCGGCGAACTGCTGACGGTCGAAGGCGTCATGATGCCCGGCAAAGGCCGCATGACGGTGACCGGCAACCTGCGCGACGTGATGAAGGAATCGATTTCGGCGGCGGCCTCCTATGTCCGCTCGCGCGCCGTCGATTTCGGCATCGAGCCGCCGCTGTTCGACAAGCGCGACATCCACGTGCACTTGCCGGAAGGCGCCACGCCGAAGGACGGCCCGTCGGCAGGTGCTGCCATGGCGACAGCCATTGTGTCGGTACTGACGGGTATTCCGGTCCGGGCGGATGTGGCGATGACCGGCGAGATAACGCTTCGCGGCCGCATCTTGCCGATCGGCGGGCTCAAGGAGAAGCTGCTCGCCGCACTGCGCGGCGGCATCAAGAAGGTGCTGATCCCGGAAGACAATGCCAAGGACCTGGCGGAGATTCCGGACAATGTGAAGAACGGCATGGAGATCATTCCGGTCTCACGTGTCGGCGAGGTGTTGCGCCACGCGCTGGTGCGTATGCCGGAGCCGATCGAATGGGTCGAGCCGGTCAATCCGCCGGCCGCGACAGACAGTGCCGACGACGCTGGAAAGTCCCTGGCGCATTAGAGTTCCGGGCGTCCATCTGGACGCGCAAAGGACGCTCTAACGCTCAGACTTGCGCATGGCCCCTGCCGAAAACCGGCTACGGTTTCGGGGCCATGTGTTGGTTTTCGTCAAGGTTGCAGCGCACAAACGGAGAGCCGGGCCTAGCGCCCGGCTTTTTCATGTGAAAAACCCAGCATTTCCGGGCTTTTTCCGCTTTTTTCCTGCCTTTTCGACTTGGTTGCGGCAACGCTTCTTTCTAAAGTCCGTTTCCTGCCGGATGAGTCGTTAGTTCCGGTGTTCTCATGGAAGGGAATTTTTATGAACAAGAACGAACTGGTGTCCGCTGTCGCCGACGCCGCGAGCATTTCGAAGGGTGACGCGCAGTCGGCGGTCGATGCGGTATTTTCCACCATCACCGGCGAACTGAAGAAGGGCGGCGATGTCCGGCTTGTCGGCTTTGGCAATTTCACCGTGTCAAAGCGTGCCGCCTCGACCGGCCGCAATCCTCAGACCGGCGCCGAAGTGAAGATCCCGGCGCGTACCGTGCCGAAGTTCTCGGCCGGCAAAGGCCTCAAGGACGCAGTCAACTAAGCGTTTTTTCTTTTCAGAGACCAGAAAAGCCGGGCTTGCCCGGCTTTTCATTTTTGTGCCAGACGCTGACGCGACGGCGGCCGGCTATGCGGTCGGCGCTTCAGGGCGCATAAGGCCTTCCTTCTTGAGATCGGCCCAAAGGGCTGCGGGCAGTTTCGCATCGAGCAGCGAGCGATTGCTCTCGACTTCGCTCGGCCGCTGCCCACCGGGGATCACCGAAACGACTGAAGGATGCAGCAGCGGGAATTGCAGGGCGGCCTCGATCAGCCTGACACCATGACGCTTGCAGACGCTCTCGATGCCGGCGACGCGGTCGAGGATGTCCTTCGGCGCTTCGGAGTAGTTGTAGTAGGCGCCGGGCTTCGGTCCGGTCGCCAGGATGCCGGAGTTGTAGGGGCCGCCGAGAACGATGCCGATGCCGCGTGCCTGGCAGAGCGGCAGGAAGGACGTCAGCGCCTCCTGTTCCAAGAGCGTATAGCGCCCGGCCAGCAGGAACAGGTCGAAGTCCCCGCGCTCGGCCAGCGTCTGCGCGACCTGCCACTCATTGATGCCGCCACCGAACGCCTTGATCACGCCCTGGTCGCGCAGCGACAGCAAGCCGTAATAGCCCGAGCGCATGAACTCCTCGATGCGCCGGTCGGAGGCCTCCTTGCTGCCATGGGTGAAGATGTCGACATCGTGCACGAAGAGGATGTCGATCCGGTCGACGCCGAGGCGCTCAAGCGAGGCTTCGAATGAGCGCATGACACCGTCATAGCTGTAGTCGTACACCTCGCGGCGCGACGGCGTGTCGAAGAATTTGCCGATGCCGGTGCGCTCTTCGGGCGGGCAGGCACGCATGATGCGGCCGACCTTGCTCGACAGCACATAGTCGTCGCGCTTCTTGCCGCGCAGGAACGGGTTGAGCCGCGTTTCCGAGAGGCCGAGCCCATAGAGCGGCGCGGTGTCGTAGTAGCGGCAGCCGGTCGCCCAGGCGGCCTCCAGCGTGGCGTTGGCGTCCTCGTCGGAGACGGCACGGTAGAGGTTGCCGAGCGGCGCCGTGCCGAAGCCGAGCTCGGTGAAACTGATGCCGCCATTGCCGATGCGGTCGAAATGCCGTGTCTTCATATGCTGCCGTTTGCCTCGTTTGATTTGTCTGACATGACACTATCATGCCTGTGGTCCGGCAAAAGCATCGCTGCGCGTTGGACACGCATTTTCGCGGTTGCTAGCATGAACGAAATCAAGCTGTTCGTAGCAGCAAGAGCGGCAAATCCCAGGGTAATTTTCAATGGCAGGTTTGCGGTGAGCAACAAGAGCAAAAGCCTGTTCGAGACCGCGCTTGAGGAGCTCGGCGGCGTGCTGGCACGCATCGACGAAAGCCGGATCGACGCCGCCTGCAAAATGCTGGCCGGCGCGCGACAGATCGTCGTCTATGGCTGCGGCCGCGAGGCCTTGCAGGTCAAGGGTTTTGCCATGCGGCTCTACCATTTGGGCCTGCCGGTTTCCGTGGTCGGCGACATGAACACACCGCCGCTGGGGCAGGGCGATGTCTTCCTGGTCAGTTCCGGGCCGGGAGAGACCTCGACCGTGCTGACCTTGATGCAGGTCGCGCGCCAAGCAGGTGCAACCAATCTCCTGTTGACCGCCCAGGCCGAAGCCAGCGCGGCAAGGCTTGCCGACTTCACCCTGCTCATTCCCGCGCAGACCATGGCCAACGATCAGGGGGCGCAAAAAACATCGGTCCTGCCGATGGGCTCGGTGTTCGAAGGCGCACTGTTCCTGCTGTTCGAGGTGATGGTGCTGAAGCTCAGGGAATTGATTGGCGCGTCGCCTGAAGCAATGCGCGCCCGCCACACCAACATGGAATAGATCATGCGCTACGAACTGATGCTGCCACACCAGATCCGCAGGGCGATCGCCGAGAATTGGCCGGTCGCTCTGCCGCTCGGCGTGCTCGAATACCATGGCGAGCACATGGCGGTCGGCATGGACACGCTGGCCGTCGTCAAGACGCTGGAGCTGTTCGAGAAGGAGAGGGACGTCGTCATCCTGCCGCCGTTCTACTACGGTGCGGCGAGCTACGCGGTGGCGCCGCCGGAAGGCAGCGGCTCGGTGCAGGTCGGCGGCGCTGCGCTGGCGCCGTTTGGCGAGGAACTGTTCTACAGCCTGCTGCGCATCGGCTTTCGCAACATCCACGCCATCATCCACCACCAGACCGAGAATTTCGCCGCCGGCATGCCGACCGATCTGGCGTTCAAGACCGCCGGCCGCCAGGCGATCTTCCGCTTTCTCGAAAAGGAGCGCGGCGAGGGCTGGTGGGGTTCGCAGGCGATGGCCGACTACTATTCCGGGCACGCCGCGGGTGAAAATTTCTTCAACTGGGTACAGGTTCATCCGCTGATGCCGGCTGACATGAACGGCAAGTACCCGTTCGACCATGCCGGCATCGGCGAGACATCGCTGATGCTGGCGCTATGCCCGGAGGCGGTGGACGCCGGTCACTTCGACGACAACAAGAGCTGGTATACGGCGAGCGCCAAGGATGCTTCGGCTGAGCTTGGGCAGAAGGGTGTGGCTATGATCCTCGATCACCTGCGGATGATTCTAGGGGCCTAGCGCGGTCTTCCTTCTCCCACAAGACAATGGGGAGAAGGGAAGAGGCCGCCCTGCTACTTCACCGCTCCCGCGGTCATGCCCATGATCAGATAGCGCTCGAGCGCTATGCCGATGACGGCGAGAGGCGCGATAGCCGCCGTGGCGAGCGCTGCCATCGACCACCAGTTGATGCCTTGCGAGCCTGTCTGGCTCGCCACCATGACCGGGATGGTCTTGGCGTCGGTCGAGGTCAAAAGGGCGGCGAAGAAATACTCGTTCCAGCACAGCACCATCGCCAGGATGAAGGCGGCGACCATGCCCGGTAGCGCGATCGGCATGACGATGCGGAAGAAGGCGCCCCAGATCGACAGCCCGTCGACAAGTGCGGCTTCCTCGAGCTCGACCGGGATCGAGTTGAACTGGTCGCGCATGATCCAGATGACGATCGGCAGCACCATCAGCGTGTAGAGCAGGATCAGCCCGATGCGCGTGTCGAGCAGGCCGACCTCGCGGTAGAGCACCAGGAAGGGTAGTGCGAGCACCACCGGCGGCAGGATCAGCTGCGACAGGAAGAAGAACGAGATGTCCTCGTTCTTGAACCAGGCGAAATGATAGCGATAGCGGGTGAGCCCGTAGGCGGCGAGGCTGCCGATGACGATGGCGAGGCTCGACGCGCCGACCGAGGTGATCACCGAATTCATGAAGCGCTTGAGGAATTCCTCGCGCACCGTCGAGGTCTGGAAGATCGAGTCCGGCGACAGGCCAAGCGAGCGCCAGCCTTTCCAATCCGGCTGGAAGTCGACGAAGGGAATGAGATGGCCTTGCGTGACATCGACCGCCGTTTTGAATGAGGTCGTGATCGTCCAGTAGATCGGGAACAGGCAGATGAACGCCCAGAAGGCCAGCGCCCCATAGATGAAGACGCGGCTGGCGAGGAAGCTCGCCGGCGAGCGGATCTCCGAGGCGACATATTCGGTGGTCTGAACGCTCATCTCAGCTCAATTCACATTTCGGACAAAACGGTTGGCAAATTTCAACAGCCACGTGACGAACACGACGATGATCACCAGATAGGCCATCGCCAGCATGGTTCCGTAGCCGACATTCGAGCGGTCGCGATATTCGCGGTAGATGAAGCTCGACACGGAATCAGTGGCGCCGCCGGGGCCGCCGGACGTCACCGTGATGATGATGTCGGCAAGCTTCAGCTTGAAGATGATGCGCAGGATCACCGCCGTCACCGACACCGGCAGCATCAGCGGAAAAGTGACCTGCCAGAAGGTCTGCCACGCACTGGCGCCGTCCACGCGTGCGGCTTCGAGCACCTCGCGCGACATCGCCTGCAGCCCGGCCAGCAGCATGATCATCATGAACGGAATGAAGGTCCAGGCATCCAGTATCATGATCGATATGCGCGCGATGATCGGGTCGGAGAAGAAGGCCGGATTTTCCCAGCCGAGATGGCGCGCCAGCGTTGCGGCCGGTCCGAACCGGTATTCCATCAGCGACTTGCCGATCATCCACGACACGGCGACCGGCGACAGCATCAGCGGCATCAGGAAGACGACGCGGAAGAATTTTCGCGCCCGGATCTGGGCGTTGAGGAGCAGCGCCAGGCCGAAGGCGATGACATATTCGACCGCCACCGCCAGCACATAGAGCACCATGTTGAACAGCGCGTTGCGGTAGTAGGGATCGGCCAGCATCTGCCAGAAATTGTCGAGCCCGTTGAACTTGCGGCCACTGAAGGAACTGAGGTTCCAGTCGGTGAGGGCGATGTAGAATCCGAACAGCGTCGGGAAGATCACCATGGCGATGGTGAACAGCAGCGCCGGCAGCAGGAACAGGGCACGCTGGCCATCCTCGCCGCGCGTCAGCACCTGGCCGGCGCCGATCGCCACGCCCCACAGAACATAGGCATAGACGACGGGGCGCCAGGTCTCGAAGCCGATCGTATCGGCGCTGCCCTTGTAGAGGATCTCCAGCACGATCGTCGCCAGCAGGCCAAGCGTCGCAACGGCCATCAGCGCCCAGCCAAGGCGTTTGCGGCCTGGAGAGATCAGATCGGAAGGGCCGGCATCTGCCGGCCACTGGTTCGCGGTCGAAGTCTGGTCAGCCACAAATCTCGCCCGTTTGAAGGCTCTCGAGGAGCCGGAGCCGGTCTAAAGTGGTGGGGGGGGGGGGGGGGGCGGCCGGGGGGAGGGGCGCGCGCAACGCGAGGGGCGCCGGTTGGGGGTGGGGGTGGGTTTGTGGGGGGGGGGTGGGGGGGGGGGGGTGACCGGCCGCCCCCCGGGGGGCGGG
>NZ_JAMYOI010000050.1:0-23892 GCF_040319775.1 Mesorhizobium sp. M0870
TTCGCCAAGCCAAGGTCCGGGCGGCCGCCCGGACCTTGGCTCAATCGCTCTAATCCCACGAAATCTCTCTCGTGTAGATACAAGGGGGGTGCCTCGCACCTGCGCTTGCTAGGGACCCCCATTCTTGCAAAACAAGCATGCTTTGCTAGAAAGACCTGGGGCGGGTGGCATCGTGAGAGAACCTCATGTTTGCCGATATCATCAGACCGATCACCTTGAGTTTTTCGCTGCTGCGGCGGTTCTGGCCGCAACTCGTGGCACTCGTGCTGGCCGGCGTGCTGGTCGGCGATCTCCTCATGCAGCTCGCGGCGAAGGTGGCGCTGGCCAATCACTTCGCCGGGCTGGCGATGCTGACGCTGGTGGCGCTGGCGCAGCTGGTGGTGACGGTGGCGATGTTCCATGTGTTGCGCCCCGGCCTGCCGCATGTGCTGGCCGCGCAGCGCAGCGCGGACAAGGCCGCAACCACCGAGGCGCAAGCCGTCAAGGAGCCGGGTGCTGTGGACCGGCGCGGCTCGCGGCTGGTGCGGATGATCACCATCGCGCTGCTGCCGTTCTTCGCCTATTACGCGGCCTGGGGATTTCTGGGCGACATCGTTCGCCAATATTCGCGCGCCACGCTCGACCAGGCCGATTTCGGCCAGAGCGCCAATGTGCTCGACGTGCTCGATTCGCGCTGGCTGCTGGTCTCGGTGGCGGTGTCCTGGCTGATCCACCGGCTGGCCAAATTCATGCAGACGAAAACGAAAGCCGCCTCGTTCTGGCAGATCGTCGTGGTGATCTGCGAGACCAACTGGATCTTCGTTGGCCTCT
This sequence comes from Mesorhizobium sp. M0870, assembly GCF_040319775.1. Taxonomy (NCBI): domain Bacteria; kingdom Pseudomonadati; phylum Pseudomonadota; class Alphaproteobacteria; order Hyphomicrobiales; family Phyllobacteriaceae; genus Mesorhizobium; species Mesorhizobium sp. M0870. Next base: position 811 of record NZ_JAMYOI010000050.1, read on the forward strand.
ATGTGATCAGCCGCTGGAAGGACTCGGCGCTGCAATGGCTGATGAGCCGCAATTTCTGGTCGGCCCTGCAGGCCTCAGTGGACGGGCTGGCGAACCCGGTGCCGATGGCCTCGGCCGCCCCCATGGTGCCGGTCGAGTCGATCGCGCCATCGACGGTTGCCGTCAACCTGTTCTTCTTCATGTTGCTGCCGCTGATCTGGCTGGTGATGGCGGCGCTGATCTATGGCTATGACGTGCGCGACGATGCCGCCCTGATGCGCGTGCACGGCCGGCTGGAGCGCGCCGGCCGGCGCTATGTCGGCCTGCCGAAATTCCTGCGTGATTTCGTCGAGCATTTCATCGCCGGTTACCGCTCGCGCTATCTGCCGATCGCCAACGGGGTTCGGCTGACAGTCAGCTCCAGTCTGGTGCTTTTGTGCACGCTGGTCGTCGGCTACCGCTTGCTCGACTGGGGCGCTGCCTGGCTATGGCTGGGCACGACGCGGCTGATCGGTCCGCACGAGCTCGACGTCTGGCAGATTTTTTCGCATGGCGTGACGCTGCTGTTCGGCAGCCCGTTCCAGGATTCCTCCACCGGCATCCTGATCGAGCCGCTGCGCATATGCTTTCTCGCCGCCGTGCTGGAGACAGCGTTTTCGATGGCGAAGCGGGCGGGGAAGTGAATTCTCTCCGTTTACGGGGAGAAGGACGCTCACTTCGGCGGCCTCTGAAAGCGCAGGAACCACGGCCGCTCGCTGCCCAATCCGACAGCCGGGCGGATGGTCTTGATGGCGTCCTCGGGCACGATGAAGGTTTCGCCCACGGTGATGATTTCGCCCTTCTTGGCGCCGGAGAAGATCGCCGAGGTGCAGTTCATCACGCCGTCCGGCAGGCCGACGCCGGAGATGAAGTCGGACAGCCAGCGGCGCCCGGCGGCGTCGGTCAGTATCACCTTGCAGCCCAGCCACTGTTTTTGCAGATCGGGGTCGCCAACCGTTACCGCAAAGGTGGCGATGACGGCGAAGGCGTGGTCGGGCAAGCGGCCGGCCTTGCCGCCGCGCAGATCGGCCAGCCGCCACTCGCTGCCGCCGAATGGCACGGACTGGCCGAACTCGACATCCCTGGCGATGAGGTCGTCGCCGTGCAGCCATTCACGGACGCTGTCATAGCTGGTCTCGGCCAGCGTCAGCGGCAGCAGGATAGCGAGCGCGGCAAGACCGCGCCGGCGCCATTTTTTCTCGGTCTCTCGGCCTTCGTCGGCGGCTGGTTCGAGATCGGTCGAAACTGCGGTCATGCCTTTGCCTTGGTCTTGCTCAGTGTTGAGAGTTTCGAGCGCAAACTGCGCTGCGGAATTGCTTTGGGTTCAAGCTGGGTTACTCTGAAACGATTGAGCTCCCTGCATCGGAGAACAAAATTTGCAGAGTCCCGAACCGTTTCAGATTTCCGCGACGGATTTCTGGCTCCTGAGCCACCGGACTGACTCTGCTCTGCCCGGGTACCTGGTGCTTGGTTCCAAGCTGCCGACCAACAACCTCTTGGAACTGCCGCAAGCGGCTCTGGCCGAATTGGGCCCATTGCTTGCGGAAGCTCAGAAGGCATTGACGTCGCGGCTGCGGCCTAACCGGCTCTACATCAGTCGCTACGGCCATTCTCCGGGTCATTCGTTCCATTTTCACCTGATACCTGTCTATGACTGGGTCGAACGGCTCTTCTGGTCCGACCATCGATATCGATCCTTGAACAGTTCACTGATGCGTCAAGCGAACCGGGCACCGATGGCGCGGAACTCACGCTGTTTATTTGGAGGGAATTTTGTGAGCGGGCCGATCCACCCCCTGTCGAAGGTCCTTCTGTTGCGGAAGTGATTGCATTGCTGCGCCAGGTCATGGGCAGTTAGGCTTGCGCGCCCCTTCCTACAGTCGCGCATCAAGATCGTATTGCGGCAAGACATCCGCTGGCTGGCCATCGGCGCCGGTCGGCACCGCGTCGAGGCTGATGCGGGCCTGGGCGTCGAGCGGGCCGAACCGGCGCGCGGCGACCAGCAGGCTGGCGCCGGGGATCTGGTCGGGCGGCATCTCGAAGATGAACAGGCCGCGTCTTTCCAACCCCGGATCAATGGAATGCGGCGGCATGTCCTGGCGGTAGCCCAGCCGTTCGCTCTGGTGGTAGCGCAGGCCGGTCGGGCCTTGCCAGGTGCCGTCGGCGACCGTGGTGGAGGTGCTGGTGGCGGTGAGACTGGTCGTCACCACCGCCCACAGGCCGCTGGTCGTCAAAAGCTTCTCCTGGCCGAACTGGTCGCTCTTCAGCGTGCGGGCAAAGACCACTCTGTCGAGGCGGACAGCGAAGCTGCGCGCCCGCACCGTGTCGTGGACGGCGCCGTCGACCGGGATCGGTGCGGTGAGCTCGGCATAATGCGGCTTCGACACCTGCATGCCGTAGCTCAGCGCCACGGTGGTGGCGAGGATCAGGAGATTGCCGATGGCCCGGATATTCATGAGCCGCCTTTCCGTGAGTCTGCCACGGGCAGGTCGACGACGGGCAAGGTGACGGTGCCGAGCCGAGTGGGATTGAACCAGCCGGGCGTCCCGTAAAGGTTGTCGCGCGGCTTGAAGAGCTCGGCGATGATGCCGAAGCTGAGATTTGCCGGCACGATGGCGTCGCCGGCAAGCGGCCAGACATAGGCCATGCGTTCGGTCATGCCGGGATGCAGTTCCGGCGTCAGAGTCGAATCACGGGTCAGCGCGATCATCGGCAGGCCGTCGAGCAGAGCGAGTCCGTCCGGCGTGAAGACATTGAAATAGGCCTTGTCGGATTGCGCCGTGCGATTGGTCAGGTCGACCTCCAGCACCAGCGCCTTCTGGCCTGGTTTCAGCGGCACGCCATAGACCTTGGCGCGGCTGACATATGCACGCACCGGCTTGAGATGCCAACGCCCGGCATCGATGGCGGCATCGGGCGGCAATTGCGGCGGGGCGTGGGCGGGCAGGGCGCCGAACGCGCCCATCAGGCCGGCGACGAACAGGGCGGCGATGGTTCCCGCGCCGGCCGTTATCCAGGTTTGAAATTTTGAGCGGGCAGTCTTGAACATTCCAAACTATGCACGTCGACGATCAGCCACCCCTGCGCAGTCTAGAAAGAAAAAATTGCTGATGGAACCCGCAAATGGCTGGTCCAGCCTCACGCTGCTTCGCGCGCCCATAGAAGATGGCCATGGCGACGAAAATACCGCGCCACCAGCCGCTGTTGCTTGGCCCTGATCAGGTCGGGCAGGCGCCGCTCCTGGCGCCAGCGCGGTATGTTGCGCCAGCAGGCTATGAAGCGGACGGCGTCCTCGATGGCCTCCTCCGCCGAGAGGGCCGGGCCAATCGCGGCCAGGAACAGCGCCTCCGACGGTTTCAACGCGTCGATCACCGCCTTGCGCCTGACGTGATCCTGACGGGCGTGGGCGATGCCGTTGCGGCGGATGGCTTCGAAGGCTTCAAGCAGGGCCAGGCTGTCGCCGGCGTAACCGCAGGAACGGGCAAAATCGGCGGCAAGGGCGTCCATTATCGCTCCCGGGTTTGATGCAATGGGCGGGTTCGTGCTCCGACTCACATTTGCATATCCAGCGTGAAAGCATAACTCAAATTACCTTAGAAGAAAAACTTCTGGGAAAGTTTGAAAACTGCGACTCGACTCCGGGCGCAAAACACAGGAATATGCGAACAAATCAGGAACAAAGACGAGGCAGGGGCGATGGCATTGCCGGGCAGGGAACCAACAATGGCGCATGTCGCCTCGATCTCGGTCGAGTGCGCGGATTGCGGCCGCAACCGTTGGTGGCGGCCCGATCAGTTGAAGCGGTTCGGCGTGACGAGGAACACGCCGCTTGCCGCTCTGTCGGGCCGCATCGTCTGCTCGGCCTGCCGTGCCGACGGACTGCCGGGGGCGACCGTTACGATCCAGGCGGCCTTCATCGACGAGCGCCAGCGCGTGCGTAGCGAAGCGCAGATGCTGAGCGATCGCGAGGTGCCGCTGGAGGGAGCGCGGCGGGCTTGAGTCTTGTCGAAAGGGTGAACGGCCGGTTCGCGTAAGCGAATTGATCGTGCCAGTGGCACGATCAAAGGCCAGCGAACGCCGGGGCGCTGCGAAGCAGCGGGGACCCGGCAGGTGGATCCTGCGCTACCCGGCCCTTCGCAAGCTCAGGGCGTTCAAGGCTCGAAAAGCCAAGCAATTGGCTTTTCGTCCGCTGTGCGGACCGCCTTTCACCCCCGCAAGGGGAGAAGGCAAGAAGCGCTCCTCAATACCCCAGCAATTCCTTCAGCGAAATCACGCGCCAGACATGTTTGATGGCGTAGCGGTTGAAGGTCAGCGTCTTCGGCGGATTGTATTGCTCGACCACCAACTCGCCCGCCGTGCGTTTGACCAGCTTCTTGATGAAGGCCTTGCCGTTGCGCTCGTTTTCTTCGGGGAAGGTCTCGATCACCACGTGGTCGCCGGGCACCGCGTCGCGGCCGCCGCAATAGATCAGGTCGCCGGGCTCGTAACGCGGCACCATGGAATCCGAGAGCACGTGCAGGGCGAACACCTTCGGCAGGTTGCGCACGCCCGGCGGGCGCTGGACGTAGCCTGCCGGCTCGCCGTTGAAGGTGAAATCGCCATCGTCGCCGCCGACGGCCGCGCCTAGCACCTCGATATCCATCGAACCGGCGGGCAGCGGACCGGCATCGGTGACGATCTCCGCGTCGGCGACCGGTCCGGCATCGTCGAGAAACACGACCTGCCCTTGGCCCAGCGCCACCGGGTCGACGCGCAGGAAGGCGGCGGTCTTCAGGAGGTTCTCGGTCTTGGGCAGATTGCGGCCGGTTTCCCAGTTGCCGACGGCGGCGACATCGGTGTCGTTGTGCTCCGCAATGTGGCGCATGACCAGGCCGCGCTGCTTGCGCGCCTTGCGGATCGCCGCCCCGACCTTGATCGACAGTTCCGTTTTTGCCATGGCGCCCATGTGAGCGATGAAAGCGGCTCTCGTCTATGAAAGAATGGCTTGCATATATTTTCGAGTTATGCTTATATCCGGTCATGCAAAACCTGTCCAGCTTTGATGGCGCCGAGTCGCCGGCCTCACGCGAGGCGCATCCGGCGGTCATAACCGCCGCCCATTCCCTTCCGCCCCGGCCGTCCTCCTCCCCGGCCGGGGTGAAGCCCGAGGCTCAGTGCTTGACTGCACCAGCCTCGGGTCCGGTCCGCCTGTTTCCGGCGACCGGAACGGCCGGAGCCGCCGCTCCCAGCGGCTCCGGTCCCCAATTCGGCCGGCATGGCGCCGGCGCTGTTTTTTCGGCTGGCCGATCCTGCATCCGCACCGAGGACGGCACCGTCATCCTGTTGGACAGGCTAACGGGCAGGGCGGTTTCCGCCCTGGACAGAAACACGGCCGAGGCGCGGCTTTTGCACCTTGCCGGCGGGAAATCGGCCCAATCCGGCTGAGGCTGGCCGGCTGACAGCCGGCTCTTGAAAAACAACCTGACTGCGGCCCGGCCACCGGGTCGAACCTTGACGCTGCCCGACGGCGCGCGGCCGAACTTTGGATGGAGCTGGTATATGGCAAGCTATAGCGACGCGGAATTGCACGAGATCGGCCGCTGGCTGAAGGACGGGCTTTCAGCCTCCAGGATTGCAGTCGCGTTCACCGCGCTGCGTGGCAGTCCGGTGTCGCGCGACGCCATCATCGGCATCGTGCATCGTAACGCCATGCTGGGCGCGATCGGCTTTGCCAATGGCAAGGGGCCGCCGCCGCGAGCCAGACAGGCCGGGGGCAAGCGCGCTGGAAGCAAGCGGGCCGATGGCATGTCGGCGAATGCGACGCCTGCCGTCGGCAAGATGCATGGCGTGCTTGCCGCCAAGGATATCCATGCGCGTGAAGTGGCCCGGCCCAGGCGCGCCCATTCGTTCGTGCGCGAGGCGGGCGTGCTGATCGCCGACGGCGTAGCCTATCGCCTGGAGGTGCCGGCGCCGCCGCGCGCGGCCATCGGCCGGCAGCCGCATGGCGTGGCGATGCGCTTCATCGATTGCCTGTTTTCACGCTGCCGCGCGCCGCTGGATCTGACGGTGGAGGAGGATTCTGAAAACGATGCGCCCGGCAGCCGGCCGGGCGCCGACATGCTGTGCTGCGGCATGCGCACCACGCCGCTGAAAAGCTATTGCACCTACCATCAGGCGCGCTTCCAGCGCCGCGTATTTGTGGCGGGATGAGCACGCTCTCCCATTGCTGCGCCAGCCTCATCCGGCCGCTTCGCGGCCACCTTCTCCCCGTGGGGGAGAAGAGAGGGCACCCGACGGTGCAAGTCTCCTCTCCCCTCGGGGGTCCGAAGGACGGACGAGACACGTGGCTCGCCCCAAAATGGTCAGCCGAGCGAAGCGGAGGCTGGGTGAGGGGGCTGCCTCGCCGCACAAAGGTGGAGGATCTGAGATGAATCAAGCCCGGAGCAAAATCGCCAGAACCTTACTTCGGCATTTGCCGGCCCTGCTTGGGCGTGCGGCTCTGCATGCTCCTTGCGTCCATCGCCATCGCCGGGTTGCCTTCGGCGATCAATATGCCGGTCACCCGGGCAAAGCCGGTAAACACCTTCATGGCGTCGGCTTCGGAAATCTGCGCGGCGATCGCCGCGCTGCAGGCGTTAAGCGCGCTGCGGTAGACATGGCCGCGTCGCTCCAGCGGCCAGCGCTGCAGAAAATCGGCGGCTTCGCTGACGCTGTCGATCTCTTCGACCTCATCCTCCACCCGCACTTTGAGCGGCACTCCGGTTTTCATCGTACCCACCGCGTTCACCTTCGCTTTGCGCGCGGCTCTGTCTACCGCATCCTTAAACGCGCCCCGCTGGCGGGCGGTTGCATCAATTTTTCGGCTGGCTGGCGATCCTCATGGACTAGCCACCGCGTCCAGCCAGTCATGGGCGCGGCTTTTGGGCCTGGCCACCAGTATGTTCTGTTGCTTGGCCGCCCTGGTGAAGGCGTCGAATGCGATGCGCTGGCAGCAGGTGCCGTCGACGGCGAGCGTAACCAGCCGCGTCGCCTCGAGATAACCAGGTGCTGTCTTGTCGGGCCATTGGTGGCGCAGTGCCTCGGCTGCGCCGGCCACCGAACTGACCAGCATGGTTTTGTTGTCGCAAAAGCGCACGGTAACCGGCATGAAGGCTGTCATCGGCGAACCTCCCCTTGGCGTGGACGCGACATAACGTCGAAAGCTCGCGCCGGTTCCATCAGCCTGGATGCCGGGCGGCAAGGATGGTGGCGCAGCGGCGAAGAGGCGACGACCTCCGGTTCAACGAAGGCCAACCGAACGGCGGCCCTCTCCGCCCTGCCGACCATGTGGGGAGATGCCCAACAGCGCGAAGGATCGCCGCCTTGCCGTCCTCCATCATCCCAAGCCAACCAGGAGCCTTCCATGAGCAAAAAGACCAAATCCGCAAAACCGCAGGCGCCGAAATTGCCGAAGGGTGAGGCCGAGCAGGTGCGCATACGCCGCCAGATCGGCCATGATTTCGCGCTCAGGGATGACGCCTTCGGCCGCAAGCGGCTGGCGGCGGGAACGCTGGAGGCTGCTCGTGTCTACGAGGTGTCGAATGACGGCCACGCCGCCGCCGGCGGCATCGTGCGGGTGCGCGCCATCGATGCGCTTATCGGCATCACCTCGCTGTCGCGCCAGCAGCGCGAGGCAGGCCTGCGCTACCGCGAGGATTTCCGCTGCAGCCAGCAGGCTGATGTCAAGCCGATGCGCTGGACCGAGCGCGTCGACGGCGGCCGCGAGGGCGGCGGCATCGCCGACAGCGTTCTCGACGCCGGCAGGGCCTATGCCGCCGCCACAAGAGCGCTAGGCCATTGGGAGGTGGCCGCCGTGGTGCGACAAGTCTGCTGCGCTGACGGTTCCCTCAAGCGCCTGTCCGAGCAGACCGGCGAGGGCCGGAATGTGGTGACAAAGCTGCTGAAGGTGGGGCTGGATCTGCTGGCGGTGCATTACGGGATGATGATGAGGAGGTGAGGTGGTGAGGTGGTGAGGTGGTGAGATGGTGAGATGGTGCAACGGATGGCTCGCACGATGCGTAAAACATCGCTAGCCTAGGCGTTTGCATTCCCAGGAATAGAATCGTGAAAGCCGTTTTCGATGTGAAGCCGGGTTCTGGCTACGACGATGACATCACCCGCCGCTATCAATTCCCCGCTCGCAGCAATTATCTGGACGCTGCCCGGAACGCCATTGGCGACTGGGTGCTGTTTCGCGAACCGCAGCGCAATGGCGGCCGTCGTGCGTATATCGCCTATGCGCGTGTAACAGATGTCTTGCCGGATCCTGACCGATCCGACCGTTACTATGCCCATGTGACGGACTATCTCGAATTTCCTACACCGGTGCCTTTCGTTAAGGATGGCCGCTACGCGGAGGCGCTGTTGCGCGAGGTTCTCGACCCCAGCCACGTCGGCCAAGCCGTGCAGGGCAAGTCGATGCGCCCGATCCTGAGTGAGGATTTCGACAACATCGTGCTGGCTGGTTTGAATGAGACACTTGACCCTGCCAACGCCAGAAGGCTCAGCCCCGACATGCTGCCGCTGGATGTTCCATGGCCGATCCAGCCTGGTTTTGCCGGACAGCCCGGTTTTGCCGAGACGGTCGATCGTCGGGTCGAACAGATCTTGCTGAACCGCAAAATCCGCGACGCCACCTTCCGGTTGGAAGTCTGCCGTGCTTATGAGGATAAATGCGCAGTCACCGGCTTGCGCATTATCAATGGTGGCGGCAGGGCCGAGGTTCAGGCCGCTCATATCAAACCTGTCGCGGTCGGCGGGCCGGATGTTGTCCGGAACGGCATCGCGCTATCGGCCACCGTGCATTGGCTGTTCGATCGGCATCTGATTTCGATAGACGAAAACCATCGACTGCTGGTCGCGCACAACCGGGTGCCGAGCGAATTGAGAAATCTCTTCCGTCCGGAATCCCAGGGTTTGCATTGGCCCAAGGATGCGCGGTTGATGCCACATCCGGCGTTTCTGGCTCATCATCGCGAGCTGTTCGCGGGGGCGCATTGATTTGCCGCGCCGCGCCGCCCCTCATCCGCCTGCCGGCACCTTCTCCTCGTATAGACGGGGAGAAGGGAACCTCTAAAACAAGGCCCTCTCCAATGGCCCCGCCAGTGTCTCGGCAAAGCCCGTCGCCAGGTGGTGCCTGTCACGAAACGCCAGCTTGCCTGATATGACGACGTGGCAGGTGGTCGGGCCGCAGAATTGGTTGGTGAGGTCGATGTAGCGGGTGTCGGGTACGCTGGTCACCACGGCGCGCTCGGCGGCGGCGGTGCTGTCGTTGGCGGCGTCCGCCCTTGGCGTATCGCAGTGCGGCGAGGGGGCTTCGCGCCACCACAGGGTGCGCGCCACGCAGGAGCCGGCGAAGCTGGCGTTAATCGGCGTGTCGCGGATAACAGCCGTCTCGACACCGGCCCGGCTGAAGGCCTGCAAGGTCGAGCGCAGGCCGGCCTGCCAGCGCGCTACTTCGGCGGTGCGTTCGGCGGCGGGCAGGTCGCGGGTCAGATTGCCGATGGAGAATTCGGAGATCACCACCAGGCGCGGCTTGCGGCGGATGATCTCTGATATGGCCTGCTCGCGCCAGGCGTCGCATTCGGTGTAGTCGCGCTTCAGCACGGTGTTGAAGGTGGAGAGCCGCGAGGCGCGGCACGATGATTTAAGATAGGTGATGACCTTTGTGTCGTTGCGCTTGGCCGCCTCGATCAGCGGCGTCGACCACTGGTCGGCGTGCGAATCGCCGAACAGCACGATGGTGCGGGTGGCATCGGCCGGGCCGAACATACAGGGTTTCGGCGTCACTGTTTGGAAGTCGGCCAGGCAGTTCTTGTCGACGGCCCGCGCGATGGAAGGTCTTTCGACCGCCTGCTCGATGCCGCGCTGCTCGGGGCCGATATTGCGCGTGGCCAGATGCGCGTTGGCATAGGCGACCGCCACGCCGGTGCCGGTCAGCATCAGCGCGGGAACCAGCACAAGGCCGGGAAAAGCGCGAAGCGGTTTTGCGTCTGGAATGACCCTGGGAAAGGCGCGGGCGCCCACCGCCATCCAGGCGCCGCGCCGCGCCGGGTCTTCGATCAAATGATAGGTGAGCACCGACAGCGCGAGCGCCAGCACGCCACAGCCAAGGCGCTGCGGCACGGAAAGGTCCGGCGCCAGCATCCCGGCATAGACGATGACCGGCCAATGCCAGAGATAGAGCGAATAGGAGAGCGTGCCGATCCATTGCAAGGGCGGCAGGGACAAAGCGGTAGCCGGGCCAAGGGCTTGCCAGCCGGTCCGTCTATTGGTCTGCGGCCCGCCGACGCCGCTCAGCAGCACCAGCACGGTGCCGGCCACCGGCAGCAACGCGTACCAGCCGGGGAAGGGCAGGTCCTCGCTCAACAGGAGATAGGCCGTCGCGATCAGCGCCAGGCCGAGCCAGCCAAGTGCGGCCCGCAGCCAGATGCGGTGCTGCAGCAAAGCCATGGGGACCAGCGTCGCCAGGCCGCCGGCAGCGAACTCCCAGGCGCGCAGCGGCGAGAAATAGAAGGCCCAGGCGGGTGCTGCGCTGGTCAGCCACTGGCAGGCGGCGAAGGAGGCAAGGCCGGCAACGCCGATCACGGCTGCGGCCGTTCGCCGGCCCGGCCGCAGCCAAGCGGCCAGCAGAAGCAGCGCCGGCCAGGCCAGATAGAACTGCTCCTCCACCGACAACGACCAGAAGTGGATGAAGGGATTGCTGGTGGCGTCGGCGGCGAAATAGTCGAACGACCAGCGCAGCAGCCACAGATTGATGGCATAGGCGGAGGCGAACATGGCGCCGCGCGAATAGAGCGCCTGCTCCTGCGGCGCCAGGATGAAGTAGCCGGCGGCCAGCGTAACCAGGATGACGAACAAAGCTGCCGGCAGAAGCCGCCGCGCGCGCCTGGCATAGAAGCGCCAAAGGTCGAGCCGGCCGGTCTCGCCGATCTCCTGCATGAGGTGGGTTGTTATCAGCCAGCCCGAGATGACGAAGAAGATGTCGACGCCGGCAAAGCCGCCGGGGAGCGAGGTGAGGCCGAAATGGTAGGCGACGACACCGCCGACAGCGAGCGCGCGCAATCCTTGTATGTCCGACCGGAACGATGCTGCCACGACGGCTCCTTCGTGCAAGGCCCAGCCCCTGCGCAACGTCGGCCGGGCAGGCTGATATCGCAATGCAACAAATTTATCGCAGTGCAACATAAAACAATTTTGTCGCAGTGCAACATAGCAGGAATGGAAATGGGCCGGCGCGCCGGCCGGGCTTGATCGTTGCGTGGCGGGCTTGGCCGCGCGCCCTGCGGCAGACGCAAAACAGCCCCGCGAAGGGGCTGTTTCTCATCGGTTCGCTGGATTGCTACTTGCTGCCGCCGTTCGCTTTCACGCTGCTGCAGAATTCCGGATGGCTGTTGGCCGCAGTGGCGTCCTTCGCCTCGTCCTCGCAGGCCTTCATCATCGCGGTCTGGTCGTCCGGCGTAAGGGCCTTCCAGGCTTTAACGAAGTCGTCGTTGCTGACCATCGTCTTCATGCCGCTATCGGTGTAGAAGGGCTGCATCTTGGCCGGATCGTCGAGAGCCGACGTGCCGGTGTCGCCTGCCGCAAGCGCGGAGCCGGCAACCATCGAGAGCGTCATCGCGCCGAAACAGATCATCTTGATGTTCATGGTGTACTCCTCCTGTTGCTTTGGGATCGTCGAAGCAACGATCAGTTGGAAAACGACAGGTTTGGGTGAAAGTTCCGGCATTTTTTGCGCAAAAATCCCGAAACGAAGAAAAATATAGTCGAAAAACTTGAAACTTTCCCCGATTTTTCCCGTAGAAAGCGAGTTTAGCGGGTCTCTCGTGCAAGACTGACCACCAGCCGATCGACGCTGGGGTCGTCGAGACTGACGATATGGGACATCAGCATCGCTCGCCTCATGCTGATCCTGGTGACGTCCTGCCGCATGATGACCGACACAAAGGCCGGCCCTGATCCGGTGAGGACGATCGCCCTGCCGACCAGAACTGGTTCGGAGATGGCAGCCCACTGTACGGTCATGATCGAGGGCTCGCTTGTCTGGCGGCGGTTGATGCCTGTGAAATAGATCCAGTTCAGGCGCGAGATCGCCACGCCGTAATGGTTGCCGGGCATTCTCGAACCACCCTGGCCATCGCCCGGAGCCCAGCGCGTTACCCGCCTGAAGGTGACGAGATCGGCCTCACGCCGCACGAAGGTGACCGAGCGCATCAAAAAATCGGGTCGGCCGGGGATCGAAAAATAGGTGAAATAGGTGCCTCCGGCGATGGCGGGCGACGGCGGCCGCACCATGTTCTCGTACAGTGCCTCGCGCAACGTTGCATTGCTGTCGCCCTTGGCTGCCGCGGCGGCCGGCTCACGATACAACTCATCCTCGTCGATCTTGAAATAGTCGCAGATCAGCCTGGCGGTGGCTTTGTTGGGAACCGCCTTGCCTTGCAGATAGCGCTCGAACTGGGTGCGGTTGATGCCAAGCTCACGGCACACCGCGCTGACGGAAGCGTGGCGTTGGACCAGCCGCCTGAGATTGGCGGCGAGATTCTCGCGGATTGGCACGACATCTCCCCGACAGACGTACGGACCAGTATTCAAGCGATAGCTTATATACACTTGCATGACGTAGCGAGGGTGCGAAGATGGACCTTTGTCCAATAGGGCGAGGATCCCGTGGCGCGTAGACTGTACGATTTTGACAGTCCGGCTATGCAAGCCCCGCAAATGGGCGTATTTCGGTGGCAAGAGCGACCTCAGATCGGCCTCTCGACATCCTGCAATGGAGGGCGGTTTGGATCATACCGGCCTGGTCGAGCTTCTGGACTACACACAAGCGCAATTGACGAAGATCCGCCAGGCGGTCGCGGCAAGCGAGCACGCCGGTGCCATGTTCACCATCGACTGCCTTGTCGGAGCGGCGGCCGAGCAGACGAAGTGCAAGCTTGCAAGTCTGGAGCATGCCGGCTTGCCGGTCGGCAGGGATGGGCCGATTGGCCGAGGCGCATTTGAAGGCGGTGCGGCGCTGCCCGGCAAAGCGACATCGGGCAAGCCGGATGCCGGCGGCGACCGCTCCTGATCAGGGCGCGCCGATCTCGCCGATCAGCCTTGCATATTCGGCCTCGGCTTCGCCGTAACTGCCATTGGCAAGTTCCAGCAGCCCGGCGCGGTCACGAATGACGATCTCGCCCCGACGCGAGCGGATCAGCGCGCGGCCTTCGAGCAATTGAAGGGCAACGGTGACGCCTGGCCGCCTGACACCAAGCATGATGGCCAGGAATTCGTGCGTGATGGCGAGATGTTCGCCCGGCACGCGGTCGTCGCACATGAGCAGCCATCGCGCCAGCCGCTCCTCGAGCTTCAGCCGCGCGTTGACGAGCGCGGTGCAGCCGGCCTGGGTTTGTAGCGCGTTGATGAAGCGCAGCAGGAACATGCGCATGGTCGCACTTGCCGCCAATGCTGCCTTGAATGCGCCGGCTTCGATGCGGATCGCCTCGCCTTCGAGTTGTACATAACAGGCATGCGGCGCACGGTCGTCGCCCATCACCAGGGAGTATCCCGTCATGCCTTCGAAGCCGATGAAGCCCACTTCGGCCTCTTGGCCGCTCGCCGTGCTGGCGACCACCGAACCGATGCCCTGTTCGATGAAGTAGACGGCCTCGATCGGAATATTCGGGGTCACAAGCATCATGCGTAGCGGCAAGTCGCAGCGCTGCATGTGCGGCTCGAGCAACGCCAGATCATCCGCAGGCATGCGTCGCAGCAGTTGGTTTCGGTATTGATGATTTTTGTTGGGATCAGACATGGCGTGGCCCAATGCAGGGCAAGAGCCATCCAATCTCCCAGCCGTCCGTGCCCGTAAAAACGTGCGGACGATCGCCTATGTATAGGGGCGCAGAACGAATAAAGCTATGAATGCGATGTGAAATTCGAAGCACGGCGCCCCCCAACGCCCGTTCGCATATGAAAAGATCGGCCTGAATGTTAGTGTCGGAAACGTACCAAGCGCCACTTGGTACAAAACCGACATATATCTTGAGAGCGTCGGATCACGGTGAGGGCCAATAAAATCCGCCGGCTAATGACAAAGCGCCATGTCGCGCTGGGCTGAGAACCGTTCGGCAGACCGGCGGGAGAATTGTACGATACTTACTGTGATGAGGCCGATGTTGACTCTTGCTCAGTCCGATTTCATTTTTTGACCGACAGCGTCAAGGAAGTGGTCGCTGCTCCGAAAGGGGCTTCTTATGCCGAGCCTTCATAAGCGCAATCCCGGTTTCCATCCTTCCGATCTGCAGCTGTGCCAGCGCGTCTTCGATCGGGTCTGCCTGGAGCGCAAACTTGACCGCATGTCAGGGGAGTCGGACGTACAGCGGCTGGCAGCCACAGTGTTTTCGCTGTTTCAGAATGGCTGCCGCAATGAAGGCGAGTTGCTCGAAAGTTTCAGGCGGACCCGCCAATGACCAAGGCCAGGATCACGTCCGCGACACCGGCAGCCAAAAACGAACCTTACGACGCTGCGATCTTCGCCCGGAAATACGGCATGTCGCGGAAGGCCGCGGAGGTCGTGCTGTCCGCGAACGGACCGTCCAGAACGGCTTGTGACGCTGCCGCGCGCTCTTTTATGGAAGCGGTCGCGCGCAGAGCGAAGAGCAGCCATGAACACTGAAGTTGCGAGCGACTGCCGTTTCGCCGCCGACCCGCAGGCGCGTCCAATGCTGCCTTGATCGGACACCGTAAGGCGTCAGTCTATCGGGCCTGTCGGACCTGTCACTCCTGAAGCGGCTTGCTGCGCCGTCACGGCAGAGAGTTTCTGCCGTTTGAGCAGCATCGGTTTTTCATAGATCTTCTTCATGTTCATGGCTTCCCTCCGCAAAATTCGATTGCGGGAGCGTCGTCGCCGGCCGCGCTCTTGTCAAGCCGACCTTGTCGAGGGTCGGCCGACCGGGACGAAAATCCACGCTTCAATTCCTGTCGGCCGGCTTGGAACGCATGCGCGAAACCGTCTCGCGCTCGGCGCGCTTGGAGCGCAGCGGCGGCAGGCCGCGGTCGATCAGGTCCATGTCCTCCAGCACCATATCGCCCATGCGCTTGAAGGCGATGTCGAGCGCGCCGGCACGGTGAGCCGAGCGCAGGAAGCCGGGCAGGGTGCGCACCGGATGGTCCCGCGCCAGCGGTTCTTCGGGGAAAACGTCGCTGGCGGCGACGATGTGGCCGCTCTTCACCGCCGCCATCAGCGCCGGGAAGTCGACCACGCCGGCGCGGCTGAGCAGGATGAAGGCGGCGCCCTTGCGCATGCCGGCAAAGGCGTCGGCACCGAGAAAACCCTGGTTCTCGCTGGTCACCGACGCAACGACGAAGATGAAGTCGCTGGTCGACAGCACCTCGTCGAGAGAGGCCGGCTCGACGCCATTGTCGATGAGGATGGATGGCGGCAGCCAGGGATCGAAGACTTTGGTGCGGGTGCGGAAACCCGACAGCAGCCGGTTGAGCGCCCGGCCGAGATCGCCGAAACCGATGATGCCGACATCGGCGCCGGACAAGAGCCGCGCCGTCTGGTTGCCGTCGCCGCCCCACAGTTCCTGTCCCTGGCGGAAAGCGAGATCGGCATCGACGATGTCGCGGGCGAGGTTGAGCGCCATGGCAAGGCCAAGCTCCGCGACCGGCTCGGCGAACACCAGGCCGGTGGTGACGACATGGATGCCGCGCGCGAACAAGGTCTCGTAGGGCATGTTGTTGATGAGGTTGGTCTCGACATTGAAGACGCAGCGCAGCGCCTTCATCCGGTCGAGCGTTTCGGGCGATATGGGCGGCTGGCCGATGATGTACCGCGCCTCCGCCAGCACGTCGGCCGGCAGTTTCGCGACGCCGTCAGCGGTCGTCTCGACAATGCGATATTGCGCCTTGAGCCGCCCCAGCTGCCGGGCTGTGAAGATCAGGTCGAGCGTGCGTGGTTCCGGCGCACTGATAACCAGCGGCAAGGCGCTGTTGGACATGACTATTCCCTCTGTTCCCGATGGCCAAAATACCTTGGATGAAACGATTTACAACATCGCGCGGGGAGGCAAGGAGAGCGCGATTGGCGCTGGGATGAGGTGCCCTGTCGGAGCCGATATGTGCCGCAATGCAACAGTGAAGAATCGTTTGACTACGATGGCGCGGAAACGACGTAAGGACCAGTAATGACACAATTGACACGGGGCAGGGAATTGGTTCTGCTGGCACCGTACTAATTTGGACGGCACTTTACAGTGAAGAAATACGAGAAACCAACATTGCAGAAGCGCGACAGGCTTTCGGGCGTCACGGCCCAGACTGCCCCATCGACACCTCCGCCGATCCTCAGTGATTGATTGGCGCCTGATGCATTCGCCTGACAAGGGCAATCAATAGCAGCAATCGATAGGGCGCGACTGGTCGCGCCCTATCGCATATTGGCCACGGGCGCCCGCCGCTGCCCCAGATGCCGGACCTTGCGGCCGATGATCATCAGCTGGCGCGCGGTGTTGTTGCGCAGGCGCCTTGCGCGCCATTCCAGTCCGGTGCCGGCGGTGATCGACTTGGCATAGTAACTCACCCGCATGCCATCCTCATCGGCAGCCACCTTGACCGGGTCGTCATAGAAAGCGTTGATCTTGTCAGCCGCCATGCCTGGTGTTTCGAGCCATCGTGGAATGTGAACCGAATGGAGCTGATCGACGTCGGTCATCACGCGGCCGATGCCGACGCCCGGTGTTGGACACGTCGTGCAGAAGGCATCGCCGATGAAGATGACCCCGTCGCGGCGATGGCCTTGCGTGGTGCTCAGGCTGATCTGCCTGACCTCGACAGGACTTGCGACTTCGAAGTTGCCACATCGCGCTGCTATTTCGGGCATCAGCTCGCAGAGCATCTTTTGCGGCTCCTGGCGAAACGCCCGCGTCCACGCTTCGGCCACATTGCGATAGAGGAACATGTTCGCCCGCATCTTGTCGCCGAGGGGAAAGATGCTGATGTAGGCGATACGGTCGGCAGCCCGCCTGCTGTAGCAGGTGACGGACTGATGACCGAAATTACGCGGCGAGATGGCGAGGTCGAATCCCATGGACAGTGAATGCGCCTTCGATTGCTCGATACGCTCGACCCCGACGGCGCGCCGCACCGCCTCGCCGTGGCCGGTTGCCACCACCAGCAGGCGGGCATCGATGACGGCGCCGTCGGCCAGCACAAGCCGCTGCCGGTCCGGTCCAGTCGAGACTTCGGTTACCTTGCCGACCGTCAGCGGCACTTGCGCAGGCAAGGCATCGCGCAGGCCATTGATCAGCGCGCCGTAGGAGAATGTGAATTCAGCCTTCTTCTCATGCGCGAAAAACTGGCCGAGGCGAAAGACATGCGTGTCGGTCGTCGAGGTGACGAGACGCTTGAGTGTCGCATCGAGGCCGAGCTTTTCGAACAGCAGCATCTGATCCATGCCGATCTTCTCGGCCCGGAACTCCTCGTGGTGGACGCGGTGCGGATCGATCAGCGCCACCTTGCGCCCGGCTTTTCCCAACAGCATGGCTAAGGTGGTCCCAGCCATTCCGGCACCGACGATCGCCACATCGACTTCGGCCGGGCAGGCCTCTGAGATACTCATTCTGCTGCCCTTTCTGGTGGCAACTGCACGTTCACAATCTCCGGTAGAAAATATCTTCCGGACCTGAATCAACCGCAAGCAACCGGAGCGCGTGCCTGGTAGTAACCAATGTTTAGGTTAATCGCGGGCCCGCTGCTTCCAGCGCGGTGCGATCGCCGAGCCATCGATGAACTCAAAGCCGCCAGCCTCGTTGAGCGTGTGAAGTTTACGCCCACTCCATAGCGCACCTGGATGCAAGATGTTTTCAACGACCTGCTCCATGCCGATCAAATCAAGGTGAGAAATGCGTGCGATGCCAAGCGCCGCGCCATAGCTCCTGCGGCAGTCCTGGACCGGGCGCAGCAGGTCGTTGCCGCGCCTGACCATGCGGCCGGCCGGCCGCGCCGAGGCGATGTCGATCAGCACGGGATTTTTGGGATGCGGCGCCCAGGGGCCGCGAAAATCCGGCGCCGACCACAGATGCAGCGTGTCGGAGAAGGCGCCGCCGCCATCGCGGACGGTGGCGAACAGCCACCAGGCGCCGCCATGCTCGACAAGCGTGGCGTCGCTGGCCACGACACCGGACAGAAGCGTCGCCTCCTTGACCCATCCGCCGGGAAAGGCGGTGGCCCGGTAGAGATCGACGGTGCCGTTGGCGCAGCTTTCCGGCACCATCCAGACCTCGCCGTCGCGCTCGAAGACGAAGGGGTAGGAGAGATGGTAGGGCAGATCCAGCACCGGTTCAGGCCTTCCGAGCGGGCCTGCCGGGCCGAAGGGCACGGCGGAGATGATGGCTTTGCCGAGCTGGTGAATATAGTCCTCGACGAACAGGGTCAGCTGGCCCTGGTAGAGGATGGGAAACGGATCGGCGTAGAAGCGGCTGCCATCGTCCGGCAGCTCTTGCCAACCCGACGCCGGATGCGCACGCAGGTCGAACAGATCGGAACCCCCGGTTTGCCGCCAGCCGACCTTCCAATGCGGCGCGTTGTAGCAAAGGTGATAGATCTTCTGGACGATCCGCCGCGCCAGCGCCTTGCCGGCTCTGACCCCAAGCTTGCCGGCCGAGGGCATTGGCGGCGGGCTGCCTGCCTGCGCCGGCTCTGGCAGATCGGGCACCGACTTTGCCGCGCCTGACATGGCAGCGACGATCAGGCTTGCTGTGCGCGCCAGCATATCCTGGAAGGACGCCAGCGCGATGCCGCCATATTCTGTGCCCAGACGCCCGGCGGCGATCGCAACGCCGTTCTCCTCGATGCGGGCAAGCGGCGTGCGGCCGGCGAGGGTCAGGGCCAGCAAGGCCGCTTCCCCGCTGGCGCCGTCATAGGTGACGCGCCAGACCCGTGTGCTTTCCAGCCTGACATCGCCGCAGAGATCGACGACCAGGTCGGGCGAAGCGGGGGACCGCCGATAGGGCGCGAGCGCCGAAAGCGGCACACGCTTGGCTAGTCCATCATGGGCCAGTCCATCATGGGCCAGTCCGTGTATCGCCGTTTCGAGTTGAAACAGGGCCGCGGCGCTGCGCGGAATGCCGCCGCCCGCCGGCCTGACATCGACGGACAGTTCGACGTCGCCGAGCGCGGCAAGGCGCTCCAGCAGCGTGAGATGAAAGGCGCGGACGCAGTCGCCGTCCAGGCGTAGACTTATCTGCATGGTGGAGGTCCGAAAAGGCGGTGCCCGGCCTTGCCGGCCAGGCCGGTCCGGTCAAATTGTAACCCCATCTGCATTCGTCTCCGCTCGCTGCGTAGCCAACACCTCGATATGTATATTTTTAAGCAAACCGCGTGCCAAAATTCACGTCACCTCTCAACATAATTAACAATGTTTTAACAGTTGGAGGAATAGCTAGGTTATCGCCGCAAACTGATCTTGCCGGCATATGGAGTATTGTCGGAGGCAGCCATGCAATCATCCCTGCCCATGGTTCCTCAGCAACACTCTCCGGATGCGGCACGCGCGGGATCATACGCAGCTTCGACTGTCGAACTGGGCGACCTGAAGCGCATCCTGGTGCGCCGCCGGTTCTGGATCTTCGGCACTGTCGCGCTGCTGACGCTGGTCGCCCTTCTCTACGGTCTTTTTACGCCGGCGCTCTACAGCTCGGCGGCGGAAATCCTCATCGATCCGCAGGACCTGCAGGTGGTCACCAACGACGTCAATCCCAGCCGTATCTCACCCGATGGCGGCATCACGCAGGTCGAGAGCCAGGTCAGCGTGGTCCAGTCGACAGGCGTGCTGATGCGGGCGATCGCGGCGACAAACCTGACGCAGGATCCGGAATTCAACGGGCAGGGCTTGCTGTCGCGCCTGCTCGGTTCGGCATCGGCCGAAGGCGACAGGTCGGTGCAGACACTCGACGCGCTGCGCCGGCGCCTGGCGGTGAAGCGGGCCGACAAGGTCCTGGTCCTCGACGTCATCGTCACCGCCAAGAGCGCCGACAAGGCCGCCCTCCTGGCCAACGCCATCGCGCAGGCCTACCTGGTCGACCAGGCGAGCGCGCGCGCGAAAATGGCCAGGGACGCCTCCGAGTCGATCACCGCCCGGCTGGACGAGCAGCGCAAGCGTGTCCAGCAGGCCGAGAATGCCGTCGAGGCCTACAAGTCCGCCAACAACATGGTGATGGCGGCAGGCAATCTGGTCAGCGACCAGGAACTGACCGAGATCAACACGCAGCTTGCGGCGGCGCAGAGCCGCACCGCGGCGCTGAAGGCGCAGGTCGACCAGATGCGCCGCCAGAGCGGCACGGCGGACGCAACCTCGGAAGCGATGCGCTCGGCGGTGATCTCGAGCCTGCGGGCGCAAGAGGCGACGCTGGTCGACCAGGTCTCGCAGCTCGGCACGGAGCTGGGGCCTCGTCATCCTTCGCTGATCGCCGCCCAGCAGCAGCTGCGCGACACGCGCCAGCTGATCGCGCGCGAACTCGGCCGCATCGCCACCGCCACCGAGACGGACTACGAACGGGCGCTGGCCAACCAGCAGGCGCTGGAAGCCAAGGTCGCCGGCATGAAGAGCAAGTCGCTCGACACCGACCAGGCCTCGGTGCGGCTGCGCGAATTGCAGCGCGATCTCGAGGCGCTGCGTTCCGTCTACTCGAACTATCTCCAGCGCGCCCAGGAGACGCGCGAGCAGATCAATGTCGACAGCACCAATGCGCGCATCATCTCCAACGCCATGCCCGCCTTGAAGAAGAGCTGGCCGCCTTTGCCGCTGCTGTTGCTGGGCGCGATATTCGGCGGCCTTGGGCTCGGCACCGGTCTGGCGTTGATCGCCGAATATTCCTCGCCGACGGTGCTTTCCAGCGCGCAGATGCAGTCGGCGATCGACGCGCCGGTGCTGGGCGTGGTGCCGGCAAAGTCGGGCACTGGCCGGCGCTGGTGGCCTTTCGGCGGGGCGCGCGCCGTCGCCTCCAGCCAGAAGACCGACGCCGTCGTCGGCCTTGCACTGAGGCGCATGTTCAGTTCGGGCCAGCGTCCGGCGGACTGGCCGCTGGTGCCTTCCATCCTGGTGACATCGTCGCCGGGCGAGGGCGCGCAGCGCAGCCGGGTGGCGCGGCTGCTGGCCGATGCCGCGGCGTCCAGGGGCAGCCGTGTGCTGTTCATCGATGCCAATGCCGGCGGCGGCGACCAGAAGGATCGGCAGCCGGGAATCCTCGATGTGCTGCGCGGCGAGTATGCCTTCGAGGCCGTCAGCCATTACGCCGCCGGCAGCAATGTTGCCGTGCTGGGCAGGGGCCGCTCAAAGGCGGTCTTCCAGGAAGCGCATGGCATCTATTTTGCGCAGCAGATGCTGGCGCGGGCCCGCCGGAGCTTCGAGCTTGTCGTCATCGACGGCGGCGCGCTGGCCGACAATCTCAATGCCTCGCCGCTGGTCGCCATGGCCGACGAGATCGTACTCGTCGCCACGCTGAACGCCACCCCGATGCGCGACGTCACGACGACCGCGCAGGCGGTTTCCGTGATGGGGCGGTTGCCAACGGCCGCCTTGCTGGTCGACGAGGCCGCCTGATATGGCGGCCAGTTGGAGCGCAAGCGCTTCGAACCATGGTGTTGCCGCACCCCGCGCCGGCACGTCGCTCGATGCGCTGACGCGCTTCGGACTGATCGCGGCGGTAGCGGTGCTGTTCAGCATCTCGGGCGGCATGCTGTGGCTGGTCGGCTACAATTATGATGGCCTGTTCGGCAACCCGGCGACCAAGATCCACCCGTCCACCTATCTCATCGTGCTGCTGCTTGCCTGGCGCTCCTGCACCTTCGGCAATCCGGTCGGCTATCTAGTGCATGTCGCCGATAGGCGTCCGGCCAGCGCGCTGATGGCCGCCATATCGATCGTGCTTCTGTTCGTCGTCATCGCAAGGCAGCGGCCCGGCATGGCCGGCATGATCGATACGTTCGTGGCCGCGGCACTTCTGGTCCTGATGCTCAGCGAGGACGACGAACGGACCTTCGCCGGGCTGCAGACCGTCGTTCACGTGGTCATGACGGCGAATGCGCTGCTTGCCCTTTTCGAGTTCGCCACCAAGACGCTTATCTTCCCCTATCGCCTGGACGGCGTGGCGTTTACCACCGATCTGCGCTCGAGCGCGCTGCAGGGGCATCCGCTTGCCAATGCCATGGTGACGTCGATCTATGTGCTTGCGCTGCTCTCCGGTGCCAGATCCCTGTCGATGCCTGTGCGGATAGGGTTGATCGGCCTGCAATGCGCGGCACTCGTCGCCTTCGGCGGCCGCACGGCGATGGTGACGACGGTGGTGCTAGGCGGCTGCTACCTGCTTTTTCAGGGCACCACCAAATTGCGCCAGGGCCGCGTCAATCTCTTGGGTGCGGCACTCGGCTTCATGCTTGCCGCACTGCTGCCGGTCGTCATCATAGTGGCGGCATATCTGGGCTTTTTCGACGCGCTGCTGGAGCGCTTCGTGTCGGACAGCGGAAGCGCCAATGCCCGCGTCGAGATGTTCGAGCTTTTCAAGCACCTGGAATTGCGCGATCTGATCGTGGGGCCGGATGTCGAGCTGATCGACAGCCTGCGCCGCATCAACGGTCTCGAACAGGGCATCGAGAACCCGATCATCCGCACGGTCCTCTATCAGGGCGCCTTCTTCACCCTTTTGCTGACGTTCGGCTTCGTGCTGTTCCTGTTCGAGGTGGCGCGCCGCTGCCATGCCGGCATCTGGCTGCCGATGCTGGGCTGGGTCATCCTGATCAACACTTCGGAAAGCGTCGCGTCGAAGACGACGCTGCTGACCAAGTTCGTGGTGCTGGCATTGGTGCTTTACCGGCCGGCGCGGGTGTGGTGAGACAAAGGGCGCAGCCGGCGCAAACCTGGACATGACGAACGAAAACCTCCGCGATTAGCTTTGGGCTCGCCGCGCTTCGTCATCCTAGAGCGATTCCTATTTTGAGAGAATCGTAGGATTCCCAAAGCCGGATGTTTGTGATTCAAGATGCTGGCTGGATTGGAGGCCA
>NZ_JAMYOI010000051.1:0-21900 GCF_040319775.1 Mesorhizobium sp. M0870
CGGGGGGGGGGCGGGCGGCGCCCCCGCCCCCCCCCCCCCCGCGGGGGGGGGGGGGCCCCCCGCGGCGCGGGGGGGGGGGGGGCCCCCCCCAGGCCGAGCGCTGCACCCCCACCCCGTCTCCGGCGCCTTGCTGCGCAAGGCGCGCTCGCCGACCCTCCCCACAAGGGGGAGGGTAAGTCAGCCGGTCCCCTGCTCGTCCACGCCTGGCCGGATCGGGTGGCGAAGGCGCGTGGCGAGCGTGGTCGTTTCGTGCTGGCCAACGGCTCCGGCGCCATGCTCGACGCCGGCGATCCGCTGGCGGGCGAGCCGTTTCTGGTCGTCGCCGACCTGCAGGGCAAGGCACAGAATGCGCGCATCACGGCGGCGGCGGCGATCGGCGAGGACGATGTCCGCGCTGCGCTGGCGGACAGGATCGAGGTCCGCCGCGAAACGAGCTTCGACCGCGACAAGCGCGCCGTGCGTGTGCGTGAAACCGTGCGCCTTGGCGCCATCACGCTCGCCGAACGCATGCTGCCGCCGCCAACGGGGCCCGACGCCGACCGCGCCGTCCTCGATGCGGTGCGCCAGCACGGGCTGTCGCTGCTGAATTGGAGCAAGGAGGCGCAAACGCTGCGCCAGCGGCTTGGCTGGCTGCATCGCGGCCTTGGCGCGCCTTGGCCCGATATGGAGGATGCTGCTCTCATCGCGCGCCTCAATGACTGGCTGCTGCCTTACCTGTCCGGCGCGGCATCGTTTGCCGCCATAGATGCGGGCGTTGTCTCGGCCGGGCTGGCCAGCCTCGTGCCGCATGATCTGCAGCGCAGGATCGATACGCTGGCGCCGACCCATTTCGATGCCCCGTCGGGCAGCCATGTGCCGATCCGCTATGACGGCGAATGGCCGGTGCTGGCGATTCGCGTGCAGGAGCTGTTCGGCCTCGACCGCCATCCCGCCATCGCCAATGGCAGTGTGCCGCTGACGCTCGAACTCCTGTCGCCGGCGCACCGGCCAATCCAGACGACGCGCGACCTGCCCGGCTTCTGGCGCGGCTCCTGGGCCGATGTGCGCGCCGATATGCGCGGCCGTTATCCCAAGCACGTCTGGCCGGAAAACCCGCTGCTCGCGACCGCCACCGCCCGCGCAAAACCCAGAGCATGATCCCAAAAAGTGGAAACCGGTTTTTGGAAAGGTCATGCTCAAACAAGAAGTAGAGCCCCATCCGACTCCTCGGATTGGGGCGGGACCTAGCCTTCAGCGCTTCGCGGCTGTAATTCATGGCCATGATCAACGTTTTGCGTTCGCCCGATTTCCAGCAGAGCCAGAGACTGCGCCTCAACACGCTGATCCGGTTGCGCTGGCTTGCCATTGTCGGTCAGAGCCTGACGGTGCTCGTCGTCGCCTATGGGCTGAAGTTTCCACTGCCGGTCAGCCTCTGCTTTGCCCTAATCGCCTGTTCGGCCTGGATGAACCTGTTTCTCGCCTTTCGCTTTCCGGCAGCGCACCGGCTCACGCCGCTTGCGGCCTTCGGCATCCTCATCTTCGACAGCCTGCAGCTTGCCGGCCTGCTCTACATGACCGGCGGCCTCACCAACCCGTTCTCGCTGCTGATGACCGTGCCTGTCGTCATTTCGGCGACATCGCTGCCCCTGCGCCTGACCGCCATCCTCGGCGGGCTGGTCATGTCGGCGGCGACCTTTCTGGTCTTTGTCCATCTGCCGCTGCCCTGGCATGAGGACGCGCCGCTGGCGATGCCTTTTCTCTATGTCGCCGGCATGTGGATGGCGGTGCTGTCCTCGATCGCCTTCACCGCCATATACGCCTTCCGGGTGGCCGCCGAAGCCCGGCTTCTGGCCAATGCGCTCGCCGCAACCGAGCTCGTGCTGCAGCGCGAGCAGCACCTTTCGGCACTCGACGGGCTGGCCGCCGCGGCCGCGCACGAGCTCGGCACGCCGCTCGCCACCATCGCGCTTGTCGCCAAGGAGATGGAAAAGGCGCTCGGCAAGGATCCGAAATACGGGGAAGATGTGACGCTGTTGCGTTCGCAGAGCGAGCGTTGCCGCGAGATTCTCAAGCGGCTGACCAGCCTGTCCTCCGAGGGCGAGGCGCATCTTTCGCGATTGCCACTGACTTCGCTGGTCGAGGAGGTCACCGCGCCGCACCGGGACTTCGGCATCTCGATCAAGCTTCGGCCCGGCGAACGCATCGGCCCCGAGCCGGTCGGGCGACGCAATCCGGGCGTCATCTACGGCCTCGGCAACCTGGTCGAGAACGCCGTCGATTTTGCCCGCAAAAGCGTAACCGTGCGCTGGAGTTGGGACGAGGCCATCGTCACCTTCTCGATCATCGATGACGGCCCCGGCTTTCCAGCCGAGATCATCGACCGCATCGGCGAGCCCTATATGTCGACGCGCCAAGGCAATGAAACAGGCGGCGGTCTGGGCCTCGGCCTGTTCATCGCCAAGACCCTGCTCGAACGCTCTGGTGCCGTGCTCGATTTCCGCAATTCGAGCGGCCTGGGCGAGGGCGCCATGGTCCAGATATCGTGGCCGCGTGGTGTGTTCCTCAATCCGGAAATCACTTCGGCCAGCATGTTCGACACCGCCTGAGAGCCTTGAAGGACCTCTAAAAATTGGACAAGGAGGCTCAGGAACTATATTTGCGTAAAATTAAGGCAGCAGGAATTTTGAGACTATGACAGGCGACGAGAATATTGGCGCAATGGTTGAAGGCGAGGACACCTCGCTGCTTGTCGTCGATGACGACAAGCCGTTCCTCACGCGTCTGGCCCGCGCCATGGAAGCCAGGGGCTTCGTGGTCGAGACGGCCGAGAGCGTCGAGGAGGCGGTTGCCAAGGCGCGCGCCAATCCACCCGCCTACGCCGTGGTCGACATGCGGCTCGGCGACGGCAACGGCCTCGACGTGGTCGCGGCCATCCGCGAAAAGCGCGAGGATTCCCGCACCATCATCCTGACCGGCTACGGCAACATCGCCACCGCGGTGACCGCGGTGAAGCTCGGTGCGGTCGATTATCTCTCCAAGCCCGCCGACGCCGATGATATCTTCGCGGCACTCACCCGCACCGCCGGCGAGCGCGCGGCGCCGCCGGAAAACCCGATGTCAGCCGACCGCGTTCGATGGGAGCATATCCAGCGCGTCTATGAGATGTGCGAGCGCAACGTCTCCGAGACAGCGCGCCGGCTCAACATGCACCGACGCACCTTGCAGCGCATACTGGCCAAGCGGGCGCCGCGTTAAGGCCGCCGTTTCCCATCTTGCGGGATCGAAGCCCGCCAAAACAGACGGCATGACGGAG
Source organism: Mesorhizobium sp. M0870 (assembly GCF_040319775.1). NCBI lineage: Bacteria > Pseudomonadati > Pseudomonadota > Alphaproteobacteria > Hyphomicrobiales > Phyllobacteriaceae > Mesorhizobium > Mesorhizobium sp. M0870. The sequence continues at coordinate 3,293 of NZ_JAMYOI010000051.1, forward strand.
GCGACATGCAGGACTTGAAGCATCGGCCGGTTTCCGTCTTCCGCGAATTCCTCGATAGTGAAGCGGCTGGCGGCATCATCCTGATGGTGGCGGCGGCACTGGCCCTGATCGTCGCCAATTCGCCGCTCGCCGAAACCTATTTCTCCGCGCTCCACGCCTATCTCGGCCCGCTCAGCGTCTCGCATTGGGTCAATGACGGGCTGATGGCGGTGTTCTTCCTGCTCGTCGGACTGGAGATCAAGCGCGAGATGCTGGACGGCCAGCTCTCCACCTGGCCCCGGCGCGTGCTGCCCGGCATTGCAGCCGCCGGCGGCATGGTGGTTCCCGCACTCGTCTATGTGGCCGTCAACCGCGACAATGCGGCCGCCCTGTCCGGCTGGGCGATCCCGACCGCCACCGACATCGCTTTCGCGCTCGGCGTGCTGTCGCTGCTCGGCAGCCGCGTGCCGGCTTCGCTGAAGGTGTTCCTCACAGCACTGGCGATCATCGACGACCTCGGTGCCGTCATCATCATCGCCATCTTCTACACCAGCGGCCTGTCGCTGGCTTATCTGGGTGCTGCCTTCGCCGTCATTGCCGCGCTTGTCGTGCTCAACCGCATGCGGGTGATGACGCTGGTTCCCTATCTCGTGCTCGGCGTCATCTTGTGGATGCTGGTGCTGAAATCCGGCGTCCATGCCACGCTCGCCGGCGTGGCGCTGGCGCTGACCATCCCGCTTGAGCGCTCCGCCGGCATCGGCCACGATCTCGACCATTCGCCGCTGCACCGGCTCGAGCACGGCCTGCACAAGATTGTGGCCTTCGTCGTCATCCCGATCTTCGGCTTTGCCAATGCCGGCGTTTCGCTGGCCGGCCTCAGCGTCAGTGCGCTGATCGAGCCGTTGACGCTGGGTGTCGCCGCCGGCCTGGTGGTTGGCAAGCTGGTCGGCGTGTTCGGCTCCTCGGCACTTGCGATCCGGCTCGGTCTTGCCGACCTGCCCGCCAATGCCGGCTGGACGCACATGATCGGCATATCGCTGCTGTGCGGCATCGGCTTCACCATGAGCCTGTTCATCGGCCTGCTCGCCTTCGCCGGCGACGTGGCGCTGCAGGACGCGGTCAAGGTCGGCATCCTCGCCGGCTCCTTCATCGCCGCCATTCTGGGTGCTGCCGTGCTGCTCATGGCGCCCGCCAAGGGTGGCGTGGAGGACGATGAAGAGCAGAGCCGGTCATAGACTGAAGGACGGGCCGTTACTCGCTCTCACCCTCCAGCGCCGGCACCGACACGCCGGCAAGCTCTGCCGCCAGCAGCCGCGAAGCGCCGGCCCGCGCGACCCGCAGCATCAGCGCCTTGCGCGTTGCCGCTGCCATGCGGTGCTCGGGCGCATCGCGCAGGATCTCGGCGCCATAGCCGTCGGAAAGGATGAAGCCGCATTCCTGCGGAAAGATTTCCGAGGGCACGCCGGGATGGGTGGCGAAGAAGAAGCGGTCGGAATGCAGCCGGTAGTCGGGCCATTTGCGGTCGACCCTGAAATCCTCGATCGAGGATTTGATCTCGATTATCCAGATATCGCCCTGCCGGGTCAGCGCGACGAGGTCGGCGCGGCGGCCCGTGGCCAGCGACAGCTCGGGCAACACATGTGCGCCCATATCCATGAGCAGCCGCTGTACGCCGCGCCGCACCAGCATGGCGCGTTCGGACTGGCGGCCGTCGATGAGAGGATTGATGGGGATGGGGGAGATGATCGGCATGCCAGGCACCATGCCAGATTCTGTTCACGGTTTGAACCTGTTTTATGTGGGCGCTTTCAGGTAATCGTCGGGCTTCCACTCTTTCATCGCGGGCTACTTCCGCGCGATCCATTCCGCTAAACCGGGCTCAATGTCGTCGCTATCCGTATACTCCCGGATCAAAAGCTCGGCCTCGGCCCGCCATTTGTCCTCTGGAATGTTCTTCTGGATGACGATTTTTATGAACGCGCTGCGCAAAATATCGCAGTCAAAAGCCGATACCGAGCTATCGAACTGAGACATGGCCAACCTCCCATCCATAAGGGCGGGAGCTTAGCGTTACTCTCAATCACCGGTGCGCCGTTAACCCGTAGCCGGTGACCTTGGGATTTTAATACGCTGTGAGGTGGCTTCAATAAGGATTCACTGTACATTTTTAACCAAGCGGCTGGGCCTCAATTGCCGGCCAATTCGCGCGCTCTAGCTCCCGGCAGGCGGCAACCCCTCAAAGAAGCCGCAGTGGCCGGCGCGGATCATCATTCATCCGGCAACCTGCGCCGGCCATTTTGGCGTTAGGCCTGTCAAATATATAACCGCCTTTATGTAGGCGATCGTGTAGTTGTCGGACCTCAATGAACGCCCGTTTTGGACAGCAGGTTTAAAACCAGCACTCCAGCCAAGATCAGGCCCATGCCGACAAAACCTGCCACGTCGGGCCGTTGCCCGTAGACAATCCAAGCGACCAGCGCGACCAGAACAATGCCGCCGCCCGCCCATACTGCATAGGCAACGCCGACCGGTATGCGGTCCAGCACCTGGGACAGAAAGAAAAACGCCGTGGCGTAACCGAGCAGCACCAACATCGACGGGCCAAGCCTGGTGAAGCCTTCCGAGGCCTCATCGCGCTGGTCGCGATGACCTCACCGACAATAGCCAGGGCAAGAATGGCATAAGCTGGCATTCGATGAACCTCCAGTGGCGGGAGGCATCTAATGATCAGAACGCTACGATGGCGTCACGTTCACTTTCCCGTGATCGTGCCTCGCCGCGAGCGGCGCAGAGTCTCGTCGATTGCAAGGGCGCGCGCCTGTCCGATGAGGCCCACCCAGCTACACTCCGGGCTGCGTCGCTCCTGTTAATTAGCTAGAGCGAATATAAGTGAAAGGTGATATTTTCGAAGCAGCCGGGGCTCCCCCAATACACCCCGCTCCGGTCAGGCCCGGTGGCGGTCCACCCAAAGGAAGGCTACCGGGCCGATCCCTGCAACCAACCGGTGACCCGCTCGTTGACCCATGCCGGGTTGATCCCCCGGCACTCCAGGACCTGCCCGCTGCCGAGGGGCGGCGGGCCTTTTTTACCGATTGGGTTCAAGCCTGCAGCGATAGCGAAGGCGCCGGCGGACTCCGGGACCTTCGCGTTGCAGGTCTCGTCAGAAGTGGATCCAGAAGGATCTGCGGAAACACCTGCGGCGCCAGGAACCGTGGCGCCAATAGCGACGGCAAACCCGCCTCCACCCGCGTCGACGACGGCGGCGGTGCCACCTGCGGTGCCGCACGAACTCGACGCCGTCCTGGACATCGGGACCATCCGGGTCGAGAATGTCGTCGGACGGTTTGTCGAGCTCATCGAGAATGCCCGGCCCCGTATTGGGGATGCCGGCCAAGGCGGTGGCAGGACGCGCGATTGCGACGACGGTCGCAGCCCCTGCCAGCCCAAGCATTCTAGTCAGAAACAATCGCCGATCCATGCCAATCTCCATCGTTGATCATTGCAACAAGGGAAGACATAGCGCGTCAGATTGACGCGCCCAGATGCCGAAGAAAATTGGATCAATCGCTCTGCTGTGCCGGCGGTGGGCCTATTTAGCGATCTCTGACAATCCACGCGGCCAAATGCGCCTGTTCCCGGGGATCATTCCTCCGACAAGCCGGTCGCCGTTGCGTCCGTTTCGATGCTCACCGGCACGCCCTGGCGCAGGGAGTTGCTGACCGTGGAAATCGCCGCGGCCCTTGTGATGATCTCCGCCGGGTCGGAGCCGTCCAGCGTCGTGCAGGAAACCGTCATGGTTGACGAAGTCGCGAGCAAAGGCTTGCCTTCGAGGTTCAGCGTCACGGTCACGGCGATCTTGTTGAGCGTTATGCCCATTTCCTCGGCAACGTAGCGAAGGTCGTTGCAGAAGTAGCCGCCGATCGCCAGGGCGAGCAGCTGGCCGCCATTGAAGCCCAGGCCCATGCCGCCGGCCTTGCCTTCGGGCCGGTCGACGATGATCGTGTGGCCGCCGGCCCAGCCCATGGCCGCCTGCGTGCCCCCCATATTGCGCAGTTCGACGCTCATCGAGACCATTTGTGGACGTCCTCCCGGCAGGAGTCGACCAGGCGTCGGGCCTCGTCGACGTAGGGTCATTATGCAGCCGCAGAGGTGCCCCTGTCGCTGAGCAACGCCGCTCCCGCCATGTCATCAAGGATCGGACAATCCGGCCTTTCGTCGCCGTGGCAGGCATGGATCAGTTTCTGCAGCGTCGAGCGCATCGACTGCAACTCGCGCACTTTCTCCTCGATCGCCGTGACATGGGCGGCGGCGATTTCGCGCACGTTGTGGCTGGCGCGGCTGCGATCCTGGTAAAGCGCCATCAACTGGCGGCAATCGTCGATGGAAAAGCCCAGATTGCGCGCGCGGCGCAGGAAGGCCAGCCGATGGATGTCGTCTCCGGAATAATCGCGGTAGCCGTTGGCGGCCCGCGCCGGGGCGATCAGGCCGATCTCTTCATAGTAGCGGATAGTCTTGGCCGGCAGGCCGGAGCGGTGGGCGGCGTCACCGACATTCATGACGGTTCTCCTCGATTTCCAGGAGCCCATGGAGCAGGCCCCTTGAATTTGCTTCACAATCCTGTGAGTCCTGTTGCCAAAATGCCATAGTGATACGCTTACCGGTACGTCAAGGCAGGCATATAGGCATCGCGCGCTTGGCAAGCAAAGCAAATGCCAGCATGAATGACGATGAGAGAGCGGCCGACTCGTGCCGCCGAAGTTGGGCGGGGCACCGGATCACCTGATGCGCATGAAGTCGTTTGCAATCATCGCCGCACTGGCGCTCTCCACTGCTATCGCCGGTTGCAGCACCATCGGCTCGCAGATCTTCTCCAACGACTACGGCGCGGTCACCGACGCCGGTTATCAGCTGCCGCGGATCCCGATCGAGAAAGTGCCGATGAAGTACCATCGGCAGGAAGTGAACTACGACAGCCCGGAAAAGCCGGGCACGATCATAGTCGATACGCAGAACAAGTTCCTCTACTTCATCGAGGGCGACGGCAGGGCCATTCGCTACGGCATCGGCGTCGGCCGCGAGGGCTTCGAGTGGCATGGCACCGCCCACATTGCGCTCAAGCGCGAATGGCCGACCTGGACACCGCCGAGGCAGATGATCCAGCGCCAGCCGGAATTGGAAAAGTTTGCCGGCGGCATGGAGCCGGGCCTGAAGAACCCGCTCGGCGCGCGCGCCATGTACCTGTTCAACAAGGGCGGCGATTCGGGCTATCGCCTGCATGGCAGCCCGGAATGGAATTCGATCGGCAAGGCTATGTCGTCTGGCTGCATCCGCCTAATGAATCAGGACATTATCGACCTCTATGACCGCGCCTCGGTCGGCGCCAAGGTCATCGTTCTCTAGAGGCAGTTTTCGTACGCGGACCGTCTAGGCAACAACGGACGTCCCAAGCAGAAAACCGGGCAATTCGGCCCGGTTTTTTGTTGTTTGCCTCTAATGCCTCGAGAAGGAGGTCTCTACGAGACCTGCTCGACCTGCTGCACTTCCGGCACGAAATGGCGCAGAAGGTTCTGGATGCCGTGCTTCAGCGTCGCCGTCGAGGACGGGCAGCCGGCGCAGGCGCCCTTCATGTGCAGGAACACCGTGCCGTTCTCGAAGCCGCGGAAGGTGATGTCGCCTCCATCCTGGGCGACCGCCGGGCGCACCCGTGTATCGAGCAGTTCCTTGATGGTGATGACCAGCTCCTCGTCGGCCTTGTCGTAGAACTCACCGGTCTGGCTGGTCTCTGCGGCCGGGCCAGCCTTGGCCATGACAGGCGCGCCGGACATGAAATGCTCCATGATGGCGCCGAGGATCGCCGGCTTCAGATGCTGCCAGTCGGGGCCATCCTTGGTCACGGTGATGAAGTCATAGCCGAAGAAAACGCCGGTGACGCCAGGAATTTCGAACAGCCGGCCGGCCAGCGGCGAGGCGACGGCGGCGCTGTCGGCATCGCGGAAATCGGCGGTGCCTTCCAGAAGCACTTCCTTGCCGGGCAGGAATTTCAGCGTCGCCGGGTTTGGCGTCGATTCGGTCTGGATGAACATGGCCGTCTCCGTGCCCGTTTGGGCATCTAGTTTGGAACAATTCTAAATAGGCTCAATTGGATGGACATTCAAGCGAAACGCATCGCCGGAACGGCTGGCTGGCGGAATGTTTTTTCGCGCCCAAAATCGGAGCGGCATCACCTGAAGAGCAAAATCTCAGGCCAGGCTGTCTATTTCCTCGTCCGACAGGTTCTGCGGCACGACAGTCACCGGGATCGGGAAGGCGGCACCCTTGCCGGCCACGGCGCCGACCAGCGGCCCCGGGCCTTCCTTGCCCGCACCGGCGGCCAGCACCAGGATGGCGATGTCCTGGTCTTCCTCGATCAATTTGTGGATCTCTTCCGTCGGCTTGCCTTCGCGCACCACCATCTCGGGCTCGATGCCGAGCTTCTGGCGCACCTTGTTGGCATAGCTGTCGAGTGCGGCGCGCGCCGTGGCGTTGGCTTCCTCGCGCATGATCTTCTCGACACCCAGCCAATGCTGGAAATCGTCCGGCACGATGACATAGAGCAGCACCAGCGTGCCGCTGGTGCTCTGCGCCCGTTTCGAGGCATAGGCGACGGCGCGCTCGCATTCCGGCGTGTCGTCGATGATCGTCAGGAATTTCCTGCGATGGCCGGCTTCGCGGCTGAGGCGTTTGGAGACCATGTCTATCTACTCGGTGTCGTGCGGCCGCAATCTGCCACTGCGGGGGACCGGCGGCAAGCCGCCGGCCTTGTGCCAGTGCACCCGATGTCGCGATCAGCCCTGCAGCAGGCCGATAATGTCGCGCACCGTCTTCATCGTCGCTTCGGCCAGCACGCCGGCGCGCTCGCCGCCATCCTTGAGCACCGCGTCGACATAGGCGCGGTCATCCGAAATGCGGCGCATCTCGCTGGCGATCGGCGCCAGTTTTTCCACTGCAAGATCGGCCAAGGCCGGCTTGAACACGGAAAACTGCTGGCCGGCGAATTCCTTGAGTACATCCGCCTTCGACATCTCGGCGAGACCCGCATAGATGCCGACCAGGTTCTCCGCCTCGGGCCGGCCGGCCAGGCCGTCCAGCTCGCTCGGCAACGCTTCCGGGTCGGTTTTGGCCTTGCGAATCTTCTTCGAGATGTCATCGGCATCGTCGGTCAGGTTGATGCGCGACAAATCCGACGGGTCCGATTTGGACATTTTCTTGGAGCCGTCGCGCAGCGACATGATGCGCGCCGCCGGCCCACCGATGACCGGCTCGGTCAGCGGGAAATAGCCGTTCACGGTCTCTTCGCCGACCTGCATCTCGACGCCGATGCCAAGGGCCGCGATGCGGTCGGAGAAGTCGTTGTTGAATTTCTGCGCGATGTCGCGTGTGAGTTCCAGATGCTGCTTTTGGTCCTCGCCCACCGGCACGTGGGTGGCACGGTAGAGCAGGATGTCGGCAGCCATCAGCGAAGGATAGGCTAGCAGGCCGAGCGACGCGTTCTCGCGGTCCTTGCCGGCCTTGTCCTTGAACTGCGTCATGCGGTTCATCCAGCCGATGCGCGCCACGCAATTGAAGATCCAGGCGAGCTCCGCATGCTGCATGACCCGCGACTGATTGAAGACGATGTGCTTCTTCGGGTCGATGCCCGAGGCCAGGAACGCAGCGGTGATCGACCGCGTCTGGTCGGCTAGGTCTTCATGAACGAGTTGAGCTGTCAGCGAATGCAGGTCGACGACGCAATAGATGCAATCGGAGGTGTCCTGCAGGGCGACGAATTTCTTGATGGCGCCGAGATAGTTGCCGAGGTGCAGATTGCCGGTCGGCTGGACACCGGAAAAGACGAGTGGCTTGAAGGCGGTCATGATTGTCCTCATGGCTTGTGGAGGGCCGTATAAGTGTGATTCCGAAAAGTTGCAGACTTTTCGGAGCCAATCACGCGGCTGGAAACCGCGCGCGGCGAAAGTCTTGCGACGGCGCGCTTATGGACGAGAGCGGTGAGAGGATCAAGAGGCCATTGGGCCTTGGAGCAGACTACAAGGAACAGAGACAAGAAACCGGGAGTGTCTCAGTTTGAAATTTGAAATATGCAAAAGCACCTATATGCTTCGCGGAAAGCAGGGGCCGGAGACTTGGCGCGAGTTTGGAAGATTGTACGCCACGGGGCGCCCGATCAATGGGAGGATTCCATCCCAGAGAAGTCGCTGGCCGAAGGGCAATTAGTCGTGCTTCTATCGCGGCTAGCCGCGAGCCATCTGCCACCCGTCGCCACGACCCCATTGCCACGAAACGCTCCGCGCTTCACTACGTCGCTCACTGTCAAAAACGACCGCTTTGGCAACAAGCACTTCATCATGTACGCGAGCGGCAGCCGGGTGCATTACATAGCGACCTTGGAGGAGACGCCTTGAATGCCCACCGGATCTGAAGGTCAGAAGCGCCCCGCCGGCGTGGTCGGTATGCAAGAGGCACTGCAGCGCAGGCGCAGCCGCGAGACGCCGCTGGAGACCGCGGCACGGCTTCGGGCCGAACTCGGAATTGAACTGAGGGGGCAGGCGCGCAACACCTTGCCACCCTCCGTCTACGACGAATTGTCTGGAGAAGACTAATGTTTGTCGAAGCAGCCGCTATCGTCGCAATGAGGGGTGGGACATTGCAATAAATTCCGGCTCACGGATCTGGAGACTGTTCCCTAGTCGGCGGCGATCCTTTCCGTCCGACATTGCGCCGGATCATCCCGAAATCGGCGCCGCCGGTGGCAAACGCGGTGATGAAATAAAGCAGCGCCCCACCGGCAACCAGCGACAGCAGCGTCGCCGCCTTGACCACCAGCGGCGAGCCCGGCCCAAGCCTGATGGCGAACCAGTGTTCGGCAAAATAGAGCGCAGCGCCCATCACCACGGCGGACAGCACCAGACGTGGAATGCGCTTCATCAGCGGTACGTCGCGGCCCCAATGGCCGCGCCGGATCAAGACGCCGAGCAGCATCACCGCGTTGACCCAGCCGGCGACGGCCGAGGCCACCGCAATGCCGGGCGCCCCCATCCGTGGAAACAGCGTCAGCGCCGTGGTGACGTTCACCGCCACCGAGATGGCGGCAAAGATCATCGGCGTGCGCGTGTCCTCGCGGGCGAAATAGCCTGGGGTGAACGCCTTGATCAGCACGAAGGCCGGCAGGCCGAGGCCGAAGATCGCCAGGATCGCCGCCACCGTCGGCGTCGATCCGTTGGCGGCGAACGCGCCGCGCTCATAGACCAGCCGCACGATCGGCTCAGACATCACCCAGAGTGCCGCGGCTGCCGGCAAGGTCAGGAACAGCGTGAACTCGACCGAGCGGTTCTGCAGATTGGCCGCCTCGATCAGATTGCCCGACTTCAGCGCCCGCGACAGTTCGGGCAACAGCACGATCGCCACCGCAACACCGACCACGCCGAGCGGCAACTGGTAGATGCGGTCGGCATAGGCGAGCGAGGACACCGCGCTGTTCTGTGCCGAGGCGATCGCCGTGCCGATCAGCTGGTTGATCTGGGTGATGCCGCCGGTGATGGCCGCCGGCAGCGCCAGGATCAGCAGCCGCTTGACCGCGGGCGTCATTTTCGGCCGGCGGAAGCCGATCGAGATGCCGGCGTGGCGCACCGCCACCCAGACGATCGCCAGTTGCACCAGTCCGGCGGCAAGCACGCCCCAGGACAGCCCGTAGCCGACGGTGAGGGCATCCGAGCCCTTGTACCAGGCATAGGCGAGCACGCCGATCAGGATGATGTTGAGGAACACCGGGGCCACCGCGGCGGCGAAATAGCGGCGCAGCGAATTCAGCATGCCCGCCATCATCGCGCCCAGCGACATGCAGATCAGATAGGGAAACATGATCGTTGCCAGCGTCACCGTGGTGTCGAACTTCCCCGGCGTGCCGGCAAAACCCGGCGCCACCAGATAGCGCACGATCAGCGGCATCGACAGTTCCATGATGATCGTCAGCGCCAGCAGCGCCGTGAACAGCACGCCGAACACTTCCTCGGAAAAGCGCTTGGCGCCTTCGGTACCGTGGGTCTCGATCTCCTTGGCGAACAGCGGCACGAAGGCGGCGTTGAAGGCCCCCTCGGCAAACAGCCGGCGAAAGGTGTTGGGAAACTGGAAAGCGGCGTTGAAGGCATCGGCAACCGGTCCGGTACCGAGTGCAGCAGCCATCAGCATCTCGCGGCCGAAACCGAGCGCGCGGCTCATCAGCGTGCCGGAAGCGACCGTTGCGAATTTCTTGACGAGGCTCATGCTTTTGGGAACTGCCTGCGCAATTGGGACAAAGTGATGGTCGTTGTCACTCGGCCGCCGCCCTGGGCTTGCCGCCGCGTTCGGGCACGATGCCTTCGAGCGTTGCCATCAGCCGATTGCGGATGGTGGCGATGCGGGCCGGGCTATCTATCTTCTGGCCAGTGAGATCGGTGACATAGAAAGTGTCGATGACCTTTTCGCCGAAGGTGGTGATGTGGGCCGATGCGATGTCGAGCGACAGGTCGGAAAGCGTTCCGGTGATCTCCGACAGCAGTCCCGGCCGGTCGAGGCCCTCGACCTCGATGACCGAAAAACGGTTCGACAGCGTGTTGCGGATTTCGGCACGCGGTGGGATCTTGAACACCTTGGAGCCGCGCCGCGGCTTGGTGCGCTTCTCGATCATTTCCGGCAGCCAGCTCTTGCCCGACAGCACGTCCTCGATCAGCCGGCCGACACGTTCGGCGCGCCGGCGCTCGTCCTCGTCGCGATCGAATTCTCTGCTGATCAGGATCGTGTCGAGCGCGCGGCCATCCGACGTCGTGAAGATCTGCGCGTCGACAATGTTGCCGCCGGCTCCGGCGCAAGCCCCGGCGATGACAGAGAGCAGGCGGGGGTGGTCCTGCGCCAGCACGGTGATTTCGGTCACCGCCTCGAACTGGTGGGTCTTGACCATGGTGGCAAGCTTGTTGCCTGACACGTCCGCTTCGCGGATGAACTCGGCATGGCGCAACTGGTCTGCGAGATCGACGGTCAAAAGGTAATTCTCGTAGTGTTGGCCGACATAGCGCTTGCGGGCCTTGTCCGGCCAGTCGGCAAGCGCCTCGGCCAGGCGCTCGCGCGCCGCCGCCGTGCGCTGCGCGCGCGACACTTCCGAAAACCCGCCGGTCAGCAGCAATTCGGTCTCGTAGTAGAGCGTGCGCAGCAGCTGGCCCTTCCAGCCGTTCCAGACACCGGGTCCGACGCCCCTGATGTCGCAGACGGTGAGGATCAAAAGCAGCTTCAGCCGCTCGACCGACTGCACGATCGCGGCAAAATCCTCGATGGTCTTGCGGTCGTTGAGGTCGCGGGTCTGCGCCGTCATCGACATCACGAGGTGGTTCTCGACCAGCCAGGCCACGGTTTCGGTATCGGCAGGCGACAGCCCCATATGCGGGCAGATCCGACGGGCGATCCTGGCCCCCGCCTCGGAATGGTCCTCCGGCCTGCCCTTGGCGATGTCGTGCAGCAGTACGGCGACATAGAGCGCTTCGCGGCTCTTCTTCAGGCTCGGCATCAGCGTGTGCGAGAGGGGGTGGACCTTTTCGCCGTCGCCGCGCTCGATCTCGGCCAGCACGCCGATGCAGCGGATCAGATGCTCGTCCACCGTGTAGTGGTGGTACATCGAGAACTGCATCATGGCGACGATCTTGCCGAAATCCGGGATCAGCTTGCCGAGCAGTCCGGCTTCGTTCATGCGACGCAGATTGAGTTCGGCATTGCGATCCGAGGTCAATATGTCGAGGAACAGCCGGTTGGCCTCCTCGTCGCGCCGCAGCGACTTGTTGACCAGGCCGAGCGAACGGGTCAGCAGCTTGAGCGCGTCAGGGTGGAATTCCAGACCGTGCTTGTCGGCGAACCAGAACAGCCTGAGCAGATTGACCGGATCGCGCTCGAACACCTGGTCGTCGGCGATGTTGATGCGGTGGTTGTCGACAATGAAATCGGAGGTGCCGGCCAGCTTGCGTTTGCGCCTGGAGAAAGTCAGGAAGATGCGGTTGAAGCCAGGAACGTGCTTGGCCTGCTCCTCCTCGAGCGCCGCGCAGAAGATGCGGGTCAGGTCGCCGACGTCCTTGGCAACGAGGAAGTAGTGCTTCATGAAGCGCTCGACCGCCGACAGGCCGGGGTGTGTGGTGTAGCCGAGCCGTTCGGCGATCTCGCGCTGGATGTCGAAATGCAACCGCTCTTCGGCCTTGCCGGTGAGGAAATGCATGTGGCAGCGTACCGCCCACAGGAAATCCTCCGCCTTCTGGAACTCGCGGTATTCGCCCTCGGTGAAGACGCCCTTGTCGACCAGTTCCTCGCCGGTACGCACCCGATAGAAATATTTGCCGATCCAGAACAGCGTCTGCAGGTCGCGCAGGCCGCCCTTGCCGTCCTTGACGTTGGGCTCGACCAGATAGCGGCTTTCGCCGGCCTTGGCATGGCGGTCATCGCGTTCGGCAAGCTTGGCCTGGACATATTCGGGGCCGGTCGTGCGCACCACCTCATGATCGAACCGCAGCATCAGTTCATCATAGAGCTTTTCCTCGCCCCACAGGAAACGTGCTTCGAGGATCGAGGTGCGAATGGTGACATCGGTGCGCGACAGGCGCAGGCATTCGTCGATGTTACGGGTGGCGTGGCCGACCTTCAGCCCCAGGTCCCACAGCATGTAGAGCATGTATTCGACTGTCTGTTCGCCCCACGGCGTCTGCTTGTAGGGCAGCAGGAACAGAAGGTCGATGTCGGATCCGGGCGCCAGCGTTCCACGGCCGTAGCCGCCGACAGCGACGACGGCCATGCGCTCCGCCGAGGACGGGTTCTTGACCCGGTAGACATGGGTGACGGCGAAATCGTAAAGCGCCCGGATGATCTCGTCCATGAGATGCGACAGCCGCGCCGCGCAGGCGCTGCCGCCGCCATCGTCCATCAGCATTCGTTCGGCAATGGCGCGCCCTTCCGCCAGTCGTCCCTTGAGCAGTTGGAGCACGCCATTGCGCGCGGCCTGCCCTGAGCCATCATCCGCCGTGGCCGCGGTCAGCGCGGTCATCTCGCGGCGCAAGGCTTCGCCGTCGATCAATTCGTCGAGCTTCAGGGAGATTCTTGCCATATATCCAGTCGGCCTTGCCGTTCGGCGGCGTCTATAGCGCGTTTTCGTGGCGCTGGGTATGGGGCGTTGAAAGCCGGTTCAAGACCCGGTTGAGCTTTGGCTCGGATAAGTAAATGGAATAACCATTCTCCGCTTCAGTCGACAGAAATCGACAATGCGCTTGCCTATCCGCCGAGCCTCGGCTTTGACCTTCGCTATGGCTGTCTTTCTGCGTTTCCCGGTCCCGGCGGCGCACTGGATATCCCGCTTTTCCCTGAGCAGGCTTGGCAATTGGAGCGCCCTGTCGCCAAGGAACTGATCTTGCGCGCAGAGCGCAGGAACAAGCTGATAGATTGTCTCGCCTCGCAAAACCGAAAACTCGGGGTTGAAGACAAGGTCGTCGACAGCGATGCCGATCTCCTCGGTGGCCTTGATCAGGTCGAGCGCGGTTTGCCTGGAGATGATGTAGCCGGCGGTTCCTATATGTCCAGCGTCGAGTTTGGATGTGGAAAAGCCGTGACCGATGTCAATGCGCTTGCGTCGGATCACGGTCTTGCAAAAATAGCTTTCGAGCTTGACGACTTCGGCATCGGCTGGAATCCAGTTGCTGTCGCGAAGCAATGCGCCGGCTTTCGCGGCAAAGACGATGTCGTCCTCGAAGATTGCCCCGTAGCGAGCGTCGCCTTGCGCTATGGCGGCCCAGCAGGCCCGGTGACTGAGCAGGCAGGCGATCTCGCCGTCAGTCAATGGCAGCCTGTTCCGATATCCGACATTTTGCGGCAGCTGGTCCAGGTCCGGCCGATCCCGTGCGTCGATGGCCTGAACGCGTTCGAACGGGACGCCGATGCGGGCAAACTCCGCCGTCACACGGGCAAGGCGATCGGGAGACCGATCGAGATTGATGACCAGACGCTTCATTGCCAAAGAAAATCTCACCCCCGGGACGCTCGCTCTCTAGCAGGCGTGGTGTTGCCGCGTGAGACTTTTTCTGGGGGAGGATGGACGCGCCGTGGACCGGAGAAGAAAAGTTGAAACAGCCCTTGACCTTCCAGTTACTGGAAGCCCTATCTCCACGTCACACGCCGATAAATCAAGGCATTTTCGAATGACGCATTCCGATCACGATCATCACGCGCATAGTAGCTGCTGCTCGACACAAGGCGCCGTGCCCACCACGAAGAGCGTCGTCCGCGATCCGGTCTGCGGCATGACTGTCGATCCGGTCGCCGGCAAGCCGACGACCGAGCATGATGGCCATCCCTATCATTTCTGCAGCCAGGGCTGCCGCACGAAATTCGTCGCCGAGCCGGAAAAATTCCTGACGGCCACCGATCCGATCTGCGGTATGAGCGTCGATCGCGCGACAGCCAGGCACTTTGCCCGCCACGAAGGCCAGGGCTTTTACTTCTGCTCGGCCGCCTGCCAGGCGAAATTCGAGGCGGAGCCGCAAAAATATCTCGGCGACAGGCCGGCACCGCAGCCGATGCCCAAAGGCACGCAATACACCTGCCCGATGCATCCCGAAATCATCCGCGACAAGCCAGGATCCTGCCCGATCTGTGGCATGGCGCTGGAGCCGATGGGCGTGCCGACGGGCGATGAAGGGCCAAATCCCGAGCTGGTCGATTTCACCAGGCGGTTTTGGGTGAGCGCTGTCCTTTCGGTCCCCCTTCTGATCATCGCAATGGCGCCCATGATCGGCTTGATGTTTGAAGGCCTGGTCGAGGACCGGACAAAGGTCTGGATCGAACTGGTCCTGGCAAGTCCGGTGGTGCTTTGGGCCGCCTTTCCCTTCTTCCACCGCGGCTGGGACTCGCTGGTCAACCGCAGCCCCAACATGTGGACGCTGATCTCGCTCGGCGTTGGCGCTGCCTATCTCTACAGCGTCGTCGCCACGCTGTTTCCGGACATTTTCCCGCATCAGTTCCGCGGCCATGGCGGTGCGGTGCCCGTCTATTTCGAGGCTGCCGCCGTCATCGTTGCGCTGGTCTTCCTTGGTCAGGTGCTGGAGCTGCGCGCCCGTGAAAAGACCGGTTCGGCGATCCGCGCCTTGCTCGATCTGGCGCCGAAGACCGCGCGGCTGATTGCCGCCGATGGTTCCGAAAACGACGTGCCCCTCGACGCCGTCAAGGCCGGCGATCGCCTGCGCATACGCCCCGGTGACGCCGTGCCGGTCGATGGCACGGTGCTGGAAGGGCGGTCCTCGATCGACGAATCGATGATCACGGGCGAGCCGTTGCCGGTCGAGAAGGTCGAGGGCGATGCGCTGACCGGCGGCACGCTCAACAAGAATGGTGCGCTGATCATGCGCGCTGAGAAGGTTGGCGCCGAGACGACGCTGGCGCGCATCGTCGAGCTCGTCGCCAAGGCGCAGCGCTCGCGCGCCCCGATTCAAGGGTTGGCCGATCGCGTTTCTTTCTACTTTGTCCCGGCCGTCGTCCTTGTCGCGATTGTCGCTTTCACCGCCTGGGCCGTGTTTGGACCCGAGCCCAGCCTGATCTTTGCCATCGTCTCGGCGGTGTCGGTGCTGATTATCGCTTGCCCCTGTGCGCTCGGCCTTGCCACGCCGATGTCGATCATGACCGCCACCGGGCGCGGAGCGCATGCCGGTGTGCTGATCAAGGAGGCCGCAGCACTCGAACGCTTCGCTTCCGTCGACACGCTGATCGTCGACAAGACGGGGACGCTGACCGAAGGCCGGCCGAAGCTGACCGATGTCGTTGCGGCAAACGGTTTTTCCGAGGAGGAATTGCTGGCGCTTGCCGCCGGTCTGGAGAAGGGGTCGGAGCATCCGCTGGCTGAAGCCATCGTCGACGGCGCCGCTACGCGCGGCGTGACAGTTGCCGAGGCCAGCGCCTTCGAGGCGGTCACCGGCAAGGGCGTGTCCGGTTCGGTCTCGGGAAAGACGGTCGCGCTCGGCAATGCCGCGATGATGGCCGACCTTGGCGTCGACATCGCATCCATCTCGGCCAAGGCCGAGGCGTTGCAACTCGAAGGCAAGACGGCGATGTTCGTCGCTGTCGACAAAAAACTGGCCGGCATCGTCGCCGTCGCCGACCCTATCAAGGCAACGACGGCCGAGGCGATCAAGGCGCTGCATGAAAGCGGCTTGCGGATCATCATGGCAACCGGCGACAATGAACGCACGGCCAACGCGATCGCCAGAAGCCTCGGCATCGACGAGGTCCGCGCCGGCCTGCTGCCGGAACAGAAGGCAGCCCTTGTCGAGGAACTGCGCGCAAAAGGCGCCGGCGTTGCCATGGCCGGGGACGGCGTCAACGACGCACCGGCCCTTGCCGCCGCCGATGTCGGCATCGCCATGGGCACCGGCGCCGATGTCGCCGTCGAAAGCGCCGGTATCACTCTGGTCAAGGGCGACCTCAACGGTATCGTGCGCGCCCGCACGCTGGCGCAGGCGACGATCCGCAACATCCGTCAGAATCTGTTCTTCGCCTTCCTCTACAATGTGCTGGGCGTGCCGGTCGCCGCCGGCGTGCTCTATCCGCTCACCGGCACGCTTCTGTCGCCGATGCTGGCGGCCGCGGCGATGAGTCTGTCTTCGGTGTCGGTGATCGCAAACGCATTGCGGCTGAGAACATTGAAACTCTGATCCAAGCCCCCAAATACGAAACCACTCAACAGGAGACCATGAATGACCTTGGCCAAAAAACTCGTGCTGCTGCTGATGGCGGCCGGAATGCTGGTTGCCGTCTTCCTCGAAAGCGTTCCGGCGCAGAGTGAGGAAATGAAACACGACATGGGCGCTATGGCGGCGGATGCGACCAGCCCTTCGACCGAAGGCTACAAGGCGGCGATGGACAAGATGCATGCCGACATGATGGCGTCCGACTATACCGGCAATGCCGACGTCGATTTCGTCAGAGGCATGATCCCGCACCATCAGGGTGCGATCGACATGGCCAAGGTCGAACTTGCCAATGGCAAGGACCCGGAAATCCGCAAGCTCGCCGAAGGCGTCATCGCCGCGCAGGAAGCCGAGATCAAGCAGATGCAGGCCTGGCTCGCCGCCCATCCGGTGAAGTAAGTCTTCAGCCATAGCCAGCGCGGCGAGAACGCCTCTGGATTTCTCGTCCAGCCTATGATGCGATCCAGCCCCAACTGGAGCCCGCCATGCCATCGACCATCAGAACCACCAAACTGCCCTCTGGCGAAGCAGTTCAGGTGCTTGGCCAGGGCACATGGAAGATGGGCGAGAATAACAATCGCCGCACCTCTGAGGTCAACGCCCTCAAGCTCGGCCTCGACCTCGGCATCACACTGATCGACACCGCCGAAATGTATGCCAGCGGCGGCGCCGAGGAGGTGGTGGCCGAAGCCATTGCCGGGCGCCGCGACGAGACCTTCCTGGTTTCGAAAGTTCTGCCATCAAATGCTTCGCGCGCGGGCGTGCAGCGCGCCTGCGAAAACAGCCTGAAACGCCTGCGCACCGACCGCATCGATCTCTATCTGCTGCATTGGCCCGGCAGCGTGCCATTGACGGAAACCGTCGCGGCCTTCGAGGCCCTGAAAAAGGCCGGCAAGATCCGCCACTGGGGCGTCAGCAATTTCGACACCGACGAGATGGAAGAGCTGACCTCCTTGCCCGATGGCGGCAGTGTCCAGGCCAACCAGGTGCTCTACAATCTGGTCCGGCGTGGCCTCGAATTCGACCTGGCGCGTTGGAGCCGGCAGCGCAACATTCCCTTGATGGCCTATTCGCCGGTCGAGCAGGGCGCGCTGGCGCGCAATGCCAGGCTCGACGCCGTCGCCGCCCGCCACAACGCCACGGCCGCCCAGATCGCCTTGGCCTGGGTGATGCATCAGGCCGGCGTCATCGCCATTCCGAAGGCCAGCAGCCAGGAGCACGTCCGCCAGAATGTCGCCGCGCTCGACATCAAGCTTACGCCTCAGGACATCGCCGATCTCGACCGTGGCTTTCCGCCACCGACGCGCAAACGCGGGCTGGAGATGATTTAGGCGCGCAGATAGCGAAGGCCCGTTCCGTCACACCCCCCTCTGTCCTGCCGGACATCTCCCCCGCAAGGGGGTGTTTGGACCGGAGACATCGCGAACAGGTGTGCGAGGACATCGCGAACAGTTTTGTCACTTATCGTCTGCAGAGGTTGAGGTCGACTGTTTCTATTTTCTGATGTCTGAAGAAGGCTTGGAAGACGCCGTCCTTGCCGGTGGGGGTGAAGGCCACGGCTTTCCCTCCAAATGCCTTGGAGAGGCGCAGGATGTAGCCGCACAAGGCGACGCGGCCCTCTTTCTGGACCTTGCGAACGATGGCGTCTTGTGGGTAGTCGAAAGCTTCGACGGCCTCGCAGAAGGATCGCGGCGAGGGTGTGTATCTGTCGAGGGGGACGCAACCCTTGAGGCCATCGTGAGGTCTTTCGGTGTTGTAGAGGTCGCGCCAGGCATCGAAGGCTTTCTGCGCGCGATCGAGATTTTCGAAAGCAGGTCCGGCCATCGCTTCGGCCTTGAGCGAGCGGTGGAAGCGCTCTTC
>NZ_JAMYOI010000052.1:0-20506 GCF_040319775.1 Mesorhizobium sp. M0870
TTCAGCTTCGCCACTTCCTTGCGTAGCCGGTCGATCTCCTGCTGCTCCGGCTTCATTTGCCCATGACCGGGAAACGCATGCTGCGGATCGGTCGACAGCTCGCGCACCCATTTGCGCAGCACATTCTCGTGGAGATCGAGGTCGCGGGCAGCCTGGGCCACCGCAACGCCCCGATCCTTGATCAATCTCACCGCCTCAAGCTTGAACTCGCGGCTGAACTTCCATCTTTGCATTCCAACTCTCCAGTTCCGTTAAACACCTTATCTCGGTGTCCACGAAACCGGCAGCAGGCCAGGAAGCGGCGAGCGTAATGTGGACCAAACTTGATGCCCCGCCGGCGGATTGTCTCATACGGAACTACGATCCCGCGCTCCAGCAGCATCTCCTCGACCAGACGCAGGCTCAAGGGAAACCTGAAGTAGAGCCAGACAGCATGGGCGGTGATCTGCGGCGGGAAACGATGGCGCTTGTAGCTGACGGTTGCGGTGTTCATGACATCGGGCTATGCCGCAAATTCCTGAACGCGAGTTGAGTTGACAACGCCCTTCGTCCCGCCCCGCTCAAAACGCTCCGCTCTCCGCATATTCACCGCCTGCAGGCCATGTCGGAATGGAAAGCCGAGCCATGATCAGCTGACATCAGCGGCCGCACGTCTCAACGTATGTATGTGCAGACAACGTGACATCGCCCGCCCGAGCGCTTCCTCGCCGATCGCCGTGAGCCGCGACGCTCGGCTGGTCATCGACTTTGCGTCGCTGTTCGTCGATCATCAGTCCGAGCTTCAGCGCGCGCTTCTCGTGGCGCGGTGCGCCTCCGCGATCAGCCTGCCCAGCTTGCTCGTCTCGCGCATATCTTTTGGCGGGGTGGCCGGCGGAGCCGACGCCGCCTGAGATCTGCCCGGCGATTCCGAAGGAGCGGCATCGAAGGGCGAGATAGTACAGCGCCAGGCGTGACGTGCCTGTCGCAGCGCCCTTGTGAACATCGAGCAGCGGGTAGTTCCATCAAGCCAGGAGGCGGCCATCTAAGAGCGCGATGGTACCGCTCGGAACATTATATTGGCGTATTGAAGACAGTCGGGCGCATACTCATAAAACGGAAAAACGCACACCGGCGCCTAGTCGCCTTGCTACTCGAATGGGATGAAAAATGAGCGAAGCACCACATCTTACGTTTGATCTCGACAGCCCTGGCGTAAGCACGGGGCACCTTGTTGTGCCCAAAGGCGCGGACTGCGACTCTCTTTCGCTCCCGGTCTTCAGCTGCAATAGAGGGAAGGGACCGAGCCTACTTATCACTGGCGGAAACCATGGCAATGAACTGCAAGGCCCGATTCTTGCTCGGCGACTTGTTGAATGGCTTCCCGAAGCGCAGAGGTGCGGCAGGATTATCATCGTACCGGAGATCAATCCACTTGCCGTGCAGGCCTGGACCCGCAACACGCCAATTGACGGAAAGAACCTCAACCGAGTGTTTCCGGGTCGATCGGATGGCTCGGTAAGTGAACGGATCGCAGATGCGATTTCGCGTCTATTGTTGCCTATGGTGGACACCGTGCTCGATCTGCACAGTTTTGGGCCGACCTGGGATTGTGCACCGTCGATCATCTCACACCCTATTGCCGATATCGATCAGATGACGAAGACGGTCAGCATTTCGAAGGCATTCAAGTTGCCGGTGACGTTGCTCTGGGAGCACGACGAAACGGATGGAATGTTCGATACTTGCGTGCATAGACAGGGCAAGACATTTATTTGCACTGAATTTGGCGGCGGCGTAGTTAGCGCCGAAGCTCTCACCATGTACGAAGCTGGGGTTCGCAACGGGCTCATTGCGCTAGGGTTGGTCGCGGGCAAGGCCGAGTATCCAACGTTCCGTCAGCAGAAGTCCGGCCAAACACTGGAAACAACTGCCTCCGACCAGTTGAAATCGCCTTCGCCGGGCATCTTCGAACCGCGCTGCTCGGTGATGGATGAAGTGAAGCAGGGAGATGTGGTAGGCGTCCTACATCCGATGGGTTCGCTGTCCGCTGCTTCCATCGATATTCGCGCGCAATCGAAATCTATCGTGTTCGCCATCCGATCAGCAATGTATGTACAAGGCAACGAAGAAGTGGCGATACTCGCACGACCCTTAGCTGACTGAGGGTCGGATGTTCGTCGTCAACCACCCCAGCAGATTAGGAGGAAAACGGTAACATGCCGGGCGGTGTCAGGCGCAGCAGACCGGGGTGTCGTTCCACCTGACCTGTCTTTGTCTCGAAGAGATTGGCACTACGATTCACCCGATCGTTAATCCTCACTGAAGATGGGTACGAGCCACTCATCGAAACCCTGCCCCGCAAGTTGATCTTGAAGGACTGACAATGCGCGACGTGATACTGCAGGACATCTCCGAAAGCTTTTCCGATACGTATTTTGAAGCGCGCCAGAAGTTCCTCGACCTCGCCAAGTCTGTGAAATCATATAAATCGCCAGCCGGGGGGCCGGGTGGCGAGGAATTGTTCACCGATGTCGCTTGGTTCGGCAATCCAGACGCGCGTCATGTGGGCGTATTGATTTCGGCCACACACGGCGTAGAGGGCTACTGCGGCTCGGCTGGGCAAGTGGACTGGATGCGAGGCGGCAATGTGAGCTCGCTGGGGCCGGACCAGGCGATGTTGCTGATACATGCACTCAACCCATATGGTTTTGCGTGGAACCGGCGCGTCACCGAAGAGGGTTGTGACCTTAATCGCAATTTCGTGGACTTCTCGAAGCCTCTTCCGATTAATCCCGGGTATGACGATCTTGCCGACCATCTAGTCCCAGCACTAATTGGTGGTCCAGTGTTTGAAGCCTCTGAGCGGGCTATTGACAAGTTTCGCAAGAAAAATGGCGAATTCGCCTTCCAAACCGCGCGGAAGGCCGGCCAGTATGGTTATCCTCACGGCGTATTTTTCGGAGGCTTCGGTCCCAGCCATTCGCGTTTGACGCTGGAGAGCATTTCGGACGATTTCTCTCTACAATCCCGGCATCAGGTGGTGATTGTCGACGCACATACCGGCCTGGGTCCGTTCGGATACGGCGAGCTTCAGACTGAGCAGCCCTCTGGGCTTGCTGGTTATGAACGTGCATTGGCAATTTTTGGGAGATCGGTAACCTCGCCTGATCTTGGGACCTCTTCGTCAGTGCCGATCCGGGGCTGCGTTGATGAGTTTTGGCAGCGGCTGCTAGGCGAGCGTCACGTTTACGTAGCGCTTGAATTCGGTACGTTTGATCCGGAGAACGGTCGAAAGGTCCTGAGAGAGGATCATTGGTTAGCGAAGAATCCCGACGCTGACCCGGAACTTGCACAAGCCATCCGACTCCGTCTTCGCGAACACTACGATCCGAGGTCGGAGGATTGGCGCGAAATGATTCTTTGGCGCGGCCGTCAGGTGCAAAGGCAGATGGTTGAGGGCCTAAGATCTTCAGGGTAGATGGCGGCTTGTCGACATAGCCAGACAAAAGCAGGGGGCATTGCGGATGGCAGTCAGGGATCCTGCCGCGCGATGCGGCCATGCGCCTTGTCGAGGTCGACGAAGCGGTCAAGTCTGGTCGCGGATGCACCCTTGAACTAGCCGCCCACTTCGATGCGCATCGTCGGCTGATTGCTCTTGACGGCCAGCGGTAGTCGGCGCCGGTATCGTTGATGGTGTTGGCGATGGTGGCATTGATAGCGATGGCAGTCTATCGAGATGCGCGCGCCCCAAGGCCGCCGTTTTCCGCCAGCTCGCTTGACAAGTTCAGGATGGCAATGTCTCGCTGCTCTTATACTTACGTTTTCCTAACCGAGCACCAGGCGTGCGCCGGTGGCGAAGGCTGAGATCAGATGCAAGTCGGGCTGCGCCGCGAACTCTTGCCGTAGATGGCCACGAAGTCAGGCGTGGCTGGCCAAGTCCCGCGTACCCGTGCGGTAAAGGCGGCTGCAACAGGCTAGGATTGTTACGATTCATGAGCAGGGTCAGCCAGCGGCGCCCGGCACTCAGTGATGGTAGAAGAGGTAGTGACGCCGAAAAGAAAAGCGCCCCTTGCCGCTCGCGCAATGGCGTCTTGGTCGTTGCAGTCGCAGATCGTCCCGCAGACCAGGTAACAGGACTCCCGGCAAGGAGTGGGCTACCCGCCAGGTTCGCGCGGATCTTCGATCCTCTAGAGTGATCGAGCAGCGCCTTCAGGCGCGGCTTCTCAAAACAGGCGCGGCTTCTCAAAACCTTGGACGGCAACAGTCATCAACACAGGCGCGACGAATCACGGGAGCACCCACGGAATCAACCATAATAGCTCGTTAACCCGAGTTCGCCGCCCTTTCAAACTAACCTCAAGTAGCCTTGCCCCAAGGAGTGGGGCATCGCGGGGACAGACAGTTGTCGGGTAGTATCCGCAGCGCGCTGGCGAAACGGGGTCAGCGCATTGCGGCCGACCCCCGCCGTGCTTGACGCATGCTCGCACTGCTCCAATTATCGCCTCGCTTGTTGTCATCTCGTCGCGAGAAGACAACAATCTGCAAACTGAATTGGACTGCAGCGGCCGATGGCTGTCTATTCCTGATCAAAGGCATGGATTTGATTGCAGCCTACAGGGCACCTCGAATGAACGAATGTTTTTTTGCAGCAGTTAGCGTAAAAATCGCAACATCTCACGTCGAGGCTGAACCTGCCAATCTTATGCGAAGCGTTGCTCTGATTCACCAGATAGCAGCAGACTCGACGAAAACTCCGGCGGTTTTCTTCGAACGTCCGCTGTCACGCTGAGATGAGCTCGCGCAACCCCAGGCAGATCGATGCGATTGGTGTCAGCGATCTGCCAGAACGACTCCAGGACATCATCCGACGCCGTGACGCGGTGCTCGGTCCCGGGTACCAATTTTCCGAGACGATTCCGGTGGAGTTTGTCTCGGGATTTGGTGCCCACTTGATAGACAGCGACGGCAATGACTATCTCGATGCGTTTAACAACGTTCAAGGCGTCGGCCACGCCCACAGGCATGTTGCGGATGCCGTTTCCCGCCAGATTGCCACAGTCAACACTGATACACGCTACCCCCAAGAAGCGCTGGTCGCCTATGCTGAGCGGCTACTTGCAACTTTCCCAGCTGAGCTGTCGAAGCTAAGCTTGCCCTGCACTGGATCTGAAGCGAATGACCTAGCAATTCGGGTCGCGAGGTTCCATACGGGCGGCGAGGGTATCATAGTTACGAATTGGGCGTTTCACGGTCGCACGCGCGAGGTCGCTAGTTTTTCTCCGATGCTAGGGGCAGGATCCCCGCTCGGACCAAACGTCCGACTCATTTCCGCTCCTGACCCCAGGCTCTGCGAACCAGGGGAGCCCCTCGAGAATTTTATGCGGGATCAAGTGCGTGCCGCGATTTTTGATCTCGAACGGCACGGATACCGGCTAGCAGCCTTGATTGCCGATTCCGCTTTCACCTCCGACGGCATTTTTACTCACCCTGTGGGCTTCATGCAGGCAATGGTCGATGAGGTCCATGCCGCTGGCGGCCTCCACATTGCTGACGAGGTTCAATCGGGGTTCGCTCAGCTCGGGGATTCGATGTGGGGATTCAGCCGGCACGGCGTGGTTCCCGATATCGTCACAATAGGCAAGGCGATTGGGAACGGTTTTCCCATCTCTGGCGTTGCCTTCCGCCCGGAGGTCTCTGATCAATTCGGACGAAAAGTTAGCTACTTCAACACACTGGGCGGCCGATCGCTTTCGATAGCTGCGGCGTCCGCAGTGCTCGATGTGTTCGAGCAGGAGAATGTGCGTGAACGCGTTGCAGTGAACGGAGCAGCCTTAGTGGCAGGGCTTGAACCGCTGACACGGGATTCTCCTTATGTTGCTGAGATCCGAGGCAGCGGTCTGTACCTTGGTGTCGAGATCGTCAAAGACAGAGAGACACTCGAGGCCGATCCCATTCGTTGCGAAAGCATCATCAAGGACCTTCGCGATCGTCGAGTTCTTATCAGCCGGACCGGTCCCGCGGGAAATGTGTTGAAAGTTCGTCCACCAGTCGCTTTCACCGCTGCCGATGTATCTCGATTCCTTGAGACCTTTGCCATCGTAGCGAAACAGCGACTCTAGCAGGCTCTAGCAACATGAACAAATTACCTGACGCAATGCTGCAACGGCTCCTGGAGGAAAGCAGCCTGCTCTCATCAAGCGAATCTATCGACCCCTTTTTTCTGAACAACATGCTTGAAAGGCACTATGGGCTCACCGGACAGGTTGAACGATTGGGCAGTGAAAAGGGCCATACGTTCAGGCTCAAATCCGATGCGCGCAAATACCTCGTGAAGGTGTCACCGTCTGACGAGCCTGAACCAGTTACGGCATTGCAGATTGCGGCGATGCGTTATCTTGATGACGCCGCTCACGCTCTGCCGGTCCAGCGGATCAAGCCAACCCTTGACCGAAGGGATAGCGTTCCAGTCGACTTGGGGGATGGCACCTGTCGAACACTCAGCGTCTTCTGCTTTGTCGAGGGCCTGTTATGGGAGCAAATGGATGCCAACGTCGAGCAGTTGACCAAGGTGGGAGACATACTCGGGCGATTGAACATTGCACTGCGGTTATTTGGTCATCCAGCTGCCGCGCGTAGCTTAGTTTACGACATTAGGCACTTTCCCCATTGGGAGGAACTTGTTGAGTACGCGCCAGATCCCGAGCACCGACTGCTGGCCGAACGAGTCTTCAAGCTCTTCGAAGAAGTCGTGCAGCCGAGGCTGTCCAGTCTTGAAATGCAAGTGATCCATGGTGACTACGCTCCCAACAATGTCGTGGTGGATCCGCATAGCGAGGTCTTCGTTACAGCCATCCTTGACTTTGGTGACACTGTCCATAGCGCGGTGATCTTCGACCCTGCCAATACGGTCGCGCACCTCATCGGCCGCTCTCAGGATAACCCTTGGGAGGATGCCTTTGCCTTTGTCGCCGGGTACGAGCATAGCCGGCCGATAAACCAGTCAGAACTCCCACTTTTGCCAGTTGCGGCTCTCGCGCGGCTCACCATGCTGGCGTTGATCAGGTACTGGAAGGCGGAGCGCGCACCTGACCAGAGCGAGGAGCTACTGGCTAGTGCCGAGTATTACTGGGCGAACCTAGAGCGGGCCATGGGCGCGCCACTGGATGACGTGGTCGCGCGATTCCGCTATCGCGCCGGTGATCCTGGCGCTTGAGCCCCACGATAGGAAGTAGGCGGCGCTTGAGGGAACGTTGCCCACCACCACGATACAATCGAGTACCTCGGCGATCGTATGCGATTCCAGATGTTTAGTCCCGGCATCCGTGAACGCCAGAGATCGGGAATTCTTCTTTGGACGCCAGATTGCATCTGAAGTGCATATTGGTTCGCCAACGCATGTCGGTGGTCGTCGAGTATGGAACGTAGCCCACGGGGTGTATCTCTTCCCTCTACTTGACCGACTACAACCAACGATAAGGAGTTATGTATGACTACGTCCGAATCGATTCCCTTCACCGGCGCACCGTTCCCAAAATCAGAGTACGAACGACGGCAGAAGAAGGTGCTTGAAGAGATAGTCCAATCCGAGCTGGACGCACTCGTAGTCACCGCCCACGGTCATCTCCAGTATCTCAGCGGGTACGATGGAACAGGTGCGTATTTCATGCCGTTTCCGTTGATTCTCGTGCCGGGAAGGGCTCCAACATATGTAGTCCGGGAATACGAGTTCACTGGCGTTCGCGCGGAGAGCTGCATCGATGAGTTGGTTGGTTATACAGAGCAGCCAGATTTTGCCAAAGTGGCTGCGGACGTTTTGCGCAAGTTGGGGTTGGCAGGCAAGAAGGTAGGTTTCGAGCTGGGCTGCTGGGGCCTCGCTCCGGCAGATGTATATGCGCTTCAAACCCTCATTCCCGAAATGAAAATTGCCGATGCCTCTCGTCTGGTCTCATCAGTTATGGCCGTGAAGAACGAGTTGGAGATTAATGCAATGCGTCATGCGATGGCCGCGACCGACGTGGCCGTGCGTGCATTTCAGCGGTCTCTGAGGGCGGGCATATCCGAAGCTGAAATGGCGGTGGCCATCCAGAGTGAGGTTACCAAGTCCGGCGGCGAGGACGTCAGGCTTGTCTCAGTCGGATTTGGCGAGAGGACGAAGCTACCGCACACGAAGCTAACACGCCATCCAATGGGCAACAACGAACCTGCGATGGTTGAAGTCGGCGGCATTAAGCAGGGGTATGCCGGGCCTCTGGTTCGCGGTGCAGTGCTTGGCAAGCATGCTGAGACCGAGACCTTGCATGCTTTGGCGGAGGAGGCACTTGAAGCCGCCATCGCTGCAATCAAGCCAGGTGTAACGGCGGGAGAGGTGGACGCGGCCGCCCGCAGGGTGATCGAGCGATCTGTCAGACCCAAAGCCCTTAATCATCGGGTTGGATACCAGACCGGGTCCCCATGGGGCGAACGCGGCAATATCAGCCTGGAGCCCAGCGCACTGGACGTCCTTCAGGCCAATATGACCGTCCATATGCCCGTCATTCTCATTGGGGAAGGTCGTTACTTGTTTGGCTGTAGCGAGACTGTCTTGGTGACGGAGCGCGGAGCGGAAATACTCAGCGGTACACCACACACACTCTATCGCGCGTGATGCGTTGCAGCGGGGATGAGCGGCATCTCCAAGAGCCAGGTCTCGCGGCTGTGCGAGGAAATCGACGACAAGGCGAAAGCCTTCGTCGAGCGCCTGATCGAGGGCGATTGGCCGTAACTGTGGATCGACGCCACCTGCCTGAAGGTCCGCCGCGCGCTGGGCGAATCGTCTCCCGCCATCATTGCCGTCGGCGTCAACGGGGACCGCCGGCGAAAGGTCCAGGCCATGAAGATTGGCGCCTTGAGGGCCGAGCCGATCTGTTGCAGCAGCAAGTTCCATTCCTTCGATGCGCCAACGCAACTTGACGACCCTGATGCTTCCCTTTGCGGCCACCGGACCGAACTCACCGTGTAATTCCCGAACTGCGTCGGTCAATGCCGTTCGTTGACGCACCAGCAAGGATCGGGACCAAATGCATACCAAGAATAGGCTGCTGCTCGCGCTCTTGACCGGCACGAACCAAATGTTCGGTCTTGTGACCCTTCGCAGATCGCGTCGGCGTCGGCCGCATCTGTCTTGTTCTGTTTGACCTACGGTTAGACGTATGAGGACCGGATCAGCGAGCGAAGCAGACATATTGTAGTGCAACACAAGAGAGGCGACGGCGGTCCTAAAAATAGGCACTGGCCATCTCAAAACGCGATGACATAGCCCGGAACATTATATTGGCGGACCCAATGCCAACTGGCACATACTTCGTAGGTAACGGAACCAACCGCATCCGCCCGTCAACACCGTCCGGCAGAAATCGAGCGAACTGAAGTGCAGATCAAAGATGTACTCCTCGCGCCAGGAAACGGCGCGTTTTTCTACGACGATCAGGCAGCTATAAGAGCGGGTGCCTCGCAGGACGGTTTTGTCTATGTGGGCCAACCCGTGACGCCAGCCTTCCAATCCATTCGCGTTCCGGCAAATTCGCTAAGTATCGGGCTTGTCCTTGTCGACGACACCGTCGTTTGGGGCGATATGATGAGCGTTCAGTATTCTGGTGCCGGTGGACGCGATGCGTTATTTGAAACTTCTCAAATCTCGGATTTGACGTCGCGGGTCGTGGTGCCTCGGCTTATCGATGTCGATGTGTCTCGCTTCCTTGATGCCTGCGCGACGGTTTTCGAGCCCGTCGGACACAAGCGGTTACCTCTCGCGATTGAGTATGGCGTCAGCCAGGCGCTCCTTCGCGCAGCAGCCCACCTTCAACGTACGACAATGGCAGAGATCGTATGCAGTGAATTTGACCTACCGCTGCCAACGCGCGGGGTCCCGATCTACTGCCAGAGCGGTGATGCTCGGGAACTTAATGTCGACAAGATGATTTTGAAAGCCGTGGATGTGCTTCCCCACGGTCTAATCAATTCACGGCAGAAATTCGGTGTCGACGGCCAGACCTTCATGGACTTCGTGAAGTGGGTTGTGACGCGTACGCGCCAAATCGGCCGCCCGGGGTATCATCCGGTGCTGCATTTCGATGTGTATGGCTGGATCGGCCAGGAAATCGGCCTGGAGCCGCAAAGCATCGCGGACTTTATCTGCAAAGTTGCAGATACCGTCCCGGATTTCACGCTCAACATCGAGTCCCCGGCGGATTTTGGTTCGACGCAAGCACAAATTGAGAACTACGCCAAGATCGTATCGATTTTAGACAACCGGGGTTCCAGCGCTCGCATTGTCGTGGATGAGAGATGCAATACGCTTGAGGATATTCGGCTCTTTGCCGAAGCCAAGGCCACGCATCTCATTCAAATCAAGACGCCCGATGTCGGCTCAATTGCCGACACGGCGCGTGCGGTTCTCCTTTGTAAGGAAAACAAGGTCGGAGCTTATGTCGGGGGAAGCTGTACCGAGACAGACCTCTCCGCCCAAGCTTCTGTCCACGTATCGGTGGCAACCCAGGCCGACATGATGCTTGCAAAGCCCGGAATGGGCGTCGACGAGGCATTTTCCATCGTCGGGAACGAACAGAACCGATTGCTGGCGATGCTGAACCATCGTCGGGCTCATACCGAAAATGTTGGATGAAAAGCACGGTGTCGCATGCAGAACTCTCTTGAGGGGATCACCGTCGTGGCAGTGGAGCAGGCCGTTGCCGCGCCTTACGCTTCGTCTCGCCTTGCGGACGCCGGCGCCCGGGTGATCAAGGTCGAGAGGCCCGAAGGCGATTTTGCCCGAAGCTACGACAAGTTGGTTCGGGGACAGAGTGCTTACTTCGTCTGGCTCAACCGGGGTAAGGAGTCGGTCTGTCTGGACCTGAGGTTGGAGCCGGATCGCGCCGTCCTCGACACCCTCATTGCCAGTGCTGACGTCTTTATCCAGAATCTGAAGCCGGGCAGCATCGAGAAACTGGGTTTCGCGTCTGCTGATCTCCGTCGACGCTTTCTGCGGCTGATCACCTGCGACATCTCTGGTTTCGGGGAGAAAGGGCCGTATTCCCATTTGAAGGCTTATGATCTCATCGTCCAGGCTGAAACAGGTTTATGTGCGATCACCGGCACCCAACAAGGGCCCGCGCGTATAGGGGTCTCGGTTTGCGACATCTCGGCAGGCATGACGGCGCATAGTGCCATTCTTCAGGCGCTGTATCACCGCGAGGTCACCGGCGAAGGGACCAGCATCCAGGTGTCACTGTTCGATGCCGTCGCAGACTGGATGAATGTTCCGGTTCTACAACATGACTACAGCGGCTATCACACAGTACGCGCGGGCGTGAAACACCCGTCGCTGGCTCCGTATGGCGCATATTGTTGCGCCGACGGCAAAGAGGTCATCTTTTCGGTTCAGAATGACCGTGAATGGGTGAATTTCTGCGAGAAGTTCCTGAAACAGCCGGCGCTCACACGCGCATCTGGTTTTGCTGACAATATGGAGCGTCTCGGTCACCGTGCGCAACTTGACCAGATCATTGAACGGCGATTTTCAGAACTGTCCTGCCAGGAAGCAATGCAGGAGCTTGAGGCCGCCGGCTTGGCATATGGCCGACTGAACGAAGTGGCGGATGTTTCAAATCATCCCCACGTTCGCAGGGTTGAGGTAGCCACACCTGAAGGAAATGTAGAGACGATAGCGCCGGCGGCGATCTTCAACTCTGAGCGCCCCTCGCTGCGCCCGGTGCCGGCTCTTGGCGCTCATACCGAGGCTGTCCGCGAGGAGGTTCTAGCAGGCTTGCGCACAAAAGCCGCGTCAGCGTGAGCGCGCGTCTCGGTAAGGTGAGTGCGCTCGCGACTTACAGAGAGCATGCATACTTCGGGCCATCTCAGCGCATCGGCCGCCCAGCAAGCTCACTGCCACCGCCCTCGCTAAAATCGACCGCAAAGGCGTCTCCATGATCAAGGACACCGTTCCGGCTGTTGAATGCGCGATGTCTGTACCCCGGTGGAGATCCCTGCTCTTCGTTCCCGCTCACGTTCCGCGCTTTGTGGAGGCGGCTCATGAGCGCGGAGCAGATGGCGTTATACTGGATCTCGAAGACTCCGTTCCCCAGGATCAAAAGGGCGAGGCACGGCGGCAGCTTCCTGCGTCCGTGGCAAAGGTGGGCCGGAAGGGCGCATCTGTTTTGGTCCGAGTGAATCGTGGTTTGCGCGCCTTGGCGGCCGATATCGACGCAGCCGTGATGGCGGGTGTTGACGCACTTGTTCTGCCCAAGACCGATTCGGCAGAGTGGGTATTAGAGATCGCGAATGCGGTATCGGACCTTGAACGAGAAAGAAATCTTGCTCAGGGACGCATCCGGTTCCTTGCCCAGATCGAGACACCCGGCGCCTTGCATAGACTCGCGGCCATCGCATCGGCGCATCCAAGAATGGTCGCAATGGCGCTTGGTCCTGAAGACTTTAGCGCCGCTGTTGGCGGTGCCCCCGAATTCGACCTTCTGTTGACGCCGAACCTTTCTGTTCTGTTTGCCGCCCGTGCGGCTGGGTTGCTCCCGCTGGGCTTCATAGGAAGCATCGGCGAGTTCTCGGACACTGATAAACTTCGAGAAGCCGCGGCGCATGCGCGGCGTCTTGGCTTCGCCGGAGCTTTGGCGATCCATCCGACTCAGGTGGCTATATTCAATGAAGCTTTCTCGCCAAGCGCACCGGAACTCGAGTGGGCCCATAGTGTCGTCGCGGCGGAAAATGATGCCGCCACGCGGGGACTGTCTGCATTCTCTTTGAATGGTAAGATGGTTGATCCGCCAGTGGTGCGGCGCGCCCACGAGATCCTGGCTCTCGCCAGCAATAACTGAGCGTTTAATCAGCGGCCGGACAGCTGTTTTCGAACTGGTGCAACAGTTTTTGCGACTTGCCGGCCATCTCGTTTCGAGATAGACATGAAAGCACTGGGGATCATGCCCCGGTTGGATTTGTTCATCGTGGACATCAGGCAGTTAAGATACTTTGTCGGCGTCGTCGAAGCCGGCAGTTTCACGAAGGCAGCTGCGACCCTCAACGTTGCTCAAAGCGCTCTAAGCCTGCATGTGCGTCAACTGGAGGAAGGATTCGGTACCCAGCTTCTGGTTCGCGATAGGACCGGTGTCAGCCTCACGGCATCCGGGGACAAGCTGCTTGAGCGGGCGCGGATCATTCTGAAGGAAATTCAGCTCACTGAGGCCGAGCTGACCAATTCGGTGGCTGCTCCTTCCGGAGAGGTGACCATTGGCATCCCGTCCGGAGCCGCTCGCGTCCTTAGCGGTCCCCTGCTTGAATCGGTAAGAAGAGAATTGCCGCGGATTTCGCTTAAGATGATCGAGGGCATGACGGGACCGCTGGAGGAGTGGATGGCTGCTGGCCGCTTCAATCTGGCTGTCCTTTACCGCACTGCCGAGAGTGTGGGGCAAATGACGGTGCTGGCCCGCGAAGAATTTTGTTTGGTGGTGCCGCCGGGTGAACCGCCTTTCGAAGAGTCGATACCGCTCGCCGACTTGCATGTGTTCCCGCTGGCGGTTCCAATGCGCAACAACAATGTCAGGCGGTCGGTGGCTGATGTCGTTGCGCAACACGGTTGTGTGCTGGACGTCAGCTTCGAAGTCGACTCCCTTTCTACTATCATCAA
This sequence comes from Mesorhizobium sp. M0870, assembly GCF_040319775.1. Taxonomy (NCBI): domain Bacteria; kingdom Pseudomonadati; phylum Pseudomonadota; class Alphaproteobacteria; order Hyphomicrobiales; family Phyllobacteriaceae; genus Mesorhizobium; species Mesorhizobium sp. M0870. Next base: position 13,649 of record NZ_JAMYOI010000052.1, read on the forward strand.
TATGGTCATGGAAGGAAAGGCCTATTCTATTCTTACCCCGTCAGCCATTCAGAAAGAAGCGTCTCAAGGCCAGGTCCGGACGGTTAAAATCATTGATCCAGTGATCACCCGTTCCGTTGTGCTTGCCGTCAACCCGAAAGATGAGCGCTCTCCAGCCGTTTCTGCGGTCCGCAAGCTGATCCCCAAGGTCGTCAGGACATTGATTGAGAGCAGGCACTGGTCGGCCACGGCTCCGGACCGGGCTTAGGCACATCCTTCAACCAAGTTCCAGGTGCTACCGCTCCTGCGGCTGCTTGAGCGACTTCAATCTGGATTCCAGATGGTTTTGGGCGATATTCAATATTTGACCGGACCCGACGATAGCGATGAAACTGCAGAGAAGCGAGCCCATGGTCCGGAAACCGGCTAGGCCTCGCACTGGCAAGAATTCAGTCAAGCGGAGCATGCGATGCCCAACGCCACGAGCTATCAGCTTTTCATCAATGGCAGGTGGCGAGCCGGTAGTGACGGAATTACTCTGCCAGTGATCAATCCGGCGACGGAGAAGGTATTTGGCTCGGTGGCCGCGGCTTCGGTGTCGGATCTGGATGAGGCTCTCGCTTCTGCAGAGCGAAGCCTCCGGGCTTGGTCCTCACGGCCTGCAAAAGAGCGCGGCGAGATCCTTGTGGCGGCCGCCAGGATCCTTGCCACGAAGGTGGGAGACGCAGCGAAGGATTTGTCGACCGAACAGGGAAAGACGATTGCCGAAGCGACAGGTGAGTACGCGCGCGCTGTCGAAACACTGGAGTGGAACGGCACCCACGCCGAAGCGCTGTCGGCCCCTGTTCCGATGGGCCCGAACCGGATGATCGTCCCCGAGCCCCTTGGCGTCGTTGCTGCCTTTACGCCTTGGAACTATCCCGCCGTGCTCATCGCCCGCAAGCTCGCCCCTGCTTTGGCGGCAGGCTGCCCGGTGATCCTCAAAGGGGCTGAAGAGACACCAAGCGCGGCTGTGCATTTCGTCGACGCCTTGCGCCAAGCGGGTATTCCGGACGGCGTGGTCAATCTCGTCTTTGGCGTTCCGGTGCAAATATCCCGGCATCTCCTCAGCTCGCCGATCGTCAAGGTCCTAACTTTCACGGGCTCTACCGAGGTTGGAAAACAGCTCGCCAAGCTCGCAGCAAACAACTTGCAGCGATGCATCCTTGAACTCGGTGGGCACTCCCCGGTCGTTGTATGCGAGGATGCCGACCTGGCAAAAGCTATACCGGCAATCACGGAATACAAGTTCGAGTGCGCGGGCCAGAGCTGCAATGCGCCCAGCAGGATCCTCGTCGCGCGGCCTCTCTATGAGGAATTCCTGTCCCGGATGACGGAAGCCGCTCGCAAGATCAAGATCGGCCCACCGGACGATCCGGCGACGGAGATGGGGCCAATGGCGAACGTACGGCGAATCGAGGCCATGCAGCGTCTGATCGAGGATGCGGTCGATCGCGGCGCCCGCGTCGAAACCGGCGGCACCCGCCTTGACCAGCCAGGCTTTTACTGGCCGCCAACCATTCTGACAGGGGTGCCAAGGGATGCGAGAGTGCTTCATGACGAGCCGTTCGGGCCGATCCTCACCGTAACGGCGTTCGACACGATCGAGGAGGCGATCGAAGAAGCCAACGCCACTGAGTATGGCTTGGCTGCCTACTTCTTCACCGGCGCCACCGATGCGAAACGGGCGCTGATCGGCGGCCTTTCGGCAGGCGCGCTCAGTGTAAATTACCTGAAAGGGGTTTCCGCAGATGCACCATATGGGGGCGTCAAACAGAGCGGCTATGGATATGAGGGGGGCGAGCAGGGATTGCGGAGCTTCCAAAGCCTGAAACTGGTGAACGGGCTTGGGTCATTCGGATAAGATTCGGTGAATAAAAAAACACGGACCATTGCCGGCGAGGATATTACAAAGAGCGTCGCCGACGCCCTTCAGTACATCTCGTACTGCCATCCCCCCGACTACATCCGATACCTATCGCAGGCATACGCGCGCGAGCAGAGCCCGGCGGCGAAGAACGCCATCGGGCAGATTTTGCTGAACTCCCGCATGGCGGCGTTCGGACGGCGCCCGATCTGCCAGGACACCGGCCTTGTGGTGGTTTTCGCCAAGGTCGGCATGGGCGTCCGCATCAAATCAACGGCCAGTTTCGCCGACCTCGTGAATGAGGGCGTCCGCCAAGCCTATCTCGACCCCTACAATCCTCTTCGACCATCGATCGTCTCGGATCCGCTTGCCGGGCGGGTGAACACGCGTGACAACACACCAGCGGTCATCCACGTCGACCTTGTGCAAGGCAACCAGCTTGAGATCACCATCGCCGCAAAAGGCGGCGGATCGGAAAACAAGGCGCGTTTCACCACCCTTAACCCCAGCGCGTCCGTCGCCGACTGGGTGGTCGACACCGTTTCGACCCTTGGCAGCGGATGGTGCCCACCCGGCCTGATCTCGGTCGGCATCGGTGGTAGCGCTGAAAAGGCGATGCTGCTTGCCAAGGAGGCCATGAACGAGCCAATCGACATGTCGGAACTAATCGCTAGGGGGCCGTCAAGCCCGGAGGAGGCACTGCGGATTGAGCTTTATGAGCGGATTAACGCGCTGGGCATCGGCGCCCAAGGCCTTGGTGGTCTGACGACAGTCGTTGACGTCAAGGTTGCGAGTTATCCTACCCATGTGGCGTCCAAGCCTGTGGCACTTATCCCGCAATGCGCCGCGAACCGGCACCTGAAGTTTACCTTGGACGGCTCGGGACCCGTCACGCTTGAACCGCCCGACATTTCCGAATGGCCCCAGATTGGTCATGACGATTTGCACACAACCGGCGTCCGTCGGGTCAATCTCGATGGAATCACGAAGGAAGAGACGGCAATATGGCGCTGCGGGGAAACCCTTCTATTATCCGGAAAGATGCTGACGGGCCGTGACGCCGCCCACAAGCGAATGGTCGACCTAATCGATGCCGGCAAACCACTTCCAGTCGATCTGCGGGGACGCGTGATCTACTACGTTGGACCAGTCCGCGCAGTGAGGGATGAGGTTGTCGGGCCAGCTGGCCCGACAACCTCCAGCCGCATGGACGGTTTTACTGAAAAGATGCTGGCCGAGGCCGGGCTATATGCGATGGTCGGCAAAGCGGAGAGGGCCCCGGCGGCCATCGAGTCGTTTGTGAGACACAGAACGCCCTATCTCATCGCAGTGGGTGGCGCTGCGTACCTGATTTCAAAGTCGATCAAGGCGGCACGGATCGTTGCTTTTGAAGACTTGGGCATGGAAGCGATCTATGAATTCGAGGTGCAGGACATGCCGGTGATCATGGCTGTTGATGTTGAGGGAAACTCGATCCACAATTCCGGTCCGATTGAGTGGCGCAAGCGGATGGCTGCCGACAGCATCGCGCGCAACATCGGCGTTTGAATATTCCCGTCAGGCGATCCCTCCTGCCTACATCCATCCACTTCGAAGAGCAACGAGAAGGCTGGGCGCTTCGTTTGGTCAACTGTACGAATGAGCCATGCCCACGCCTGCAAGGCCTGCGAGGAACGCAATGCTGGGTTGGCACGGCGCGCCATTGAGGCAATTGGCGCAGACCCAAAAACAGCCTAAACGTAAAGCCATAATTCAGCCGGCAAGGCCATGAAGTCGAAACTCAACACAGTACGCCTGGACGCTTGGGACCTCCGGATTCTGTCCGAGCTGCAAGCAGACGGTCGGATATCGAAAAGCGAGCTTGCGAAACGCGTTCATCTCTCGGCGTCGGCTTGCTCGGAGCGGCTCCGCATACTCGAAACTGGAGGGGCTATTGAAGGGTATTATGCACGGCTCAGTCCATCCCTCACCGGGGGCGTGATCTTCGTCATGGTGGAGGTCGTTCTGGATCGTCACCGTCTCGAGGACCAACGACATTTTGAGACCGCGATTCATGCCATCCCCGAGGTTTTGGACTGCTGGGCTATCGGCGGGCAGATCGATTACCTGATGCGCGTAGCAGCACCTTCTATGGCTGCGTATCAGGAATTCATGGAAGGCCTGCTGCAGGTAGGCCTCGGGATCGATCAATACTATAGCCTTATCGTGACCAAATCCGTGAAATCCAATTCGCCGATCCCCTTGTCGGCTTCAAGACAACGGTAAGTTCCCGCAGCCGGTGTTTTCCACGGAGATTGACGCAAGTTCCGTGCATTCGTCGGTGGAGGATGCGCATTCCCGTGGAAGCCGAGGTGTGTCCGTCGGTATAATCACACCTTGACGAGCGGCTGACCGAGTGTTTTCCGCAGAGCGATGAAGAGGAGAGGGGCGATGAGCCTAACAAATCTGGGAACAGCGCAAGTTCAAGAGAAGGATCGGAGCTTTGTCTTTCATCCGTCGACGCACTTGGCAAAGCACAGTCGCGGCGAGACGCCAAACCGAATAATGGCCGGTGCAGACGGTGTCTACATTTGGGATACGGAGGGCCGCAAAAGTCTCGACGGTTTCGGCGGGCTCTACTGCGTCAACATGGGATATGGATGCAAGGAGATCGCCGACGCCATTGCCAAGCAGGCGCATGAATTGCCGTTCGCCCATGTCTATGCCAGCCAAGGCACGGAGCCCGTTGCCCGCTTGGCGGAGGCCGTGGTCGAATACTTCGGGCAGAACATGCAAAGGGTCTATTTTGGCTTGTCCGGGTCCGATGCCAATGAAACCAACATCAAACTCGTCTGGTACTACAACAACATTCTGGGTCGCCCCGAAAAGAAGAAGATCATCTCGCGGCATCGCGGTTATCATGGTTCCGGGCTGGTCACCGGTAGCCTGACGGGCCTACCGTTTTTTCACAAGTTTTTCGACCTGCCTTTGAACCTGGTGCGCCATACAACGACGCCGCATTACTATCGCCAGGCGCATGAGGGCGAAACTGAGGAAGCATTCTCCAAGCGCTGTGCAGATGAACTTGAAGCCCTTATCCTCGCCGAAGGTCCGGAGACGGTTGCAGCCTTTATCGGGGAGCCTGTACTTGGGACCGGCGGCATTGTTCCTCCCCCAAAGGGATACTGGACCGCCATTCAAGCGGTGCTCGACAAGTACGATATCCTTCTAATCGCCGATGAAGTGGTCTGCGGCTTCGCGCGAACCGGTGAGAAATTCGGTTCCCACCTCTGTGGCATGCGTCCGGATTTCGTTACCATCGCCAAGGGCGTCAGTTCCGCCTACCTCCCCATCTCCGGGTCAATTATCGGCGACCGCGTCTGGAAGGTCCTGGAAGAAGGAACGGAGAAGCACGGAGCTCTAGGCCATGGCTGGACATATTCCGGTCATACGCTTTGCGCGGCGGCCGCACTCGCCAACATCAAAGTCCTGAAGGAAAGAAACATCCTGGAACATGTCCAGGATGTCGGGCCCTATTGGCTTTCCCGCATGAAAGCCGAACTGGAGGGACATCCTATGGTCGGCGAAGTTCGCGGCGTCGGGATCCTGTCCGCCGTAGAGATGATGCGGGATCCCAAAGCGCGCGTACCTTTTGAGCCCGAGCTGCAGGTCGGAGCGCGTGCCGCCGCTGCTCTGCTTGAGAATGGGGTCATCGGTCGGGCCATGCCGCATGCCGATATCCTCGGCTTTGCCCCGCCACTGATCATCACCAGGAACCAAGTGGACATCATCGTCGACGCCACGGCGAGATCAGTTGACACGACGTTCCGCGCTTTGAAGGCAGAAGGCGCAGTATAATTCTTGCGGGCGCCAACCAGCATTTTTGCCGCTGCTGCCGGTCCTCACATTTTGCTGCGGGCGGCGAGCCCTGCCGGTGCACCTCCCCGCCGGCAGGGCGCATTTCTGAGGCGTTGCAGGTTCACTGCATCTCGCCAGTAAAATGGATATTGAGAAGAACAGTATGATCAATATTGAAACATGATGTCGAGCACCTGCCACCTGCAAGCAACAGCGCGTCGTCTTGAGCACCAGTACCAGCGCGTCGATTCCGTTATCGTGCGTGCCCGCTTCGGCGGATGCCCATTCGGTGGGGCTCTGCACTACCGGGTATGAGTCATCAGAAGCTGAGCTGAGGGTCTTTGACGAAGCGGCCCAGTTCGGCATTTCCTGGTGTGACGATCCCAATTATCGTTCTCCAGAGCAATTTTGCGGTTTGACCCTTTGGCGCTGACAGGCGCGAACAGCATTCCTCGTCGCGGATCGTTATGACGACTATCTCCCATACGTTGCGACCTGTTCCACATTTTGTCCGGCGAAAACTGTCCGCTGAACGGATCGTCGACGGTATGCCTTTGGCGGCGCGCGAATACGAGTGCCTGCAATGGGCAGCACGGCCTGGGAGATCTGCTGCATCCTTGGGATCACGCGGTACACGGCCGCGTTTCCTCTCGATAACGCCCGCGGGAAGCTCGGCGTAACGGATCAGAAGCCAGTTGGTTGCGCGTCTCGCCAGTTCGAAATCCTCGCATCGCTAACGTTTCTGACCTATGCAACTGGACAGGCTGCGCCATCACGAAGCTTCCCCTTCCGGGGAATTTTCCCCTCCGAGGAGGCTTTGATGATCCAGATGATTACACCAGACTGCTACGAGGACTTCGCCGAGACCTGCATGCAATGCACGACCTGCGCTATTGTGTCTTGAGGGAGAGGCTTGACGCAAGGTGCGAGGTAATGGCGGCTACCTTCCTGACGCGTTAAGACCTCACGAGCTGTTGCTGCGCGGTATCGAGGACCGGGTAGAAGGTTGCGTGCCGGCCTCTTGCCCACGACTGACCGGCGTAAGGGCGCACTAGATGTTTAGTCCCAAGGTTTGATGGGTTGGATGGAGCCTGAATCGTTCGGGCTCTTTTGTCCAGATTTTGCAGATGTATTCA
>NZ_JAMYOI010000053.1:0-18883 GCF_040319775.1 Mesorhizobium sp. M0870
CGCTCGAAGAATTGTAGCAGCGCGTCACGTCGGAAACGAACCTTTTGAACTGGCACGCCGTCGCTTCCGAGGCCAACGACGTGGAATATGTTCTTACCGATATCGATTCCGTAGACTGCGGCAGGACGCGGCACATTACGTTGTGGCATTGCAACCTCCTTCGACTTGACAGCCTCATGATGCGGCAGGAGGACGAGGCGGACCATCCCATTAATGGTGACGCCCGCTGCCGAGCGAGAGGCCGTCGCGCATCTTCGAACGGCTTTCGAGATGAGCGAGCGGCGGGCGTGCAAGACCATCGGCTGCTGCCGGATGACGGTTCGCCACAAGGCGAGCCGTGGCGACGATGGTGACCTGCGGGAGCGGATGAAGGCGATCGCGCATGAGCGCCGGCGCTTCGGCTATCGCCGCCTGCATGTGCTGCTGCGGCGGGAAGGTTATGTGGTCAATCACAAGCGTCTGTTCCGGCTCTATCGCGAGGAGAAGCTTGCCGTTCGGCGCCGTGGCGGCCGCAAGCGAGCCATTGGAACGCGGGCACCGATGATGGTCCCCGTTGCACCCAACGACCGTTGGTCACTGGACTTCGTGTCGGATCAGCTGACCGATGGCCGTCGCTCCGGATATTGACCGTCGTCGACGACTGCACGCGCGAGTGCCTGGGGTTGGTCGCGGATACGTCTCTGTCCGCCGTGAGGGTTGCCCGCGAACTCGATCGGCTCATGATCGAACGCGGCAAGCCGAAGATGGTGGTCAGTGACAATGGCAGCGAACTGACCAGCAATGCGATCCTTGCCTGGGCCGATGCAAGCCGCGTGGACTGGCATTATATCGCGCCGGGCAAGCCAATGCAGAACGGCTTCATCGAGAGCTTCAACGGTCGCCTCCGTGACGAACTGCTGAACGAGATGCTGTTCACCTCATTGGCACAGGCTCGCGCGGTCTTGGCCAGTTGGCGGGCAGACTGCAACTTCAATCGCCCACATTCGCGGCTCGGATGGCAGACCCCCTTCGAGTTCGCCCACACCTTCACCCCGCGACGGGACACAGCGCTGCGCACGATGATCAGCTCCGCGCCGGTGCCCGTCGCTCAAACCGCCCAACAGGGCAACATTCATCGCCGGAGCGAACTCAGGATTGGATAAAACTTGGGGGCAACGTCAGGGCGGCAGCATTTAGTTTAAAGACGTCGGTCGCAAAGCGCACCGTCGGATCAATTTGGACAATCCACCAGCACTCGCGCCAGGCTCGACCGTCCGCAGGTCACGAGCGGCGGCGAGTATATTGGCGCGGCTCGTATTCTATTGCGTCGAGCGGATAGAATGGCCGCGCGTGCTGCCATCGAAACTGATCCAGGTTATATGAAGTCATGCCAGGCGTGTCTACCGTAACGACGCGGCCAAGCTTCGCGAAATTAAGCTGATAATGATATCCAGAGCGAGTAACAATGATCTTAGCCGCGCTCGGGTCGAGACCTACCGCTCTGAAATAAGCTGGATCGATATACCCGTAAGGCTGGTTTGTCAGAACGACGTAAATGTTGTCGATCCTGAAGACCGCGTACTTCTCGATATAAGTTTTGGTGCCTCTGTCGCACGGACCGTCGTACGTAACAGGAATATTCGCTCCGAGGCTAGCTATCTTTCCTCGGGCGCTTACACTTGGGCTGCCTGTGGAAAATTTACCACCAAAGGTCAGACTGATTTCTTTGCCGATCCCTGCCCGGTCACAAGTCTCAACGGCCTCGGGATCATAGACGGGGAAATAGGTTCGAACGTCGATTTTGTTCTGCAACAGGTAATTCAGGATACAGGTGCTATCGCCCGGTCCGCCTGCTACAACACGATCTCCCTGGTCACCGAGGATGATTGGGCCAGAAGAGCCCTCGACATTCTCCAGTTCCTTTTCCAGCGCCGGGTATTTGATTATAAAATTGTCACGAAAAGTCCAGATCATCCTTATTATCTCGTTCGCGACTTTTTGTGCTTCACGAGATTCATCATTCCCATACACAAGTACAGCCTGTCCTATCGAAGGAATATCGAGGAATTGCTGGGAGTTGAAAATGGACACATCCCATGCCCTGCCCTGCTTCACAGCATTTTGGGCATACTCATGTATCTCGACGAGCGGGCCGGCGAGCGTTGTGTCGTTACCCAGCGTCAGTATCGGGAGGAAGGTCGCGGCCAGAACTGGATTGAACGTGCCGTCCAGAATATCCATCGCCGCACGGAACGCACGTTTAGCCGTGGCTGACTGATCCTCGTGCGGATTCGTCAGGTAGCCGGAGAGGAAATCTAAGGGCTCTAGAGTGCTTTCCTTCACGTGAGCATGAAGATCGAAAGCGGCGGTGATCGGTAGGTCCTTGCCGACGATAGCCCGTAGTCGCTCAATCAGAACACCTTCTGGGTCGGCCGAAGTCTGCGTAAGCATGGCACCGTGCAACGGCAGGACGATTGCATCGAAGTCGCCGCGCTTTGCGGCATCAACCATAATGTCGCATACTTCTGCGAAAACCAAATCGTCCACGGGTCCCCCGGATTGTGCCCGAAATAGGGTGGGAACGACTAACTCAACGCTGGCCGCATACGCGGAGTCAACTACCCCGCCGAACGTCGAGTTTGCTCCGCGACTGCGTTCAACTGCACCTTGGCCCTCAATTATCGTGAAGCGCTCGCGGCGAGTCAGGATGGGATTGAAACTGTGGGACTCTTGCGCAATGCCCCCAGTAAGGACTCGCCTTTTGGCCATTAGTTTACCTCCGAATTGTCTTTGGCAAACAGTAGCACACGCAGCCGGCCGCTGAAGTCTTCGTTTCTTCTCGGTGACAAAAGTCACCGCGTGTCCCCCGGCCGCGCGAGTGAACGGCGCCGATCTGATCCATTCCTCTATCGAGACGATCCGCGCTGTACGGTTTTGTTGCAACGGCTGAATGGGAGCGCAGAGAGATCTGACACGAGGCCAATCACGCGGAAAGGATTTGGAACTGCTCGGCCAGGGATGGATCCGGATTGAAGGCGAACCTCGCCTGTGGCTTACGCATCCATTTCGATGCCGTTTAGGATGATCGCGGCTGATGCTGGTGATTTGAAGCCGAGCGTTGGCCGGATGCGGCTCTTGATGCCCCGATGGTCGTGTTCGATCCGGTTATTCAGGTATTTACTCTTGCGGATCCGGATCGGCGTCAGCCGACGCCGGGAACGATCCTGCAAGCGATTTGTGATGTCACAGGAAACGATAGCCTCCTGGTTGGTCTGGCTACCATCGATGACGACGCGGTCGGGCCGGCCATGACGTGCCAGCGCTTTTTTGAAGAACCGCTTGGCCGAGGGCAGGTCACGCTGCTCGCTGAACAAAATCGCTTCCCAGTAGACTTTCGGTGACGCGCGCCGGCAACCGCCAATCGGTCGCGCCGGTCCTCGCGCCGATTTAGGTAAACCATGAAGCCCCGTCGGGTTTGTCGGGTCCGCGACAAAGTGTTGTTCAACCCGTGCCCTGCCGCACTCTCATTAAAGCCCTCGAACAATGTGCAAGACAGTTCTGCTGCGGTCCTTATGCGCAACTGGCGCGACTTTTGCTGCTTCCTGGCGAGGCGACCGGAACTGCCAACCGATATGACGTCGCCCGAAGGAGCAAAGGAAAACAATATGTCAGGTTCTGCAACAGATCCGCCTTCTAGCGGGAAGGGTCGGCAAGTCCACCAAATACGCTCGCCGTCCTCGTCGACCTCCCGCAGAAGATCCGCATCATCGGCTGCTACCAAAGGCCGACCCGCTAGCCCGCTCCTGATTGCAACGGCGTAGGATACTGCCCTGTCGCGGCAAAGGAAGGTTCGGTGCAAGACCGAGAACTTGAGGGCGTTCTGCGTCAGCTATCAATTGAGCCTCGATTAACGTCAGGATGGAACATGAGTAGACTCCTTGGCCTTTATGTTGATCACCAAATGACTTCGCCTTTGGCAATGGCGCAGCATTCGGCGAAGATCAAACCACTTGCGACCGACCTCGCGAGAAGCGGAGTTCTCCTCGTCACGACCTGCTTACGGGTTGAGATCTACGGTGAAGAGCCTGCGCTGAGAACTATTGATAGCAGCACAATATTCTCTGGCTTTTCATGCGAACACATCGCAGGTGCGGTCCCTATTACTCAGCGTCTCGCCGAGATTGCGTCGGGCGCTCATTCCCAGATTCTCGGCGAGAATTACGTCACCGATCAACTTGCGAATGCTATCGAACGTCTTGATCCAAATCTTCCGATTTTCCAGATCGCACGGCTGGCAATTGATATAGGTCGTGCCTCGCGCGAGCGGCAGCGGTTTATTGCATCGTTCAACTACGATCAGATCGTCCGAGACATCATAGCTGATCGGTTTCAGAATGGAGAACTACCCGACCGCCTTTACATGGTCGGGGCGGGTATGTTGGGTCGCGAGTTTATCAGGAGTGGTGTGGGAGAGCGATTCCGTTCAACGGTAGTCGTAACGCGGAACCCTAAGAACCTTCGCAAACGTCTCCGCCCCTGGACCGACATAGAAGTTTCGCTCATGCGCCCGGCGGAGATTGGGTCCGTACGGGAACCTCGGTCGATCGTTGTGATCGCAACCGCCGATGTCAATGATGAATATCAAGCCATTCTTGGGAACGCGCTTCTGCGGTTGGAGCCGCGCACCATAGTGGATTTGTCGTCAATCCCGGTGCTATCGGCCGAAGCAGTCAGAAAGCTCAACTACGTGAGCATGTACGACGAGGAATTTCTCCGGTTCATCGAAAAAAATAATAAGCACCTAGCTCCGCAACTATCGGTCTTGCGTTCTGATATCGAGAAAACACTCAGAACGGCACAAAGCTACCTTTCAGTGACGACAACATAGCCTGCAGCAGCCCGCATCTGTTCGGCAACGGATAGAGAGAGATCAAAGCATGAGGATCGCGTGAGCCATATGGGGTAGGTGCCATGGGGCGGGCGTCGCTACCGCGAAACTATCGGATGCGGTAGTATCCGTGCTGACCACGGAACTACAGAGAAAGAATGAAAAGCTGGTACCGATCTACGCTCAGACTACCGCATCGCACGCAAGGAAAGGTCAACAGACAATGTCAAGAAGAGCACTGATCCTGGTCGAAGGTCATAGGACTAGTGGTCCACTCTACGTTGAAGCGGCCCAGCGTCTTGGACTTCATCCAATTACCCTGGCGGCTGATCCAACTCAGTACGACTATCTTGCGGCGGAAAGCATTGAGGCCATCCGGATCGATACTGAGAATTTCGATGCGCTGATGCACGTATGCTCTCGGCTGCGTGTGACCCATGATATTGCTGGCATCACTGGTTTTGCGGGTGGCGACGAGTCGTTCTATGTGACAGTTGCCAAGCTCTGCCGGCATTTCGATCTACCGGGACCAACCCCCGCATCGATTGAACGATGTAGCGATAAATTTACTCAACGTCAGTTCCTCGCGCAGGCCGGCGTTCCAGTGCCTGCTTACCGATTGGCAGCAACTGCGAAGGAGGTCGAATGCTCTGTCGCAGAGATCGGCCTGCCGGTGATACTTAAGCCAGCCGAAGGCAGCGGCAGCAGCGGAGTCCGATTGTGCAGGGATGTGGATGAGTTGGCCGAGCATACGACCTATCTGTTGGGGAGGGCGCACAAATGTCGGTCTTCGCCTAGAATACTGGTCGAAGAATTCGCACAAGGCCCATTCTATGACGCTGCTACGATGGGAAACGTGGTCATTGCGATTGGTGCCGCCGACTTCGACCGCCTACCCTATTTCGTCCCTTGCGAGAGCATGTTTCCGGCCCCACTGACTGATGAGGAGCATGAGCGTATTGCAGACGTTTCGCTGAGCTGCTTGCGGGCTCTCGGCCTTGGCTGGGGGCCAGCGAACATTGAATTCCGATGGACGAAGCGTGGCCCAGTCGTAATGGAAGTCAATGCGCGTCTTCCGGGCTGGACCACTCCTCGGCTGATTCAACTGGCCTACGGTGTCGATATCATCAACGAGCACATCAAGCTTGTCATCGGTGACGAATGCGATCTGCGCAGAAGGCATTCGCACACTTCGGCCGCGCGGTTCTTAGTTCCTGATCGCGACGGCATCCTCGATCGGATCGAGGGGGCCAGTCTGGCGGCGGCCGAACCGGGTGTTGTCGAGGTCAGATTTTATGTTGAACCCGAGAGCACGATCGTCCGGAAAGGCGATTACCGAGACATGATCGGACATGTGATCGCCGCTTCGCCCAGCCGCACTCGGACCGAGGCCATACTTCAACGTGCCACCGACCTAGTCGGTTGGTCGATCACACCACTTCCGCCCTCTTGCGAATAGGAACAGTCTGGGACTGCTTGCTTTTCCCACCAGCGCAGGCGGAGCCATGAACGGCAACGTGTTCCTGGCCTATGAGCAGCTTCCGTCGCAGGGCGACATCGTCGTGATGGACAACCTGCCCGCCCACAATGCGGCCGGCGTTCGGGACGCGATCGATACCGCCGACGAAAGGCTCGTGTTCCAGCGGCCTGTAGCCGCGACTTCAATCCATCAAGAACGCCTCGCAAAACTCACGGCGCTCCTACGCGCCAAGGCCCCGCGAACCATCACTGTGCCCGGCGCCCGCCAAAACGGCGCTGGTGGGCGCCGACGCGCTGACCCTGGTAGAAGATCTCGATGGTTCTGGCGGTGGCGCGGATGTCGACCTGCTTGCGGATCAGACCATAAGGGACCGAATAGAAGAAGCTGTCGAACTCGACGTGATAATCGATGGACACGCGCGCGAGCCGCCACTCGGCGAACTGGTAGTCCTCCGGCGGCAAGGCCGCGAGGGCGGGTTGCTCGATCGTCTCGAAGACATGGCGCCGGCTCACGCCGAGCCGGCGCATGACATGGCCATTCAGGGCTCCAGCACCTCCAGGATCGCGGCGTTCGCTTCGGCCAGGGAGAAGAAGGTCTGCCGGCGCAGCCGCCCGAGGATATAGGTCTGGGCGAAGCGGACGCCAGCTTCAACTTGACGTGCTGGCAGGATTCCGACACCGTAGTGTGACGCCATCATGCCATGGAACGGTTGATCTCGGGGTCGTAGAAACAGGCCCGATTGACGCCTGACTTCAGATTGTCGGGCACCACAAGGCGGGGCACGCCGCCAAAGAAGCGGAACATATGGACATGGGCTGGGATCCAGTCCGACAGGGCCTGGGTCCAACTTGCTTCAGCGTAGGTGTAATTGGAGGCCCCCAGCACCGCGACGAAAATCTCTGCCTCGCGTATCTCACCTGTGTCCCGGTTGACGATCGCGATCTTCTTGCCGGAATAATGGACGAAGACCTTGTCCCCGGCCACATGATCCTGGCGCATGGTTGGCGACAGGCGCCGCTCGAACTCGCGGAACAGGTCACAAAAGCGGCTATAACCGTAGCCGTCAGGGCGAACTTCGCGATATTCCTCCCACAGCACCATCAGATTCACGCCGGGCCGCTTCAACTCGCAAGCTAGCGTGGCCCAATCCGGTTCGGCGCGCCGGCGCAGCCCGGGCTTGCTACCGGCATGGCCAAACAGCCGCTGCTCCAAGACGGCGTCGGTCAGTTCGGCCGGAAGAGGCCAGCTCAAGCCGGCCTTTGCCACTCGTTGCAGATTATCCTGGATCGTACTGCGTGCCGCCCCGAGTGTGCGCCCGATCTCCTGGGCGCTGACACCGTCACGGGCAAGCCGCAGCATCTGTCGGATTTGTCTCATGGTCAGTTCTCTCTTGGCGGGCATCAGCCATTCCTCGTTGATAACGAGGGGCCTCATGCCCGAGGACTGACCCAGGCGAATACGTCTCTCCGAGGCAAAAGCCCGGCCGGGAATTAATCGGTACAGGTGGCCGGCTTCACGTCGGAATGGTGGCCGGCATCAAATCGGAACGGTGGCCGGCTTCGCGTTGGAATACCCCGCCGGCTTCGGTCGGAATCCGCACCCAGTATGCTTGACAAGGAAAAATGCCATGTTTCCTGGCAATGAGATCGGGGCCGAAATTGGGCGCTGCTCTCATCCGTCGTGGCCAGCTGCAGGTTCAACGACGTCAATCCCGTCGCCTACACCGCGGCTGCGCCGGCGAGAAGCGGAGGTGTTGTCCGAATGGTCCTGGATGACTCGCTGTGCCTTTTCCTGCGCGGCGTAGATCACACCCTGCGCGATCTCCATGTCTTCGAGCGCAGGTGGTATTGATCCGGATACAGCCTCTCAGATTTGGCACAGGAGCGCCTTCAAACGCTCGGCTGTGAGCGCGGCGATCACATCTCCCTGGTCCAATGGCCAAACCGAGGGGCAGATCACCAAACTCAAGCTCGTTAAGCGCCAAATGTACGGCCGAGGAAAACTCGACCTACTCCAGGCGCGCGTCATCGGTTCTGCGTAGGCCCCATCACCACCAAAAGTGCGTCAGAGCCAGTTTTGGAAGCCGTTTGACAGAGTGCTTGCAGCGCCGTGTACGGGAGCCGCAGCTTCGGTCGCAGTAACGGGTTCCGTTCTTTGATCTGATTGAAAGTGTCCCAGGTAAGGCGGCCGCCATCCCTGCTGCGGCTGCGCAACATCCGGCACCAGCACCGTTCCGTGACCCGATATACCTTGAGCAGCGACCGGAGGTTTCCGGCGATGCCATAGTAGGCGTAATGGCCGCGTAGAGCAGCGTTGATTTCGCTGACCTGGTCGCTGATGACGTAATGTCGAATACGCCGCATCAGCTCCTGCAGAGATGCGAACAATCATCGACTGCGATCTCCTCGTGCTCGACGATCTGTTCCTCGCACGCGCCATCCCCGACGACGGCGGCGCATGGCTGCAGACCCTGATCCATCAGCGCTACAAACTGCGCCGCAGCGTCATCGTCACCTCCAATCGGGTCGTGCAGGACTGGGGGACATATCTGCGAGACAACACCATGAGCACGACGATACTCGATCGGCTGATGCATCATTGCCATCTCCTTGAGTTCGATGGACGCAGCTATCGCCTCAAAGAGGCCGCGGAAGCCCTTGCTCGGGAAACAAAGTCAAACTAACAAGTCCACTTCTGTCCTGTCTTGCGGGTGGGGGATTTTGACTGATCCTACCCGGGGGATTTTGAAGTGACCGCGGGGGCTAGGCGGTTGACTCGAGCACGCATGATCCGAATTACAGGAGGTCACTCCCGAAAACGGGTGTGCTGCGGCCGAGCCGAAAAATCACTTTGACGTTCCAGGCTCCGCTTTCGTTGCCCGCAACACATTGGGCGAGATTCTGGAAGGCCTATTCGGTCATCTTTCGCCAACGATAGTAGAGAGCGTCGAATGAGCGACGTTGCCGCCCGACCCGTCCTCTGGATAGCCACCAGTGACTACCGTTGTCGGAGACCGGGTATTGCGGACACTCCAACTGGAGGCATGCCGCACTGAATGCCCGGTTTCATTGAGATGCAACCTGTACGATCTGTAGAGAGGAAATGCAGCCTCAGATCAAATCCAACAAATTGGATCGGCGTGCGAGCCCTAAAAGCGGCGCCAGCCGTTGATTTCTGTTTCATGTTTCCAAAGCCGCAAAGGAGCCAATAGGTGGAGATTATCCCGTCTGATCAACAGAACATCCTCATCGGCATTCGTCCGATAGAACGCGCCGACGAGGACGCCTTGTTTTCTTCCGAAGTTACCGCACTAGGACAAGCTGTTGCCGAAGTCCGTCGCCAAAGCGGTGCCGCTAGAATAATAGCCCGGACACTACTTGGCGAACTGGGATTTCCACCGATGCCTATTCCAAAGACACAATCTGGTGTTCCGACTTGGCCGGCCGGCATTGTTGGATCATTGGCTCATCACGGTACAGTAGCAGCAGCAGCTATTGCAGAGAAGAGAAGGGTTGCAACGCTTGGTATCGACATAGAACCGAATGAACCTCTGCCGAAGAACTTGATTGAGTTGATTTCTACTCCTAACGAGCAACGCATTTACGGCTTACGGCTGCTCCAGCGGCGAGATCTGTTTGTTTTAAAGGAGGCCGTGTATAAAGCCTACTTTCCACTATATAGGGCATTTCTTGGATTCCAGGATATTGAAATCGATATTCATGCCCGACTTGGACATGTGCCGAGGTCAAATTGCGCCTTTTCATTAGAGTTACATACTTCCTATAATGTAATCGGTTTAGCATATTTACTGCCAGAGCGGATGTAAGAGTGCGGGTTTCGGAAAGGTCCGGACAGGCTTTCCGGTAATCTCCGGACAGGGTTGGAGTGCACCCCCAGACTGAGACTAGGAAAATCGCGGACACCTCCCGTGTTAAGCTATGCAGCCTTTTCCATCTGTCGCCCGCGTGAATGCTTCTGTTCGTATTCCTCCGGACTGAGGTAGTCGAGCGCCGAATGCAGGCGCTGCGTGTTGTAAACGGTCTCTATGAAAGCACCGATGTGCTTGCGGGCATCATCTGCATCCTTATAGGCGAGACCTTGCACCTCTGCCTTCGCATTGTCGTAAGGATTGCCGACACGGCTCATGCTTGCCTGGATGCCGCGGCGATGCAGAAGTTCGGAATAGGCCCCGCACGCGTATTGGGCGGATTCAACCGGTCGTCGCAACACCTTTACCGGAGGTGAAATTGACGACAGGAAGACGCAAATCCGAACGCTCCACCCGGCGTAAATTATCCTCGCCAGGACGGCCACCAGTCTGGCAACGTGAGCATCTGTGCCGGTTCTGGCGGGGTATCGCGGCAGGTCTCTCCAGTGAGGAAGCCGGCGTCGAAGCAGGCGTCTCCGGGCCTGTCGGAAGCCGGTGGTTTCGGAGTTCTGGTGGAATGCCTCCCAAACATCTCGCCGCCTCGGCACCACTGCTGAAGAGCCGCAACCTCTCGTTCGCGGAACGCGAGGAAGTAGCCTTGGAGTGCGCAAGGGACACTGGCGTGCGTGCCATCGCGCGCAAGCTGGGGCGATCGCCCAGCACAATATCGCGCGAGATCAGGCGCAACTCAGCCATGCGACGCGGTGACTTCGATTACCGAGCTCTCACCGCGCAGCGGCATGCGGATCGTGCGGCACAACGGCCGAAAACCAAGCTGGCAGGCAATCCTGCCCTGCGCGACTACGTGGAGGACAGGATCGCCGGCCTGATCGCCACACCGGAAGGCAGCGCCTTCGACGGACCCGTTGTGGTATGGAAAAAGCGGCGCCCCGGGGATCTGACCATGCGCATCAGCCACGAAGCAATCTACCAAGCACTCTACATCGAGGGGCGCGGCGCTCTGAAGCGGGAGCTCTCGGCCTGCCTGCGCTCTGGCCGAGCATTGCGTTTACCCCGGGAACGTGCGCGGAACCGAGGTAAGTCCTTACGCGGACGCACTGATGATCAGCGAGCGCCCGGCAGAGATCGGCGACAGGGCAGTGCCGGGCCACTGGGAGGGCGACCTAATTCTCGGCCTCGGAAGCTCGGCGATCGGCACGTTGGTCGAGCGCACTACGCGCTTCACAATGCTACTCCATTTGCCGCGCATGGAAGGCCATGGAAAGGATCAGTCTATCAAGAACGGTCCGGCTCTTGCTGGTCATGGTGCCGAAGCCGTCCGCGATGCAATATCGGGGAACTTCATGGATCTGCCGACACATCTGCGACGATCACTGACTTGGGATCAGGGCGCCGAGATGGCGCAGCACGCCCAGCTTCGGATTGACACCGGTCTTGAGGTCTACTTCTGCGACCCTCAGAGCCCTTGGCAGCGCGGCAGCAACGAAAACACCAATGGCCTGCTACGCCAGTACTTTCCGAAAGGCACGGATCTCTGCCAGCAGGCGCCGAGGAGCTGAACGCTGTCGCCCATGCCCTGAATGCCAGGCCATGAAAGACGCTCGGATGGCGAACGCCAGCGGAGGCGGACAGGGCCTGGAAAGTCTTGAGATAGGTCGCTACGGCGTGCACGCATGGCCCGAACGGCGTCCCCTTCGCCGCATCTGGCACAGCCGCGACGACCAGCGTGCCGCAGGACGGGCAACGGACTGCCAGGCGCCGATGCCGCTCAATCAAAGGCCTGATTCGCAGGAAGCTCAATCTTGTCGTGCTCGCTGACGGTTTCGGCAGCAAGGTCGCTCGACAGGCTGGCGCGGCAGCAAAGGCATTGGTCGGGACGATGATCGATGATGCGATCGGCATCCTCACTCATGGCGCGGCTGTGACCTTCATGACCCGCCTTGGCGCCGCCAGGCTTTGCCCTGTCCCGACGCGCCTTCCGATCGCTCGAAGGTGGCCTGGACGAGTGCGTGATGTCTTCTCTGGCCGCTGCATCCGCAGCACCAGATTGATCAGCTCTTCCTTCGTCAAACGCTGCAAATCAGTGCGATCCATATCCCCATAGATTCAGGGATTCTTGCCTCTGACAAGGGCGTGAGTAATTACAAATCCCGGACAGTTTCCGGCGGCGGAGTGACGGGTAGGTTCGCGGCTGCGCCGTCTTTGCGGGTAGGCCTCTCACGACAACGTTGAGAGGGGTCGATGCCGAGACGGAAGCAAGCAAGACGAACGACAGTGAGGGATATCCGGACGATCCTGCGCCTGACCCATAGAGAGGGTCTTTCGGTGCGCGAGATTGCCGAGCGGCTGAAGATCGGCAAGAGCTCGGTATCGACCTATTTGCTGCGGGCCCGGGAAGCCGGGCTTTCCTGGCCTCTGCCAAGCGGGTGTGATGACGATGCAAAGCTGGAGCGGCTTCTCTTCGGCCGCGCCGGTCGCCCACCGCAGGATCTGAGTGAACCGGACTGGCCCCTAGTTGCCCGGGAGTTGAAGCGCAAGAGCGTGACGCTGACGCTTCTATGGCAGGAATACCGCGCCAACCATCCCGACGGCGCGGTTTGCCGCCTTCCGGCAGCGGACAAGCGCCGTGTTCCGCAATCGGCACGCGGCGGGCGCCGTGATGCAGACCGACTATGCCGGGCCGACGGTGCCGGTGATTGATCCGGCGACCGGTGTCATCCATCCGGCCCAGATCTTTGTCGCGGTGCTGGGTGCTTCCAACCTGACCTTCGCCCATGCCAGCTTCAGCCAGCAGTTGCCGGACTGGATCGACGGCCAGGTGCGTGCTCTGACCTTCTATGGCGGGGTCACCAAGGCAATTGTGTGCGACAATCTCAAATTGGGTGTGGCCAAGGCCCTTTGGTTCGAGCCGACGTTGACTGCGACGTTCGCCGCCATGGCGGAGCATTACGACACCACGATCCTGCCGACACGCTGCCGCATCGGCTGATCGGATGCACCCTCCAGGTGCGGCTCACTCACCGGGTGGTCGAGATCTTCCACGATCACCAGCGTGTCGCCAGCCATGTTCGCCGCTCCCAGCGTTCCGGCCACGTCACCGTCAACGACCATATGCCCAAGGCGCATCAGCGTTATGCCAACACCACGCCGGCCAATCTGTTCGGCCGTGCGACCCAGATCGGCCCCAATGCCGCCATCCTGGTCGAACGCATGATGCGCGACAGGCCACATCCGGAACAGGGATATCGCTCGGCCATGGGCATTCTGTCGCTGGCGACGCGCTATGGACCGCAGCGCCTCGATGCGGCCTGTGAGCGGGCGCTCACCATCAATGCCATCACCTATTCCTGTCGCCTCCATCCTCAACCTCGACCGGGAAAAACCGCAGGCTGAACACACGGCCCTCACGCCTGCGCATACCCAATATCCGTGGCCGATCCTACTACCAGTGAAGGAAGCAAGAATGCTGACAAACCCCAGCCTCGACCAGATGCAAGCCCTCGGGCTGACGGGCATGGCCGCCGCCTGGCGCGAATTGACTGAGCAGTCCGGCGCCAATGAGCTCAGCCGCGATGAGTGGCTCGGCCTGATGCTCGACCGCGAAGTCACCCTGCGGCCCGACAAGGGCATCCGTAACCGGCTCGCCTCCGCCAAGCTACGTTTTGCCCAGGCCTGTATCGAAGACATCGACTTCGCCGCCGCCCGCGGTCTCGACCGGCGCAACACCATGGCGCTAGCCCAGGGCCAATGGCTCACCGCTCATGAGGGCCTGATCATCACCGGCCACACCGGCACCGGCAAGTCATGGCTGGCCTGTGCCTTCGGCAGGCAGGCAGCCAGGCTCGGTCACTCCGTGCTTTATGTGCGCGTGCAGCTCATGTTCGAGGATCTTGCGCTTGTCCGCCTCGACGGCTCTTTCCCTCGCCTCATCGACAAGCTCACTCGCGTCCAGTTGCTCATCCTCGACGACTTTGGAACACATACGCTCTCCGATCAGCAGCGCTTCCACCTCTTCGCAATCGTCGGGGAGCGCTATCAGAGAAAATCCACCCTGATCACAGCCCAGGTTCCCGTGGCAAAGCTGGCATGACCTTATTGCCGACAGCACGGTCGCCGACGCCATACTCGACCGTATCGTGCACAATGCTCACCGCATCGCCCTCCGGGGCGAGAGCATGCGAAAGCAAAAAACCGCACCCCTCTGGACTAGGGTAGAAAACGGCGAAATCAATCAGCCCTGATGGCAACCAGGCTGCCGAGGACCAACCTCGTCAAACTGTCCGGACTTTAGCGAAATCGCTGTCCGGAATTTAGCGGAATCGCTGTCCAGTTTTTGCGAAGCGCGCAGTAAGAGTCCTCTCTGATTGGAGTCGTTGAGGTCAAGATGCTCCTGCACTTTTTCTGGACCGTTCCGTGGGTCACTCGCTTCTCTTCGCGGTCAGCGCTTGGGCCGCCGCGTGATGGGGGCAGGAGGGCGAGGCGTCTCAATCTGTTTCACGACCTTGCCGCCTGTTTCACGACCTTGCCGCGCTTGGGCCGGCAGGTTCGGGACTCTCAACGAGATCGCCTCGCCCATCGTCCCCAGGGGACGATCGGGGCATCGCCCTTTCGGGCGAAGGCTTTGTTCGTGTTGCTTGCTCCTCGATCTGTCTCAGTTCACGCGGCCAGGTGATCAGGCTCCTTTCCAAGGAACTCGGTCGCGTCGGCCCGGCATGTGATGCAGAATGACGACCAGTTTGCGGGCCACAGCCACCCGCGCCCGCTCCATGCCCCGGCGCCTAGCACTATTCATGCCCCAGGCTCTGAGGCTCGACCACTTCTTCGATCGCACGAGCAGCGAATGCGCGGCCTCGTAGATGGCGGTGCGGGCGAGTTCGTCGCCGCAGCGGCTGACCTTGCCCTGGATGTCGGTCTCGCCGGACTGGCAGCGTGCCGGCGTCAGCCCCAGATGCGCCCCCACCGCCTGCGACGAGCCGAACCGCTCGGGCCGGAAGGCGAGCGCAGTGATCGGCCCGACGCCCGGCGCGCTCATCAGCCGCCGGCAGACTTCCTCCTTGCGCACGCTATCGAGAACCTGCTTCGTCAGGCGGGCGAACTCTCTCAACATGACACCGAGGATCGCAAGCAGCGGCTCGACCATCGCCATCACCTCGCCGTCCGTCAGCTCACGCACGCGGCCGGCAAAAGCGGTGCGCGACGGCGTGCCGAGCTTGATCCCGGCCTCCCGCAGGATCGCCCGCACCACGTTCTCGATGCTGCGCATCATCTTCGAGGTCGCTGGCGCGAATTTGATGGGGAGCGCAACGCATGACCTGCTCGGCGGGCAATATGCCGTGCCTGAAGAAGCGGCGGATCTTAACGTGCGAGACGGCCGCATCCGACATGGTGAGCCACTCGCCATTCTTGTCGGAGGATCGGTAGCCGCTGCGACTAGCGGCTTAGTTCAATCCGCATGATCCGTCCACTTCTCGCTGGGCGCGCAGGAAACCGCTCCCACGTCGTTCAAAAGGGTCCCGGTGACAAGGCCGAAGAGGGCACCACGCAGAGTGTGGGCAGCTCCCACGAACCGGTGACCGCTCATCACCCTCCCCAGGTGATCGGAATTGAACGACGTCCACTAGATCCATGCACGGACACAAACCGCGTCCTGGGGTCTTGCGCGGCAGTCGAACACTGGACTGCACCCAGCCCAGAGCTAAATTAGACTCTGCAACTGAAGGGCGGTCGGCCAGCCTGACCGACCTCCACGCGGAAGAGGTTCCCGGACTCGGGAAATCGAAGAAGTTCATCAGACGATTGCCTGGCTCGCCGTGAGGTTATGAACAGTGCCCTCAGATCTTCGCCGCCAAGTGCCACACAGGTCGGCGCCATAGTCGGCAGATCCACGCGATCTGTGAGGTGGCCGTTTCGATCGATACGGACGACACAGCCGCCTCGTAGCCTGGCGCTCCAGTAGCCCCCTTCAATGTCCACGGTGGCGCCATCAGGCGATCCGGGGGCAATGTTGGGGCCTGCCAGCGGGCCTATCTCGGCAAGACCCGCAAATTGCGGAGCCACGGCGAAACGCCGGATGGTGCCTTCTGTTGTGTCGGTGAAGTACATGATCCGGCCGTCGGGCGAAAATGCCAGTCCGTTCGCGGCCGCTACGCCGCTGAAGAGCGTAACGACGTGGCCATTGGGCGCAATGCGATAGACGCCTCCGACTGGCTCACGGCTCTGTTCATTGTATGTGCCCAAGACGATCCCACCGTAGGGGTCGATCGCAGCGTCGTTGACACGGGTTTGCGCAAGATGCGGCTCGATTTCGGCCACTTGTGAGAAGTCGGTGAAGGTTGGGTCCGTGATGACTATAGACTTAGGAAAGCCGAGCACAAACCCACCACGCGCGCGTGGAAAGACGAACGCCGCACGATTGGGAAGTTGCCGCACAGCCGCAACTTTCCCGCTGTCGTCCCAGCGGAACACGCACTTTCCTTCAATGTCAGTCCACCAAAGGCTCTGGTCCAATGCGCTCCAGTTGCATCCTTCGCCTAGGAGGTTGTGGCAATCGACCGCCATGCGCGCGTGATGGATCCGCATTCACTTTGCGCTCTGCATACTCCGGGTCCGAAGTTCGGCAGGATCGAAAGCGAAGGGTTCGAGTTTTTCGTGATCGAACACCACCCCATGCCCGGGTGTTTCAAATGGAAAGGCCACTCCGTTCTCCAGGCGAAGTTCCGCCTGAAGTACGCCCACCTCGGAGAAGCTCCCGCCGTGCACGCATTCGAGAATGTCCGCGTTGTCGATTGCACACATCAATGCGACGGAGAGTTCGGACATGTAGTGGGGCGCCATGGTGCGGTGGAAGGACGCTGACAGATTGGCGATCTTCAGCCACTCGCTGATACCTCCGACGCGGCATACGTCCGCTTGGACGATGTCGACGGCGTTGGCCTGGAGATAATCGGCGAACTGATGCCGCGTATATAGGCTCTCGCCGACCGCAATGGGCAGCGCTACGAAGCCGCGTAGGTCGGCGTGCCCGCGAATATCCTCGGCATGGAGAGGCTCTTCGATCCAACCAAGGTCGAACGCGGCTAGTTTCTGCAGTCGGTTCATGCAGTCAGCGACATTCCAGCGCTGGTTGGCATCGACGAACAGTCGTCGCGTGGGGCCGATCAGTTTCTTCACGGCTACGATACGGTCGAGATCTTCTTCCGCGGCGTCCCGACCGATTTTTATCTTCACCGCATTGTGTCCCTGCGCCAGGAACTTATCTACCTGGTCGAGTAGAGCGTCGCTGTCGAGCAAGAGGTCGATGCCACTGCCATAGGTGCGGATGCTTTCGCGCCGCGCGCCGAGCAGACGGTGTAATGGAACATTGTACCACTTGGCCGAAATATCCCAAAGCGCGATGTCGATCGCGCCCAATGCGAGGGTGTTAATGCCCCCGGTGCCGCTGCGGTGCAATTGGCCATAGAGGAACGACCAAAGTCGTTCGATCTGCCGCGGATCTTGTCCGACAAGCATCGATCGGCAATAATCATCGATCAGGGCGAGGATGGCACTTCCGCCAATCCCTGTCGTATAGGCAAAGCCCTCGCCGACGATCCCAGCGTCTGTGGTCACGCGGGTGATGATGAATTCGAGGTTCGCGACGCGGTGTGTGGCGTCCTCCCAGGAGACCGTCGGCGGGATGTGATAGAGACGCGAGGCGACATCGATGATTTTCAAGGCACGATCCTCCCCGCCATCGCGAGAACTTCGGGGTTCGACAGATTGCCAGGCTTGCCGGCCAAAAGCCGCTGCAGGTTTTGCACAATGCTACGGGTGTGACGTAAACGCATCTCTTCGGTCCACGCGGCGATATGAGGCGTCGCAAGGACGCGCGGATGAGTAACAAGCGGATCCCTCGCCGAAGGCGGCTCCGTGTCAAAGACGTCTAGCGCGGCCCCAGCGATCTGTTCGCGATCCAAGGCCTGTAGTAGCGCGCCAGTGTCGATAATGCCTGCCCGACCTGTGTTGATGAGATACGCGCCGCGCCCCATCCGATCGAGCTGGTCTGCGCCGATCATGCCGCGCGTTTGTGTGCTGAGCCGCGCGTGCAAGGTTACAATTGCCGAGCGTCCCAGAAGTTCGTCGAGTGAGACCGGTTCGACCCCGAGTGTTCTTAACTCGGCGCTATCGACATAAGGATCGTGGACGATAGTGCTCATGCCAAAGCCGGAAAACTTTTCGGCGACCGCACGACCGATTGCCCCAAAGCCGACGATACCGAGTGTGCGACCATGCAGCTCGATGCCCGTGAATGCGAGTTGCGGAGAACTCGCGCCGCGACCCCATACCGTACCACGAAAAAAGTCTTCTCCGGCGTCGAAGTGGGGCGAGCGGGACCTAATCCATGCAGCGGCAGGGATGAGGTGGCGAGTAAGCCCCAGCGCGAGAGCAATCGTGAACTCTGCAACCCCGTGATCGGTTCGCCCGAGAGTGTGTACTACAGCGATCCCCCGCGCCGTGGCGGCCGCCACATCGATGTTCGCTTGCGGGGCCGAGCGTACTGATAAGATGACGCGAAGCCGTGGTGCGGCAGCCAGTAGTTCCTCGTCAAAACACTCATATCCCGCAATCACGACCTCAGCTTCAGCGATTGCGTCCATTAGCGGCTTGC
>NZ_JAMYOI010000054.1:0-17184 GCF_040319775.1 Mesorhizobium sp. M0870
CGAGAGGCCGGATACATTTATGCAACTGGAATCGTCATCGACGATGTCGCGAACCCTTGCACGGACGGGGCGGACCATACATTTTTTGCGGCGACATCCTTCAGGATGGCATTGTCCAGCATCTGCTCGGCCAGCAGCTTCTTCAGCTTGGCGTTTTCCTCTTCCAAAGCCTTCAGCTTGCGCGCATCGGAAACGTCCATGCCACCGAACTTGGCCTTGTATTTGTAGAAGGTCGCTTCCGAGATCCCATGCTTGCGGCAGACATCGGCGGTCTTCATGCCCGCCTCCTGCTCCTTCAAAATCGCGATGACTTGTTCTTCCGTGAACCGTGAACGCTTCATTCGTCCGTCTCCTTGAGTGGGACAGACTCTACCAAAAAACTGGAGGAGCTTCAGGGTCTCAGGTCAAGCCGGACTTCTGCCTCCGGTAGTTTCAGGAACTCCGCTCGGCCGGAGTATATCTGCCGATTTGTCGTGTGCATGACAACATCAATCCACCTACCAGAACCACGCCGTTCGCGTATTGAAATAACGAGGAAAGGAAGTTCGGATCTCATTTTTGGCAATCGGCACGACTTTTGAAAGACTGGAGAGGTCGCGGCAAGAAGTGTTGCCTAACTACCCAACGTGGTAGTGGCAAACTCATTTTGCGGTGCGTAACAGTGCGATGCAACATTGAAATTGTCTCGCTGACCTGCAGGTAGCCCGCAGGGTCAGCGGCCGAAGAGGCCATAAATGGTACTTGACATCCGAGCCCAACAGGTCGCCGGCGAGCACTATGATCTTGTCGTGATCGGCTCCGGCTTCGGTTCAGCCTTCTTCTTGCACGAGTTCTCCAGGAGAAGAAAAGGGCGCGTTCTCGTCCTCGAATGGGGGCGCCACAACACGCATGATTGGCAACTTGAGCATGGCTCAAACAGCAACGTCCAGGACGACAGTACCTATTCCAGCAACTCCAGCAAGCCGTGGCACTACACCATCGGCCTGGGGGGCGGAACAAACTGCTGGTTTGCGCAGACGCCGCGCTTTCATCCGAAAGATTTCAGGCTGAAAAGCCTCTACGGCATCGGTCTCGATTGGCCGCTCAGCTATGACGATCTCGAGCCTTTTTACTGCACGGCCGAGGCGATCATGTCGATTTCCGGCGATCCCGATATGGCCGCGGTCATGCCGCGTTCCAAGCCTTTCCCTCAGCCGTCTCATCGCATGTCGGCGCCGGACCGGATGATGAAAGCGGCGCAGCCCGGCCAGCATTTCGTTATGCCGACTGCGCGCGCACGCATCGCGACGGAACAGCGCTCCGCCTGCTGCGCATCCTTCCGGTGCTGGCTGTGTCCAGTCGACGCGAAATTCACCGCCAATAACAGCTTCATGCATCTCTTCGAACATCCCGATGTTGCGGTGTGCCTCAATTCGGAGGTGCGCCGGCTGGAGTACGCCGGCGGATCTGTTCAGTCTGTTACATTCGTGAATGAGGACAAGGAGTTCCAGGTCACGGCGGATCTGTTCGTCCTGGGGGCGAACGCCATTCAGAGTCCGGCGATAATGCTGCGATCGGATCTCGACGGCGAGTGGATAGGACGTGGATTGCACGAATGCTTTGGTTGGACTTTCGAGGCCTATCTCGACGGGATCGACAATTTCGACGGCTCGACGATCACAACCGGGCTGAATTTCGGCCTGTACGACGGACCACACCGGTCGAACCACGCCGCCGCACTTGTCTATTTCGAGAACCAGTGGTCGTACGGGATGCGTCCCGAACCGGGACGGCTCCGGCAGACCCTGCCGCTGATCGTCGTGACTGAAGACCTCCTCAAGCCGGAGAACCGTGTCACGCTCGACGAGAACGAGAACGCCCACGTCATTTACGCGGGGCCTTCCGATTATGCCGTGGAGGGCATGGCGCAGGCCAAGCAGCGGCTTGGTGAGCTGCTTAGGCCACTGCCGGTGCAGGAGATATTCGACCGAGGGCAAATGAAAACCGTAGCGCATGTTCAAGGGACGCTGCGAATGGGCAGGGATGTTACGGATTCTGTCGTCGACCGGAACATGATCCACCATAAACTCAGGAATCTCGTCATTGTGGGTAGCAGCACCTTTCCGAGCTGTTCGTGCGCCAATCCCAGCCTGACTGCTGCCGCCCTCTCTCTCAGGGCGGCGAGCCGCATCGCGTAGGAGGGATCCGGCATGATCACGGTTTCGAGACGCGTCGTGCTTGGGCTTTTGGGTGGCGGTGTGGCCTCTATGGGCCTCGCTTACGCTTGGGTGCGCTCCTTCGCCCACGAGGACCTGGTCCGCATGGTACTTGAGCGCAATCTTGGGCCCGTGAACATGGCTGAGAACGAACTCCGGTCGTTCACCCAGGAGTTCCGCGCCCAGCGTCCGACGACCTTTCCGACCGAAAACTTAACGGGCGTTTCCGCGCTTCTGGAGAAGCTCAGGCTTGCATCCGCTGCCCGTCCCATCCTACCCGGTGACCGTGCGCAGCGGTTGGAGCATTTCGAGCGCTGGCTGCTCGCGGACTTCCACCTTTTGACCGACTATGCCCGGCGTCAATCACCAGGCGATCCGATCCGTTTCACGGGCCCGCAACCATGCGCGAACCCGTTTGCGATTATCGAAACAGCCAATAATCCCCAGCAGAGCTGGGGGTTTGAAGGGCAACCGCCATAGGCGGTTATAAAGGGTTCTAGGACAGATGGACACCTTCTCTATCGGCAGGTAAAGTCAAGCGCTTTCGAACTTTTCCGGTTCTCCGGCTTTTGCCATCTTTCGCAGGCTCTCGCTTCAAATGATGAAGTAGAACAATCTCGAACGCGTCCTGAACGTCATTTGCGTTCGAACAAGGTGTCCAGCGAACTCACTTCACCATCGTCCTGCGAAGGACAGCTTTCCGCCAGGTTGCGGATTCCATTATCTCCTACTTTTATGCTGCGCGGTCATCCGATTGGCGTCAGGTTGCGGCTGGCAAATCATCCCTCGTCCAGCAAAATTCGGTGCTGTCACTCATCATGCGATGCATGATGACGGCCAGCCTGCGGGCGAGCGCGACAATGGCCTTTTGCATGCCGCATCTCATCGTTGCGCGAGATGTCCAGAACCTTCTTGTGCAACCGGGAGAATTCCTCACGCAGTTTGCGCCGCGCTGTCAGCAGCGGCACCATAATTTCCTGGAGATCTGCCATGCCATCCACCAGCTCGTGGATCCGCTCCTCGAATTTGACAGCTCCAACGTTCCCGACCTTCAGCCCAAAATTACGCAACAGTCCGCGAATGTCGTTCTCAATGGCGATCGACTTTCCCTGCAGCAGCTTGCGCGCCGTCAGAAGCGCCCGTCGTTTCTGGCTCGTCAACGTTTTCACAGCACAGGCCGGTACAGGTTGACCCGCATCATCTGCGCGATGCCACGTGCATCGTTGCGATCGGTCTTGTTCGGCTGAGCCTTTAGGTCGCTTTGACGTGTCGCGTTTCTATGCAGATCACTGGAAAGCCCGCTCTGGCAAGCCCCTCGAAGAGCCATTGCGACAAAGGCCCGGCCTCAAGACCAACCCGTTCGGCAGATCTTACCCGTTTCGTCGACAATGCAGATGGCGGTCTCTTTCACCGAGACATCGAGGCCCGTATAATGCTTCATGCTGCGCTTCCTTTCCGATGCTTGTGGCAGTTGCAGAACATGACCACGTTTTATCATCGCTCGAAGCGCAGCACCTCCCTCCTACCATCCACTGCCCGTCTACAGGTGAGGCTCAAGCCGATACCCCATCTCGAAAAACCTCGCAATCGGGAACGCATTTCGATTCACTTCGCCTTGTGATTTGCTCGGAGGCGTTGGATGCGGGGACAGGCGGCGTTCTGGGATATTGATGAGCGTTATGTGCGGCTGAGCGAGCCGGCGATCCCCTGGAGAAGCTGAACGCGGTGGTGCCCTGGGAGGTGTTTCGCAAGCCGCTGGCCAAGGCGCTGAAGCGCTCCGATGGCGCCAAAGGCGGACGGCCGCCCTTTGATGCGGTGATGATGTTCAAGATCATGGTGCTGCAGGCGCTCTACAGTCTCTCGGACAATGAGGCCGAGTTCCAGGTCCAGGACCGGCTGTCGTTCATGCGCTTCCTCGGGCTGGGGCTCGGCGACAAGGTTCCCGACGCCAAAACGATCTGGCTGTTTCGCGAGCACCTCACGCAGGCCCGGGCGGTGAAGAACCTGTTTGCCCGGTTCGACAAGCACCTCGGCAAGGCCGGCTATCTGGCTATGGGTGGCCAGATCGTGGATGCCACGATCGTGGCGGCGCCGAAGCAGCGCAACAGCGATGCCGAAAAGGCCGACATCAAGGCAGGAAAGGTGCCGGACGAGTGGCAGAAGAAGCCAACCAAGCTGCGCCAGAAGGACCGGGACGCCCGCTGGACGGTGAAGTTCTCCAAGGCGAAGGCCGACGAAGAGGGAAAGACGAAGCAGCGCGATATCGCCGTTCCCGCCTTCGGCTACAAGAACCATGCCTCGATTGATCGCCGGCACGGCTTCATCCGCGGCTGGAACGTCACCAGCGCCTCGGCCTATGACGGGGCGCAGCTTCGAAACGGGCTGGACAAGAACAACACCGGCTCGACGGTGTGGGCTGACACGGCCTATCGCTCGAAGAAAAATGAGGCGTGGCTGGAGAGGCACGGCTACTTCTCCGACATCCAACACAAGAAGCCAAAAGGCCGGCCGATGAGCGA
Organism: Mesorhizobium sp. M0870; assembly: GCF_040319775.1. NCBI lineage: Bacteria > Pseudomonadati > Pseudomonadota > Alphaproteobacteria > Hyphomicrobiales > Phyllobacteriaceae > Mesorhizobium > Mesorhizobium sp. M0870. The sequence goes on from NZ_JAMYOI010000054.1 coordinate 4,715, forward strand.
GGCGACGGCACGGGCCAATGGCCGGCGCTCAAAAATCCGCGCCTTCGTCGAGCACGTCTTCGCGCAGCAGAAGTCCCGCATGGGCCTGTTCGTGCGGACCATCGGTATCGCGCGGGCCAGGACAAAGATAAGGAGCCTTCGATCATTTTCGGAAGGTTGCAATGTTCAAATATCGTCAGTTCGACCAGTCCGTGCTCCTGCTTTGCGTGCGCTGGTACCTGGCCTACAATCCGAGCCTGCGTGATCTTGAGGACTTTAACGTACGATTCGAACTGCTCTTGTTCCGACCCCTCGTCGGCTGGGTGACGCGCAGGGGCTTAACTTGCTTCAGGTCCAGATTATTCATCTTGTGGCCGTACGACTTGGCTAGTCGCGGTTTTGCTCATTCTGTCGCGCCCACATGGTGAAGTCCAGCCGATACTATGATACTCATTATTAGATATCGTGATGGTATGGGTGAGGGCCGCAGTCACGTCAGCGGTTGCACGCCGCAGGGTCGTGGACCGGAACGCATGGCGGCCACGAGGGCTCGGGCAGCAGGCGACAGTACACGTCCAGTCAGCCACCAGACAGCTACATCCCGCTGAGCTGCATCTGCGCTGATGTCCCGGATCTCCAAGCCATCGACAGCCGATACGTTCAGTGCGACTTCGTTTGTCACGCCAGCGCCGAGACCTGCTCGAACGAGTTCAATCAAAGACTGGGGGTGAGTGACCTCGTACGCGGGGTCCGGGTAGCGATCGAGACTACGCCAGAGGGGGTGGTGAGGGCTGGCTAGCTCGCCATGCCCAGTCATTATGAGCGGCAGGTTGGCAAGTTCGTCTATCGCAACGGGGCCTGCGTGTGCGGCCAACGGGTGCTCGTGATGTAATACCACTTTGTAGCGCTCCCGCCACAACAGTTGATGCCCGAATGTCGCCACTGACAGGGGCGGCGTGGTTGGGCGTAGAAAGATCTCGACTTGACCGGTAAGCGCTGCTTGCGCAAGGTCGTCGGCGCGTGACTCCACCAGCCGAACGGTGATCCTTGGATGTCGCTTTCTGAAACTCCTGAGTAGGCCAGGAACGTAGCCGGCCGCTGCGCTGGCGTAGGCACCCAGTGTGACTGAACCAGAACGCAGACCGGTGACATCCGCGACCGAACTGCGAGCGGTCTCAAATTCACGAACCAACGCTCGGCCATGGGGGAGGAAAGCCGCCCCCGCCTCCGTCAGTGCGACCGGCCGGCAATAGCGCTGCAACAGCGGTGCTCCCAGTTCACGTTCGAGCGACGCGACGTGATTGCTTACTGTCGGCTGCGAGCAGTGCAGTACGTCGGCGGCGCGGGCGAACCCCTGGTGCTCTACCACCGCGAGAAAGGTGGTAACCCATTGCAGCTCCACCAACCCACCTCCTCTGTATCAAGATATCAAGATCTCTGATGTTTACTATCGCTATCATACCCTGGAGTTGATGTCTCACCAGACAAGCATGTGTCTGTGTTGCAATCCGATCTGTGAGCCCTTGGAGGCGGGGTACGTGACGCGCATCAACAGATCGAGGCGACCACCGTGTTGGCGCCGCCTCATGGCCGAGATCGGAAAGCACCCTTGCCAATGATGCGCTTTCGAGGCTTCCGACCAGATATCGCGGCAGATTGGCAAAGACTGGTGGCTGAATGGACGTGTGCCGTCGCCTGCTGCCCGGGCCCTCCTGACCGCCATGCGTTCCGGTCCACGACCCGGCCGCCTGCAAAGGGCTGATGTGACCGCGGCCCGCACCATCACGATATGTAATAATGAGTATTAAGAGTATGGGCTGGACTTCACCATGTGGGCGCGACAGGATTAGCAAAACCGCGAGTACGTCGTGCGGCGGGCGACGTCCGCGGCCCCCGCGGCTATGGCGGCGGAGTATCCTAAGCTCGGCAGGGTCGAGGCGGGTGCTATGTGGTTGCTCGGACAAGTTGAAACACAGGTGAACTCTTGGAACAGGTTGCAAACATGGCCGTAACGGTACCCGAACCATCCCATCATGCACGGGCGGCAGCTGGGATCATTGGGATCATAAAGCGCGTCGAGGCGCGGCTCGTTCGCATGCCCCTTCGGGCGACGACGTCCTTCGCGACGCGCGCCGTGAACACCAGGGACTACGTGTTGGTGAAGGTGATCTCAAAGGATGGCATCGGCCTCGGATATACCTATGCCGGCAGCTCGGGCGGTTCCATTGCACTCGACGCTGTGACCACACTGCTGGCCCCCTTGATCGTGGGCAAGTCCTCCCTAATGATTGAAGGCATCTGGGAGAGAATGTACCGGGACGCGCTGTTGCATGGCCGTACGGGCGCCGTCATGCGCGCGTTGAGCGCGATCGACATCGCGCTGTGGGACCACAACGCCCGTTTGGCCAACTTGCCCCTTTGGCAGTTCCTTGGTTCCTACACGGACGGCTTCGTGGATTGCTATGCAAGCGGGGGCTACTATCAGGAAGGCAAATCGCCCGACCATCTAGCCGACGAACTTGCCGGATATGTCGAGCAGGGCTTCAAGGCGGTGAAGATGAAGGTCGGGATGCTGGGCTTGGAGGAAGAAAAACGCCGTATCATGGCCGCGCGCGGACGCATCGGGACGGACGTAAGGCTCTTTCTCGATGCCAATAATGCATGGCGCGACCTCTTCACCGCCCTTCCCTTTATCCGCTGCTTCGAGCCGTTCAGCCCCGACTGGATCGAGGAACCGTTCAGCCCCGACGACATCGAGAGCCATGCGCGCCTCGTCACTTCGACAACAATACCGGTGGCGACAGGGGAGATCGAGGCCGGGCGCTGGAGGTTCCGTGCGCTGCTCGACGCTCGTGCAGCCCATGTGCTCCAGGCCGATGCGTTGGTCTGTGGCGGAATCACCGAATGGCGCCGCATCTGCGGAATTGCATCGGCATACGGCGTTCCCGTGTATCCGCATGCGTGGCATGACATCCACGTCCATCTGGCCGCCTCGCAGCCAAACTCAGCGCTCGTTGAATATTTCGTGGACCAACAGATCGTCTGCACACAACCCTTGTTCGATCGTGAGTTGAAGCCGCAAGACGGCCGAATCGCCCTGCCCTCCGAGGCGGGTCTGGCTTTCTCGTTCGATGAGGAGACGCTCGACCGCTATGGTGCTTCCGACTGGCAGGCGGTGTCGTGATGCCATCAAGCAAAAAAAGAAAAGTGTTGATCACCGGAGCGGGTGGCGCCCTCGGTTCCCTGCTGGTCAGAGCCTTTCGCGACCGTTACCAGCTCCGGGTCGCGACTCGCGAAAGGCGGGACGACGACCTGTTCGAAGGGCTGGAGGCACATTACGCCTCGCTCGCCGATCTGGAAACGATGGAGGTTCTCTGCAGGGGGATCGATACTGTACTTCATTTGGGCGGCCGATCGCTCGAGGACAGTTGGGACGAAATCCGGAGTTCCAACATCGAAGGAACATATTGCGTTTTCGAGGCTGCCCGGCGTCAGGCCGTACGCCGCGTCGTTTATGCCAGCAGCCATCACGTCGGCGGGTTCCTTCCCCGCACACGCATCACGAGCGCAGGCGACGAACTGAGACCCGATGGCCTCTATGCGGTATCCAAGATTTTCGGCGAGGCGCTTGGGCGGCTCTACGCCGATAAGCATGGCCTGAGTGTGATCTGTCAGCGGATTGGCGTATGCCGTACTGCACCGCCGCATCGCCGATCCCTTTGGTCCTGGCTTAGCGAACCAGATTTTGTCCATTTGACCGAGCGTTGTATCGAGGCAGAAGGCGTGCACTTCCACGTCGTCTACGGCGTCTCGAATAACACGCGCAAGCAGTGGGACGATGCAGGCGCCCGCGCGATCGGCTTCTTTCCGAAGGACGACGCGGAGCGCTTCTTACCGCAAATGCAGGGACATCTGGTTGAACCCCCGTTTGAGGCTCGCTTTCAAGGCGGTAGTTTCTGTGCCGATGGATTCGATGGCGATCCGACCCGCCTCGATTGATCAGCAGGAATCACTCTGATGTTTGCACAACCGCCGCAGATCGAAGCAAAGGTGTTCGCCCGCGTGCCAGATTCGCTCCGGATCAGAGGCCGCACCTCCAGATGGGCGCAGACACATCGGTCGGGTGCGGCTACGGACTGCTTCCTCGAAGGCCCCTCCTTCGATCGCGGCGGCAATCTCTACATGGTTGACGTAGCGTGGGGACGGATATTGAGAATGTCACCAACCGGTGATTTCAGCGTTGTCATGGAATATGACGGGTCGCCGAACGGGCTCAAGCTCCATGCGGATGGGCGGATTTTCGTTGCCGATTTCACCCGGGGATTGGTTGAGTTCGAGCTTGGGACCGGGAAGGTGACCACCGTTGTCGATGGCTATGAGGGCAAGCCGTTTCACGGTTTGAACGACCTCCACTTCTCATGCAATGGAGATCTCTATTTTACCGACCAGGGCTTGAGCGGGCTGCACGACCCGTTCGGGCGCCTGTTCCGGCTGCGCGCGGATGGGCGGCTGAATGTCGTATTGGACAGGGTGCCGAGCCCCAACGGCCTCGTTCTTGACCGCAGCGAGACCACCATCTTCCTTAACGTGACTCGCGACAACGCTGTCTGGCGCGTGCCAATGCATTCTGACGGCACTGCCTATAAGGTCGGTGCCTTCGTCCGGCTGAATGGAGGCATTGGGCCGGACGGTTTGGCGATGGATGCCGAAGGCTCTCTTGCTATCGCCCATATAGGGCTCGGTTGCATATGGTTATTCAATACGCTCGGTGAGCCGTTACTGCGCATCAACTCGCCAATCGGACGGATGACCACCAACGTTGCCTTCGGCGGTAAAGGCAACAGGACTCTCTTCATTACCGAATCCGAGACCGGGAGCATTCTAACAGCGGAACTAGACGTCCCCGGCCATCCGATGTTCTCTCAATTTTAGGGAAGGCCAATATCATGGATCTGGGAATTGCAGGGAAGACGGCACTTGTACTCGGTGCAGGCGGCGGGCTAGGGGGCGCCATCGCGCGGGCGCTGGCACGTGAAGGTGCACGAATCGCGTGCGGTGACATCGGTCGGGACGCAGCCCACGCAACTGCCGAGGCGATCCGCGCGAATGGCGAGGAAGCGACAGCTGTCGTGTGGGACCTCGCCAGCCGGGACGCCATGCCGCGCGTGCTAGGCGAAGTGCACGGAACGTTCGGTCCAATCGACATCCTCGTCAACAATACAGGTGGCCCTCCGCCGACACCCGCCTCTGGACAGGATGCCTCCGCGTGGCTGAAGCATTTCGAGGTTATGGTGCTTTCGGTGATCTCCCTCACCGACGCCGTCCTGCCCAGCATGCGCAAGCGCCAGTGGGGGCGTGTAATCACCTCTACCTCTTCGGGAGTCGTGGCGCCGATCGCCAATCTGGGCTTGTCGAATGCACTTAGACTGTCGCTTGTGGGCTGGTCGAAGACGCTGGCCAGCGAGGTGGGCCTGGACGGAGTTACCTCCAACATCGTGATACCGGGACGGATCGCTACACAGCGCATAAAGGCCCTCGATGAACAGAAGGCAAAGCGCGAAAGTCGCGACGTGGAAAGCGTCAGTAGCGAAAGCAAGGCCTCTATACCGCTTGGGCGTTACGGCGACCCTGAAGAATACGCCGATGTTGTCGCCTTCCTGGCGAGTCGGCGCGCATCTTACATCACCGGCAGCGTCGTCCGTGTAGACGGCGGCCTCATCCAGAGCATTTGATGGAGACTTACATGGCACTCAGCGATCAGGACATCGAAGCCCTCAAGGGCATATCAACAGCAACAATCACAACCATCCTGCTCAAAAAAGGTCTCAGGAACATCTGGATGCGAGGCGCGAAACCCCTGTTGCCCGGCCAGCCGCGGATCGCCGGTCCCGCCTTCACGTTACGCTTCGTGCCAGCGCGCGAGGACCTCGCCACCCCGGCGTCCTGGGCTTCTCCAATCTCGACGCGGGCGGCGATCGAGGACATGCCGCCTGGATGCGTCGTAGTCGCGGATGCTATGGGCGTGACCGATGCTGGGATCTTCGGTGACATATTGTGCGCGCGCATGGTTAAGCGTGGCGTCGCGGCATTGGTGACCGATGGCGTGATGCGCGACGTCGATGGTGTCGTCGGCACCGGCCTGCCCGTGTGGTGTAATGGCTACGCTGCGCCACCTTCGGTGGCGGGACTGACCTTCGTAGCCTGGCAGCAGCCGGTGGGCTGCGGAGGCGTGGCGGTCTTTCCTGACGACATGATCGTCGTCGATCAGGACGGAGCGGTCATAGTTCCCAAAGACATGGTCGAGATCCTGCTTACTGAGGGGCCTGAGCAGGAACAAGTGGAAGCCTGGATCATGAGCGAGGTGGAAAAGGGCGTTCCGCTTCCCGGGCTTTATCCGATGAATGAAGAAACGAAGCAGCGCTACAAAAATTCGTGAAGCGCCGCTTTCAAATCAAGGCCGATTGAACGGATCTGTTGCAACCTTTTGATTACCGGCGCTGTGGCAAGGAGCCTTCGATCATTTTCGGAGGGTTACAATGTTCAAAGGCCGCCAGTTCGACCAGTCTTGGGGTCAAGGATTAAATTCGGCAACGCATGAGCAGAACTCCAGGACTGTTTCGGCATCCAGGGTCTGAGCCCGGTTGTATGACCGGCGTACGCATCCGGTGAAGACCGCAGACGTGCGTATCCGGCGGCCTTGAGCACCGCGGTGCTGGGGTCAAGCTTTCGATGGGGAGACGCGATGATATTCGTCGAGGAGGAGTTTGACCTCCTCGATGCCTTCATCGGTGAAGGCCAAGATCCCGTCGTCATCGATGGCCCCGTACACCCAGATGACGCCGTCCTCGGGCTCGAGACCGAGGGTCAGGTCCTGGATGAGCGCTTCGCTGACGCCGAGGTCCCTGGCGACACGTTCGACGGTGTATACGTGATGCACCTTATTGCGCTGCATGATCAGGCCGCCGTTGGTTGGGTCCGCAGTTGTGCGGATCTCCAATTCCACGGCAGCAAATCATCGATCCGATGGGCTGGGTGGGCTGCGATGCGCGCCAGGATATCGGCGAGCCAGGCCTGAGGGTCGATGTCATTCAACTTGGCGCTGACGATCAGGCTGTAGAGAACGGCAGCGCGCTGTCCGCCGCGATCGGAACCGCAGAACAGCCAGGACTTTCTGCCGAGAGCCATCGCAGGGTCATTCTGCCCACGTCGGGCAGATGGTGGAGTTTCATTATCGCTGGCATCCATATTACGGCGGTCGTTTTCAGCATGAAGGTCGCGAGGACCGGGCCAATGGCGCGATCATCCGGGTAGAGATCAGGCCGGGTGAGATCATCCAGGTGGCGGAGTGGATGCTGGATCGGGCGTTTTGCGCCGACATGGAGATGGGCGAACCGCGTGTTGCGGTGATTGGGCTTGTAGAACTTCATAGGCTGCTTACCGAGCGCGGTTTCAGGCAGACTTCGAGGGGTGGACTCACGGCCATCCAGGAGGCGCGCCATGAAGGCTTTACCACTACCCCCGACGTTACCAGTGCTGACCCAGCAGCTGAGCATGCCGTTCGATACGCCGCAGATGCGAGGCCTGAGCGACGGGGAACGAAGCGTCGTTGTCGCCAGGCTGGCGACCCTCCTGATGGCCGCAGCCGGCGTCGCGACGAAGGAGACGAGCGATGACGGGCAATAATCTCCTTCCAGCCACGGTGCTGAAGCGCAAAGCTGTGGTCTACGTTCGACAGTCGACCCCGGGTCAGGTCCAGAACAACCTGGAGAGCCAGCGGCGACAATATGAACTTGTCGATGTCGCGCGACGCTGGGGTTTCCGTGATGTCGATGTGATCGACGATGACCTTGGTCGTACCGCCAGCGGTGCTGTAGACCGCCCTGGTTTCGAACGACTGGTGAGCGGCCTGTGCACGGGCAAAATTGGCGCAGTGCTCTGCCTCGACGCATCGCGTCTTTCTCGCAATGGCCGGGATTGGCACCATCTCCTGGAACTGTGCGGCCTGGTTGAAGCGCGCGTCATAGATCTCGACGGAGTGTACGATCCTTGTCGGCCTAACGATCGATTGTTGTTGGGCATGAAGGGCAGTATCAGCGAGTTTGAGCTCGGCATTTTGCGAACGCGCATGCTTGACGCGGCTCGCGCCAAAGCGCGGCGGGGGGAGCTGCGTCTCAGTGTCCCGATCGGTTATATCTGGCACCGCGACTATGGGCTGGGGCTTGATCCCGATTTGCGGGTACAAGAGGCGATCCGCCTCATCTTTTCGCGCTTCCGCGAGCTTGGCAGCGCCCGCCAGGTGCTGATTTCGCTGACGGCTGATAATTTCCATTTTCCTCGCCCTTCTGACGGGCGCAAAACGGTGTCCTTCGACTGGGTGCCGGTTCGCTATCGAAGCGTTATTTCGATCCTGAAGAACCCCTTCTACGCTGGGGTCTATGTCTATGGTAAAAGCGAGAAGCGAACCGAGATTGTCGATGGCAGGGCGCTAAAAGCTACGGCCACGGCAAACCCTTTGGAACGTGGGACGTGCTGCTCCAGGATCATCACGAAGGCTATATCGATTGGAGTGAGTTTGAGAGGAACCAGAGCCACATCGCTGTCAATGCCTTCGGCCAGAAAGGCGGCATCAAGTCTGGTCGTGGCGGCCGCGCGTTGCTCGCGGGCTTGCTCACCTGCGGCCGATGCGGAAGGCGGTTGGGCGTTGTCTACTCGGGGCGGCCTCCCGGGCATCCCTATTACCGCTGCGAACGTATCAATCAGATGCTGGCCAAGCCACGATGCATGACTTTTGGCGCATCTCGCATCGACCCTGCTATCGGCAAAGAGATATTGAGGGCCGTGACGCCGATGGCGATCGAGGCCGCAATGGAAGCTGATCGGGCGCATCGGGATAATCTGGAAGAACGACACCGCATGGTGGAGTTGGACTTGCAGCAAGCCCGATACGAGGCCTCTCTCGCTGAACGTCGCTATGCTGCTTGCGACCCTGACAACCGGCTGATCGCTGCCCAACTGGAGAAGAGCTGGGAGGCAGCGCTCAGGCGCGTGGAAGCCTGTGAAGCTGGTTTGGCCCAAGCGCGACAAATCGATCTTGTCACCCCAGTCCCCGAATTTGCTGGCATTGCCACCGATCTGGAGGCCGCCTGGCGCGCACCTAACGTCGACATGCGATGTCGTCAGCACCTCCTTCGTGCTCTCGTGACTGATATCATTGCTGACATCGATGAAGAGCAGCGTGAAGTCATTTTGACGATCCACTGGAAAGGCGGCCAGCACTCCCAGCTGCGCATTCGCAAACCCAAAGCTGGCGAACATGGCCAGAGTACTCCGGAGGCCGCCCTTGCCGTCATGCGGTCTATGGCGACCCGGTGGTCCGACACAGACATTGCCGCCACTCTCAACCGGATGGGAATGCAGACCGGGCAAGGCAAAACCTGGACTGGGCGCCGTGTCGGGGCACTGCGCACGGTCCATAAAATCCACGGCTACCGATCCGCCGAAAAGAATGGCGAGTGGCTCACATTGACCGAAGCCGCCAAAAAGCTTGGGGTTACTGCCCATCGGGTCCGTCGATTGATCAAGGAGGGCGTGCTCCCTACTGAGCAGGTGGTACCCGATGCACCGCACCAAATACGAGCTGCGGACCTGGAAAAGGATCAAGTGACCCAGTTTCCGCGTCACAGAGGCCCGTGTCGCATCAAAATGGAAAACCAAAAGTCCCTGTTTCCGGACGTTTGAAGAGGAGGTGCAGTATGAATCGGTCATTGCGATGCCGCGCAGGGCTCGCTCGGCGGCATTGTTCGATAGGCAAATGCGCCCATCATCGAGGAACCGGGTGAAGGATGACCAGCGGCGCAGCATGTAGTTGAAGGCCTTGGTCAGATCGTGTCCGCGCGAGAGCTTGTCGCGCGTCTCGATCATCCAGCGCTCAAGCTCGGTGACCTGCGGCACGCTCCGCTCCTGGCGCACGGCTTGCGTTGGGCCGGCGACAGGCCGTTGATCTCGCGCTCGATATCGAACAGGGCATCGATCCGCTTCACGGCTTCCACCGCTAGCGGATAGACCAGGTTGGGCTTCTCGCCGTGCGCCTTCTTGCGCGCCGCCGCTTCGATGTCGGCCAGCTCGAACACTTTGCGCCGGCTGTGGGCCCAGCAGCTGGCCTCCAGAACAGGCGTCGGCTGACGGCCCGTCGCATAGAGATCGCCATAACCGCCATAGGCATCGGCCTGCAGAATGCCGCTCCAGCCGGCGAGATGCGCCGCGGGATGTTCGCCTCGACGATCGCGGGAATAACAGAACACCGCCGCCGGCGGATCGGCGCCGCCGAAAGGTCGGACATCGCGCACATAGGTCCATAATCGGCCGGTATCGGTCTTGCCCTTGGCCAGGACCGGAACCGTCGTATCGTCGCCGTGCAGACGTGAAGCGGCCAGCACATGGGCTTCGAGCCGCTTGAACAGCGGCGTCAGCGCCGCGGCGCCGGCGCCGACCTGGTCGGCGAGCGTCGACAGGCTGAGCGGCACGCCTTCGCGGGCATAGCGTTCAGCCTGGCGATTGAGCGGCTGATGCTGGCCGAACTTCTCGAACAGGATCATCGCCAGCAGGCCGGGACCGGCCCAGCCGCGCGGGGTGGCGTGGAACGGCGCCGGAGCCTGGCTGATCGCCTCGCAGTCGCGGCAGGTAAACTTCTCCCGCACGTGCTGGATCACTTTCCATTGCCGCGGCACCACCTCCAGCGTCTCGGTGATATCCTCACCCAGCCTGCGCAGCCGATGGCCGCCGCAGCAATGGCAAGCGGTCGGCGCCGGCTCGACCACGCGTTCGCGCGGCAGATGCTCGGGAAATGGCTGGCGCGCCGGTCGCTTGCGCATGTAAGGCGCCACCTCGGTGGTCCGCGCCGCTGCCTGTTCGGCGGCGATCTCGTCTTCCGTGGCCGTGCTCTCGAGTTCCTCGAAGGTGAGTTCCATCTGGTCGTGCAGGCGGACGGAGCGTTCAGAACTCCGACCATGCAGCGCCCGCTGCAGCTTCCGGATCGTCAGATGCTGATGTGCGATCAGCGCCGCATCATCCGATGCTTGGCCCTGGCGACCGCCAGTTCGGCCTCGACCAGCACAGCGCGCGCGGCCTCGTCTTCGGCTCTGGCCAGCGCCGCGGTCAGCGCTGCTCTCAGCGCGCCGATATCGTCCGGAACAGCATCCTGGGCGGTGGCAACCATGCTCTGGAGGGAATCATAAAACGCGTCCGCTGACTCGCGGAAAATGGCGCAAACTCAAAGAAAAACTCAGCCCGCGAGCTCAGGGCGGAACGTGTGAAGCGGGTTGCGCCAATCGATCCCGTCGAGCATGTAGGCGAGCTGCGCCGGTGATATGGAAACCATGCCGTCCGCCGGCGACGGCCATAGGAACCGGCCCTTCTCGAGCCGTTTTGCATACAGCGACATGCCGAGCCCATCATGCCAGATAATCTTGATCAGATGGCCGCTGCGGCCGCGGAAGACATAAAGATCGCCGGCATGCGGATCCCGGCCCAGCGTCTCCTGAACCTGCAGAGCGAGGCCCTGCATCCCGCGACGCATATCGGTCCGGCCGACCGCCAACCAGATCCGCACCTGGCTCGGGACCGGGATCATGAAACGCCCAGCGCCTTCACCATCGCCGCCGCCAGTGTCGGCGGCGTGGTCAGCGGAATCCGCAGCCGCACCTTGCCGGCGATCTCCAGCTCGATCACCGCTGGTGGCACCGCCGGCACCGAAGCGGCGAAAGGCTTATCGGGAACCACGACAACTTCGGCAAAGCCCGTCTCGCGGGCTCTCATCGAGCGCCGCCACTTATAGATCAGGCTGGTCGCGACATCGTACTGACGCGCTACCGCCGCCACCGTGGACCCGGGCGCGAATGCCGCGGCCAGTATCCGGCACTGATCCTCTTCACTCCAACGACGACGGCGCTCAGGCCCGGTCAATAACGTCACATGGCTCATGCTGTGCTGCTAACTACGCTCGTAAGGACAACCTTAAGAGCGCAGCCTCACTACCGTGCCATGCTCGCGCAAGGCGGCCCTCTGCGGATTCCGACGTGAAGCCGGCCGCCATTCCGATCAAACACCGGCCACCATTCCGGTATGAAGCCGGCCACCGTTCCAACCAAAGACCGGCCGGTTTTCGGCACTGAAGATTACCTCCTGGGTCAGCAACTTTGGCATCAATTGCCTCGCGATGAACGAGGACATTTTGATGCCGGCAAAGAGAAGGCTGACCATGAGACAGTTGAGACAAATGCTTCGGCTTGCCGGAAGCGGGACCAGCTCCCGCGAGATTGCGGTCGTGCTGGGAATAGCACGCAGTACGGTGCAGGATAATCTGCGGCGCGCAGCGGCAATCGGGTTGAGCTGGCCCCTGCCAGGCGAGCTGACCGATGACGCGCTTGAGAACAAACTCTTCGCTCGCAATGGTGTCAAACAGGGCACGCGGCGGCGCACAGAGCCGAACTGGG
>NZ_JAMYOI010000055.1:0-16868 GCF_040319775.1 Mesorhizobium sp. M0870
GGCCTCCAATCCAGCCAGCATCTTGAATCACAAACATCCGGCTTTGGGAATCCTACGATTCTCTCAAAATAGGAATCGCTCTAGTCCGCCGCCCTGCGCGTTGAGGTGCTCGGCAATCGCGTGAGTGTCCGATCGGATGCCGTCACCGGCAATGATGAGCTGAAAATCTCCGAGTCTTAGCGATCGTGTTACCGCATCGACGAACGGAGCTTCTTCCAGGTCTGGCCACCGAAGCTTCGCCGCGGCGAAGATCGGGTTGGGATCAACCAAGGTCAGCTTGCGCCTCAAGGTCGAGGATAGATCGCCAAAACTCCAGTGTCGTAGCAAAGCGGCATATTCGAGGATCTGCGCCAACACTTCTCGTCGTGCTTGGGGATTTCGCCAAAGCTTGCACTCGATGACGACCAGCCGGCCACTTCTGCTAACGCCCAGGAGGTCCGCAAATACTGTCCCGCCCGCGCGAGGCAGAGGGAGTTCGCAGCATAGGGGAACGATATCTCCAAGGCCGTGATCGCGGTCGGCGACGATGAGTTCGGGATGTCGAAATAGAAGATCGCGAAGCCAGCGCTCGTCATAAGCCGGCGCTGAGACGCTGGTGGGAGACTCTCCGACGCTCGGTGCATTGCGCACCAGCGGGTGTCGACGCAGCGGCGTGGCAATGTCTTGCAGGGATGATAGGAGCAATGCACTCATTCGGGTATGACGCTCTTTCTGAAAGGATGTGCCGGCTTCACACTGGACGCGGTCACCGCTGGTTCGGTGATGTTTCTGACGTGACTTGAAGTAAACTTCATGATGATGACCAATGCTGAAGCTGACTTCGTTGTCAACGAGAAATGCCGAAGTCACGCTTCAAGTATGAGCGACTCTTTAAAGCAGGCTATAGGTGCGCGAGTTCAGGCTGCGCGGCGCGGGGCGAAGCTGAGCCAGGAAGTGTTGGCTGACCGTGTTGGCCGCACCCCTGAGAGCATTTCCAATATCGAACGCGGCAAACAGCTACCCAGCATTGAGACGCTTGCCGAGTTAGCGCGCATCCTCAAGATGCCATTGATGGACTTTTTTGATGGTCTGGAAAAGACACGCCCGCTTTCGCGCGAGCGGGCGGAACTTGAGGCCGAGCTCCTCGAGACGGCGCGCCAACTGACACCTCGGCTTATCAAAGTTGCGGTGGAGCAGGTCAAGGCGCTGAGGCAGTTGGGCTGACGTTGACAACGGGCCTGGTGCCAGCGCCCGATGTTCTACACGGGATTTTGGGTAGCAAGGGTTGGGGGAATCTTTGGCGCGTGGCTGCGGTTGGCGTTGACACCCAATTTATCGGCGCTGTCGATGTCATTAGCGTCACGCGCAAGATCGTAAGGGCGACGCTGATCGCAATCATACTTTAGACTGCGGGCGGGCTCGTTGTCGTCCAAAGCCCGGCGCCCGCTAAGGGGAAGCCCTCCAGACGGGGGAGAACCCACCTCAACAAATATGTGTCATCTGCAGCTGCCGATAGAGAATGCAAGTCGGCATGCAAGCTCAGTCTATTTGCCCACGCTCCAGGCGGCATGGGGTCGACCGGCAGGCACTCAAAATTATCGATACATACATCGGCTACTTGGGCTTCTCCTCGGGCTTTTCATGGCCAACAGAATTGCCTCCAAGGTACGGCTCGATATCCGAAGCTTGACGATTCTATCCCACATCCACCTCATGTCCGCACCCTCAGCGCCTGCTCCAGCCTGTCGGCAATCTGTGTGACGATATAGGCAATCACCATATAGATCACGACGGCAATCACGAAGGCTTCGAGGTAGTAGTAGTTCAGCGCGGCGGTCAACTGGGACTGGGCGAAGATATCGACAACCTCGATGGCGAATCCGAGAGAAAGGGCCTTCATGATGACCATCATCGAAGTCGTCAGGTCAGGAATTGCCGTGAGGGCCACCTGGGGAAATAGGATACGTCGGAACAGTTGGCCGCCCGTATAGCCCAGCGAATGGGCTGCGTCCGACTGACCGGTGTCGAATGCATTCAGGGCTCCCTTGATAATCTCCGATTGGAACGCGGCGACACAGCCGGTAATCGCAACTACAAGGATGACCCAATTGGGGGTTTCGTGGGCGTTGAAGTTGATACCAAGCAATGAGAACAGGAACTGGAATGCGGGCGGCAGACCGAAATAGGCGAGGAAAATAACGATGACCATCGGAACGCCCTTGAAGACGATCTTGTAAGTCATGATGAGCTCTCGCAGCACCGGTACCCGTCTGTATTCGATAAGTGCGAATATGCTGCCGACTATCGTCGACAGGACGAAAATCATGAGCGCCATTCCAATCGTCACGGGTACGGCACTCAGAATTTCCTGCGTGTCCTGGAGCAAAATATCGGTATCAAACATGGTTGAATACCCTTACGTCAGACGCTCGCGAGGAGCTGGTTCTTGATCGGGGTTGTTGGCGTCGCCTCAGGCGCTTGCATCGGTGATCGAAGCTCGAAGAAGCGCACGATGAGCCATGCGACCAGGCACATCAGCGAATAGATGACCGCCAGGACGAGATAGGTTTCGAACTGGAATTGGTTGTAGTCTCGCTCCATGATCAGATGCGCAGTCGCCATGACGTCGGCCGCCCCGATGTACATGACCAGCGCAACGTTATGGATCAGGTAGATGACGGAGTTCCCATAGCCCGGCAAAGCGAAGTGCACCGCTTGCGGGCCGACGACGCGAGTAATTTTCTGTCGGAACGTATATCCAAGGCTGTCGGCCGCATCGTGCTGGCCGCGATCGACGGCCAGGTATGCAGGCCGCATGACTTCCGACAGATAGCCGCCGTGGTAGAGGCTCAACCCCACCATGGCAGCCATCGTCGCCGAAATAAAATCTTTGGCGCCGAACAGGATCACCAACAGCGGAAGCCCATAAAACGCGACGAACAACTGCAGTACGACAGGAACGCTCCGGGCATAGGACACGTAGAGGTCCACCAGGTGACTGATGACTGGCACCCTGCGGACCCGGAGGGTTGTCGCGATGAGAGCCAGGCAGAACCCGGAAATGAGGGCTGTAAACGTGATGGCGAGCGTCAGCGGCAGTGCCGAGAGCAACTCGGGAATCATAGCAGATACATCCACTTTGAACGCTCCTTCTTGCAATTCAGCCTTGCCGCTGACTAGCGAATATGGTCGCCGACGGCCGTGCTATTTCATGTACTGGACGATGCCCTCGCCGAACCACTTCTGCGAGAGCTTTTCGATCGTGCCGTCGTCTTTCAATTCCTTGAGAACCTTGTTCACATCGTCGGCCAGAACCTTGTTCTCGTCAGATCGGTGGATCAGCATGTAGGTGTTGTTGCTGAACACTGGCTCGGACGCCACGATATCGAGTTTCTTTTGCTCGATGACGGTCTGCTCACCGAGATTCGACGGCAGGACGAGAGCGTCGAACTTGCCGTTCTGAACTTCGTCCAGCCGGTTCGGGTAGGGGATACCGGCACTCGATGCCGTGACATCGAGCTTGTATTCCGGGTTTTCTTTCTGCCAATTCATGATGAACTTGTAGGTTCCACCGCCGGCCGTGGTCGGAACGATCCTCTTGCCGACCAGGTCTTTCATTTCCTTAATGCCGCTGTCTTTCTTGCTGTAAATCTTCATCAGGCTGGCGCCCATGGGATTTTCCGGAATGAGGAACTGCTTGGAGCGTTCGGGCGACTTGTAGTAGCCACCGACCGCGATGTCGTACTTGCCCGTGGCGAGGCCGGTTTCCTGGGCAATGTCGGAGACGCCTTCCATTTCGAACTTATACTGCGGCAGCTTTGCGTTGATCGCCTTCAGAAGATCGGGCTCATAGCCTTGCGGCTCGACGCCGATCGCGCCCCATGCCAGCGGCTTGGATTCGGCAGAGGTGGCGATCTTGATCGTCCGAACGGTCTGGCCATGGCTGATCCCCGCTGTTGCAAGGGCAATTGCGATGCCGCCAGCGATGGCCAGGGCATAGCGGCGAGAAAAACTGGATGTGATTGCAGACATTTCTTAGGTTCCCTTCTTGTTGAGCTATTGAAAAGCGAGTTCCGACTGCAGGAATTGGGCAAGTCGCGGGCTGGAAGGTGCATCGAAGATTTCAGCCGGGCTGCCATCGGCGGCAACCACGCCACGATCCATGAAGACAATCCGGTTGGAGATGTTCTTTGCGAATTGCATCTCGTGGGTCACAAGCAGCGAAGTGATCCCTGACGAGGTGACATCCTTGATCACCTTTAGAACTTCACCGACGAGCTCGGGATCCAGCGATGACGTAGGCTCATCGAAGAGTATCACGTCGGGGCGAACCGCCAGGGCGCGCGCGATGCCGGTGCGCTGGAGCTGGCCGCCCGACAGTTGGGAGGGATAGCTATCTCGCTTCGGGGTGAGGCCGACCCGCTCGAGCTCCCGCAAGGCGATCTCCCGCGCCTCATCTGCGGACTTGCGCTGCACGATCACCAGGGGATCCATCACGTTCTGCAGGACCGTCATGTTCTTGAAGACGTTGAATTGCTGAAAGACCATCGCCGTTCGCAACCGGATCGCCTGGACAGCGGTCTTGTCGGCACGCTGGTAATCCATCCGAATCTGATCGAACGCGATGGTTCCTGAGGACGGCTTGGCAAGGTAGTTGATGCATTTCAGCAACGTGGTCTTGCCGGTGCCGCTGGGGCCGATGATCGACACCACGTCACCCCGCTTTACCGAGAGATTGACGCCGTTCAGAACCTGCGTGCTTCCGTAGGACAGCTTTATATCTTTGAGTTCAAGCATTCTGGTTGGTGCCCTTCACAGTGTGGGACGGAGTGCCTTGACCGCATGCGACATCATCACCCGCTCTCCGCATGGCCGAGAACGTGCATCAGCCGGTTTGCCCAGCCGAAGATCGATATGGCGTGGATCAGATCGATGATCTCGCGGTCATCCATGCCAACTGATCGAAGCGCGGCGATGTCGTCTGCCGTCGCTTCCGACGGCGCCGCCGACAGGCGGCGGGCAAAGCTGTAGATTGCCGCATCGCGTTGGCCGAGCGCTTCAGGTTTGTCGAGATAAAGTGCGGTGACCACTTGGTCGCTCTTGGTCAACTCCGCATGCCGGCGGGCGTGGACAACGGCACAGAATTTGCAGCCATTGACGATCGAGGCCCCCAATGCGCCAAGTTCGCGGTCGGGACGGGCGAGCCCGCCTTCGACATACATGATTGCGTTGAACAGAACCGTGCGGGCAAGATAGCTCTCTGGGTCATGCGCAAGGGTGCGCACATATTCCGAAACTTTCTTGGCCGAAGGCGTAACCTTCATCGCTTCAAGCTGTTCCGGCGTGGCTTCGGATAGCTTGACCGGCGCGATGTATGGCTGCCAGTTCAGCGGCTTCAGGCGCACCGAGGAAATCATGCCGACCTCATCAATCGCAAGCCGGTCGCTACCCGCGTCTGGAAGTTGACGAAGGCAATCAGTTCGGAGAGCGCGACGATCTGAGGATTGCTCAATCCGGCCTGGGCGAGCAGGGCGATGTCGCTCGCCTCGGCCTTTTTTGGCGTCACCGTGACCAGGTCGGCGTGCCGGGCGATAGTCGCCAATGGTTCTTCCAGAGCCGTCTCGCCCTGGGCTACAGCCAGAAGCTGCTCTGTAGGATCAAGCTGATCCAGTTGAACATCATATTCGGCCACCAGGACCGGATCGGCATTCAGGGCGGCCATGCGACGGGCAAGAGCAACACGCAAATTCGGCGCCAGCCCCTGATCGTTTGCCGGGTGCAGCACCGAGAGGCGACATTCCTCGGCCCCTCGCACGAATTCGGGCCGAAACCGCCGTGCAGCGAAAAGGGCATCGTCCGGTGAAAGACCCGCTGCCTTGTCCATTGCGTCAATCACAGCGCGGCCTCCTTGTGCAACAAGGGTGTTGAATCGACCCACTCGTCGCCCAGAAGTTCGGGCGTGTCGTAGGCGATCAGATTGGCGAAGTGGGTTTCGACATCCTCGGCAAACAGCGATGCGGCAATGCCGCGCACAAGACGGTCGGCACCGGCGCTGACGGCCGGGATGTCGCCGGAGACCTTGCCGTGCGTCAGCATGGCGGCGTCGTTGAAGCAGTGGATATGTGCAAGCATCGGGCAGGAGCCGGGGACGCGTTCGCGAAACTCGAAGGCAGGACCGAGATCCGGCGCGTCCGACATGCCTGCACGACCCGGCCCCATATCCGGCCTATATCGGCCATCCGACCAGGTGCGGATATGTGGGGCGATCGCCGCGAATTCCGGGCGGCCGTTGAAGTCATTTGAAAAACCGGTTGCCGCGATCAGGAAGTCGTAGCGCATCAGCCCTTGTGTGGTTTCGATCAGCAGGCCCTCCGGATCTTCCCTTACCGCAACGATGCCGCAGTCGAGAAAGAACCGGGCATTCGCGTGGCGAGACACGCGAAGCGTGGATGAACGCGGCGGCGGCGTCTGGGTGGAGGCGGTGTAGTCGAAGAACTTCCACTTCCAGGCATCGGGCAATTCATGCATGCCGAGTACGACACCCGGGCTGCCGATGCCGGTCAGCTTGTTGATGCGCGGCATCTCCTTGCGCCGGATCAACATGTCGACAGAACCGGCGCCCGCCTCGAGTGCGGTCGCAGCATTGTCCATGGAAGAGGCACCGGCGCCGATAACTGCCACACGCTTGCCTTTCAGCGCATCGAAATCGATGTCGTCGGCAGAATGGGCCCAATAGGCGCGATCGATCCCGTTGAGGAAATCGGGTACGGCAATACCGCCCAGACCGGAGCGACCGGTGGCCAGAACCAGACGACGGGTGAGAACCCGGCCGGATTCCGCGCCTTCGATATCGATCGCAATCAGATCACCAACGGGTTCGACGGCGGTCATGCGCACGCTATTGCGCAATGGCAGAGCCAGGACCTTGCGGTACCAGACCAGGTAATCCATCCACTGGCCCTTGGGGATTTTGTCCAGCGACCGCCAGGCCTCAACGCCCCATTGCGCCGTGAACCAGGCGCGGAACGTCAATTGCGGCAGGCCGAGCGACGGACCGTGCAGGGTTTTCGGCGACCGGAGCGTTTGCATGCGGGCAAACGTTACCCACGGCCCTTCGAGCCCTGCCGGAGCCGCGTCATAGGCGACGACATTGGTTATCCCCGTCAGCACCAGCTTTGCCGTGGCAGCAAGTCCACACATGCCGGCGCCGATCACCACGACGTCACGGACAGGGACACCATCGTGCGAACGTGCCGGGACCCATGGCCTGGCAGGCAGTTCGAGGAAGTCGAGATCCTGCGCCAGCTGTGCCTCGAGCGCGGCAAGACTTGTCAAAATTGGCGCGGTGGGGGAATGCTTCATATCCCCGTTCCGTGATTTGTGGCGGATGCAGGATCGGTCACCAGTTGGCCGGCCAAGGCCGGATCGAGTTTCTTGAAGCCGACTATCGATCGTTCAGCCACCGCTTCGACCGCCTCCATCAACGCCTGTGCGACTGGACGAAGGGGACGTTTTTCGGCAGCCACAACCCCCCAATAAAAGAGAACGGTCGCGTCAATCGGGCGGATGGCGACCCCTGGCAAGGCCACGCCATAGGCGGTGAGGGGATCAATGACAGCGGCAACGCCGGTCCGGCGCACAAGCTGCAACGCGCCATAGGCAGTATTCGTCCGGATCACTGGCCCGGTGTCGATACCCCTGGCGGCCAATGCCTTGGAGACGTGCAGTTGGAAACGCAGCGGGTTGAGCAAGGTAGCGACGCGACGGCCGGCAAAGGCCGAAAGCGGTATGACGTCGAGTTCTGCCAGCGGATCGTCCTCCCGCACAGCAGCAACATCGGGCGCCGAATAGAGCCGCAGGACATCCAGGCCGGGTGTATCGAGCGGCAGGCTTGAAAAGCCGATCTCGGCACGACCGCTGCGCACTTCCTGGGCCACGATGGAGGGAAGAAACTGTCCGAGATGTGTCTCTTGCGGAAGCTCGATACCCTTGAGCTCGGCCATGGCCGTCGGGATCAGGCCAGTGCCGATCGCGGAGGTTGTGACAATCTGCAGGATCCGACCCCGGCCGGCGGCGATCATCTTGGCCCGCGCCGCGA
This sequence comes from Mesorhizobium sp. M0870, assembly GCF_040319775.1. NCBI lineage: Bacteria > Pseudomonadati > Pseudomonadota > Alphaproteobacteria > Hyphomicrobiales > Phyllobacteriaceae > Mesorhizobium > Mesorhizobium sp. M0870. The sequence goes on from NZ_JAMYOI010000055.1 coordinate 8,078, forward strand.
GTTCGGTGAAGGACATCAGCAGTCGCCGCGCTTCTTCTTCAAATGCGACACCCTCTTCAGATAGCTGCACCCGTCGACCGACCCGGTGCAGCAATTCGAAGCCAAGTTCGCCCTCAAGATCCTGAATGGTGCGTGTCACCGCAGGTTGGGAACGCCCGAGCATGTCAGCCGCCTTGGTAATGCTGCCGCTGGCAGCCACCGCAAGGAAGGTCTGAAGGTCCCGAGTTTCCATATTCTCCCTACATGTGAAATACGTATGATTGACATCGTCTCATTCATTTTTGATATATGTCAAGCGGAAACTAATGTTCTCAGCGGCGCTTGCCGGCTCAGAGCCGGAGCCCTTGATCGAAACGGCTGGGGGCAACCGAGGTGACTCCAATTCGAAACCTCGTGATAAAAAAACTTGTAGGCCGGGACTACAAGGATTCTCGAACCATAAAGCCTGCAACAGGAGGAATGTTATGCGCGTGAGTATTCTGGGCGCCGGAGCAATTGCCTATGGCCTTGCGGCCTATTTGGCACAATCGGGACACTCGCCAACACTTTGGTCACCGTCGGGACACCGCACCAGAACGTTGGCTACTGGCGAATTGTTGAAGGCGACGGGGGATATCGAGGCGACGGTGCCGGTGCGCATTGCCAAGGATTGCAGAGATGCTATCGAGCACGCGGACGTGGTGGTGATCGCGCTTCCGGCTTACGGCCACAAGATGGTGATGGACGCCGCCGTCCCTCATCTGGCAGATGGAATTCCGGTCATCATCAGTTCGCATAGTTCGTTCGGGGCTCTGTATCTCTGGAAGCGGTTGGCCGAGCGCAAGGTCAGGTTGCCGATCGTCGTTTGGGGCACAACGCTACTGACTGGCCGCCAGCTCGGATCAACCGAAGTCAATGTCACTTCCATTCGCCAGAAGCTTGATGTTGCGACGCTGCCTTTCGATGCGCTCGACCAAGGGTACGAGCTTTGCACGGCCTTGTTCGGCAATCGTTTCGTCAAGCGGGATGGTCTGCTGGCGATTGCGCTCAGCAACCTCAATCCGCAGAACCATCTGGGAATTGCCCTTCTCAATCTCACACGCATGGAAAAGGCCGAGCAGTGGAGCCAAGGGGGAAATGTCACTCCTGCCGTTGGTCGCTTGATCGAGGCTCTGGATGCCGAACGGTTGGCCATCGCTGCCCATTTCGGTATCGCGGTTCGTACGGTCCAGGAACATTTTTCATTGTCGTTTCATGTGCCCATGAGCACTGTTTCGGACATGAACCAGGAGATGGATCGTCTAGGCCGCGGCGGGTTTGGCCCGACAACCATCCAGAGCCGCTATATTCTCGAGGATGTTCCGTTCGGCCTGCTACCGACTGCCGTTCTGGGGAAGATCAGCGGAAATCCGGCGACACTCCATGAATCCGGAATTTCCATCTTGTCGGCGGCTTATGGCCGGGATCTCAAGGGAGATAATGATATTCTTCCTGCGCTCGGCATCGAGGAAATGACAAAGGCGGATCTTGAAACCCTTTGCCGCAAAGGGTTATAACAGCTTCCAGTGCGCTGTAGCCCAGCTGCAGTGAATATTCTCCCAGCCCGGCATCGGCAGGGTCCTTGGCCGCAGGCAGCGTCTCTGCACGATCAGGAAGGATGATTGAAGCGACGAGCGCGTTGCGCGATCAGGGCGCTATCCATCGGTGTTGGGTGGCATAGGCCTCATTGCCAACCATTGCTCATGCGACATCGTTGGCAGGTCAAACTGGTGGCGGGTGGTCGAATAACCGTGTCCACCCATTCTGCCGACGGCGTCTAGCGCGAGTTGATCGATATAGAAACGCTCCTGGTCAACAAGATCCTCACGAATGTGCATCCGCATAACTTGACCAAGGACAATCTCGCGCGACTTACCCAGGCCAAGCGTCAAATGTCGGCGGCATTCGAAGGCTATAGGCGCTTCGAAAATGTAGGGGCATTGGACCGTCTCACCGGGCACAGGCGTCAGTCCGGCCTCGGCCAGTTCGTCAATGTGGGAAGGAAATGGGACGGCACAGACGTTCATGGCGTCAACCAGCGCATGGTCCACGATGTTGACTGTGAATTCCTCAGTCAGTCGGATGTTGAGCGTCGTATCTTTGAAGGACATGTCATTATGGTTCTCCACACCCAGGGCTAGGATTGGAGGATCGGCCGAGAGGCAATTGAAGAAGCTGTAGGGCGCAGCATTGACAGTCCCGTCGGGGTGTCGTGTGGTCACCAGAGCGATTGGCCGAGGCACCACTGCCCCGATCAGCAGCTTGTAGCGTTCGCGTGCCGAGATGCGGGCGAAGTCGATGCTCACGCGGCTCCGCTGCCCCACCGGCTCGGGCTGGGGGTTGAGCATTATATCCTCCTGAATTTTGCCAAGCTGCTTGAGAGTTGGTCACCCTGCCTGAGCGTATGTACTCAGGATGGAGCGAACGTCGGGCTCAGTTTGATCGCTGATTTGCGCCCGAGCCTCGAGTGCCTCGAGATGGTGTTCCATCGCATGCATGGCGCGCTCGGGATTGTGTTGGCGCAGCGCCTGAATGATTTCGACGTGTTCGTCGACGCCGCACTGATCGGAGTGCGGACGGCTGTACAAGGCTAGGATCAGCGAACAGCGCGATACAATCTCGCTGACATAACGGGTCAGCGGCTTCGATCCCGTGAGTTCGGCCAGCAGAATGTGGAATTCGCCCGCCAGCCGTATCGATAATGGTCCGCTCGTGTTTACTGCGTCCCTTTCAAGTTTGACGTGGCCCTCAAGTGCCGCAAATTGAGCGGGTGTGATCTTTCGCGAAAGCCGGTCCACTACCTCGCGCTCCAGGCAGCGTCGTAGGGAAAATATATCTAACGCTTCCTCGAGCGTCGGTTCGGCGACGCAGGCTCCGCGATTATTCCTCACCTCCACCAGGCCTTCGGCACTCAGTCGGACAAGCGCGTTTCGTACGCTGGTCCGGCTAACGCCGAACTGCTCGCCGATGGCGTCTTCGGGCAATTTCATACCGGGGCGAAGCGCCTGCTCAATGATGGCGCGACGCAGCGACAAGTAGACGTTTTCGGCTCGACTCGATTTGGTCATCGCATCCCCCTAAGCTCCCGCAACTTATCGATCAAGATATATTTTTGTCAATATGGGATACGATTTATCTTGAAATAGGTATACAATTATGCGGTAGTTACGTACACGGACCTGCAGGCGGCCGTCGCCGTGCCGCAGACGATAGGCTGCCTCTGGGAGGAGCGCACCGCATGACAACCAATTTGTTGATTAGAAATGTGCGCCCGATGGCTGGCGCCAATGTGGATATTCTTATTGAGAATGGCCGCATTACCCGCGTCGAGCCGGAGCTTTCACCTTTGGGCGGGCTGGTGGAGGACGGCGGAGGTCGCATCGTCGTTCCGGGCTTGGTCGAAGCGCACACCCACCTCGACAAATCGATGATCGGAATGGCGTGGTATCGCAATGAAGTCGGCCCTCGCTTGATAGACAAGATCGAGACCGAGCGTGAAGCCAAGATCCGCTTGGGTATCGATCCGGTCCGCCAGTCGCGTCGACAGGCGCTTGCCTCAGTGGCGCAAGGCACCACCCATATCCGTAGCCACGTCGATATCGACACCGTGCACGGCCTTGCCGGTGTAGAGGGCGTCATGCGCACTCGTGACGAGCTACGAGACCTCGTCGATATTGAGATCGTCGCCTTTCCTCAAGGCGGTATGATGATCCGGCCTGGCACTGTCGAACTTATGCGACGGGCGTTGGAAATGGGCGCCGAGGTGGTCGGCGGGCTGGACCCTGCTGGGGTTGATCGCGATCCCAAAGGGCACCTCGATGCAATTTTCGACCTCGCTCAACGCTTTGGCCGGCCCATAGATATACATTTGCACGAAGCGGGAGAGCTTGGCGCCTTTTCGCTCGAACTCATCATCGAACGCACCCGTGCACTCGGCATGCAGGGAAGGGTGGCAGTCAGCCATGCCTTCTGTCTCGGCATGCACGATGCCGATTATGTCGGCCGACTAATCGACGAGTTGGCGGAGCTTTCGATCCATATTCTTACCACCGGGCCGGCATCGCAGCCGTCGCCTCCGGTCGCCAAATTGCGATCTGCTGGAGTGGTCGTCGGCGCCGGAAATGACGGCATCCGTGACATCTGGGGACCTTACGGCAGTGGTGACATGCTGGAACGCGCGATGTTTGTCGGCTTGCGCAACAATTTTCGCCGCGACGATGAACTCGAATGGGCCCTCGACGTCTGCACGCGCGGCGGTGCCGGAGTTCTTGCGCTGGAAAGGTACGGCCTGATGCCCGGCTGCTGGGGGGACATGGTTTTGGTGGAAGGCGAGACACTCGCCGATGCCGTCGTGTCCCACCGGCCGCGCGCGTTGGTCGTCAAGCGCGGCAAGGTCGTCGCGCGAGGCGGGGTTGCGGTGCAGACCTCACCTGCGCAAATGAGCACAAAAACTTATTAGAAGGGATACGATGTATAAATTAAATTGTATACAATAATGTGATATGTCTATACAAAAAAGGCCCCAGTGCCTTTCGAGGCAACCTAGGCCCCAGGGAACAATAAGCAACGAGAGGAGCAATCATGTCATTCAACAGGCGTACATTTCTGCAGATCGGATCAGGGGCGTTAGGACTCGCAATAACCGATGCTACCTTCACCAAATTTGCCTTTGCCGAGGGGGCGGCGGGCACATTGCGAGTGGCGATCGCCAAACCCGCGGGCAATCTTGATCCGCAGAGCCACTACGCGATCTGGGCCATTCAGGACCTGATGTTCGAGCCGCTGGTGCGGTACGGCAAGGGCGGCCAGATCGAGCCTTGCCTTGCGACCGACTGGAAGATCGAAGAGGGGGGCAAGACGTTGCATCTTACGTTGCGCCAGGGGGTAACGTTCCAGGACGGCGCAGTGTTCGATGCAGCTAGCTGCAAGTGGAATCTGGAGCGTTGGCTAGGACTCGATCAGTTCAGCTGGATGAACTGCTCCAAGTATTTTCAATCGTTGGAAGTGATCGATGAGCACCAGATAGCCGTTCATTTCAAAGAACCGCCGCTGGCGCTCATGCAGGAGCTTTCCTACACACGGCCGCCGAGGTTCCTTAGCCCCAAATCGGTCGATGCGAATGGCAAATTTGTCGAACCCGTCGGCACCGGTCCTTGGCGTCAACTTAGCGCTGACGATACACAAAGTGTTTTCGAGCGCTACGACGGCTACTGGGGCGACAAGCCGACTTATCAGCGTCTCGAAGCCAAGGTCATCCCTGATCCGCGCGCGCGGGTTGCCGCCCTGCGCGCTGGCGAGATCGATCTCGTCGGCGGGTTTTGGATCGCGCCGCTTACCCCCGTTGAGGCAAAGCAGCTCGAGGCCGCAGGGCTCAACGTGGTCATCGATCCCGGCAACGTCACACTGGTGATGGCTTTCAATCCCGATCGCACCGAAGCGCTCAAGGATCCGCAAGTGCGCAAGGCCGTCAGCATAGGGATCGATCGCGCGGCGATTTCCCAGGCGCTCTACCAAGGCTTTGCCCGACCGGCGGGCAACCTGTTCTCCGATGCATTGCCATTTGCTGGCACCCAGCATGATGCCCCAGTTCGCGACGTTGCGGCCGCATCAGCGCTCCTGGAGAAGGCGGGTTGGACGGGTGGTCCCGTGCGTTCCAAGGACGGCACGCCACTGACGCTTGAGATTGTCGTCAGTCCCGACGCCGTTCCCGGCTCTCGCGTCGTGGCCGAAGTCATACAATCCGAGATGAAGGAAATCGGCATCAATTTGATCGTCCGCTCTGTCGACCACGCTTCTAAGCACACCGACATGCTCGAACGGAAATACGATCTCGGCTTCTTCCTGACCTACGGGGCTCCTTACGATCCGTTCGGCACGGTGGTGGCCTTGTGCCTCTCGACCTTCAAAAACGATGTCGAGGGCAAGCTGTTCACCGATCCGGCCAACCTGGACCCGCTGATCAACGCTGCGACAGCGGCAACCGGGGATCAGATCGCGCCATCGATCCAAAAGGTTTACGACTGGCTGCGTGACAACGACGCGATAGCGCCGTTGGTTTACGTTCCCAGCATCTGGGCGCACTCCAAGCGGGTCCAGGGCTTCACCAGCCCGGTCACCGAATACGATATGCCATACGAAAATATCGTGCTGGCCGAGTAGAGGGAGGGCGCGTTGATCCACTTCATCAGCAAGAGGCTGAGGCACTCCCTCGTACTGCTGTTCATGGCGTCTCTGGTTTGCTTTACCCTGGTTGTTTCGGCTCCGGGAAATGTCGCTGTTCTCATCGCTGAACTCAGAGGAGCAGTTGCAACCCCGGGTTACGTCGAAAAGGTTGCCGAAGAGATCGGACTGCATAAGCCCCTGCTGATGCGCTACGCGGGTTGGCTCGGCGATGCAGTCCGAGGAGATTTTGGCATCTCCTACAGAACGGGCCAGGAAGTCAGTGCGGACTTGCCAAAGCGCATGTTGGTCACCGGTACCCTGATCGTTGGCAGCGCCGTGGTTGCGACCCTGCTCGGCCTGGCTCTCGGATTCCTGGGTGCCTTCTGGCCCTACAGACTGCCGGACCGCGTTTCGCGCGGTTTGGCTCTTCTCGGCGCATCGACACCGACATTCTTCGTCGGGGCGCTGATGATCTATGGTTTCTCTGTCACCTTTCAGCTCTTTCCATCCTTCGGCTTCGGCGGTCCGGAAAGTTGGGTGCTGCCATGGGTCACTGTCGCGGTGCTGCCCGCCGCCGTGCTCAGCCGTGTCGTTCGTGTGGGACTGGAAGAGGCCATGGCCAGCCCCTTCGTGTTGACGGCCAAAAGCAAAGGTCTGGGACGGACCGCCATCCTGTTCCGGGACGCGCTGCCAAACATCATACCTGTGTTCATCAACGCACTGGGAACCCAGGTCGGCCTGATGACCGCAACTGCTATCATCGTTGAACCGCTGTTCGCCTGGCAGGGCGTGGGCGACTACTTTCTCCAAGGCGTGAAGTTCCGGGACTTCATGGTCGTGCAGGCCTGCCTGTTGATCTTCCTCGCCTTCTTCATCGTGGTGAATCTGATCGTCGATCTCGCAGTTCTGATGACCGATCCACGTGTCCGGCGCCAATGGAGCTGACCATGAATAGATTAAAGCCTGCATTCGCCCGGTTGAACAAGTTGCCCCGCGTGGCCTTGATCGTGATCGGCCTCTTCCTCGCCCTGGGCAGCTTCGCGCCATGGCTCGCTCCACAAGATCCCAACGCACAGAACTTACTGGAGACCGGCCTGGGACCAACTGCCGCACATTGGCTCGGCACCGACCATCTCGGGCGCGATACGCTCAGCCGCCTGATCATTGCGGCGAATACGTCGTTGGTCAGCGTTGGCTCGGTCCTCATCATTGCAATGACGGTCGGTGTCGCCATGGGGACCATCGCTGGCTACCACCGCGGTTGGGTAGACGACCTGCTGATGCGCATCGTCGACGTCGGACTGTCCATCCCAAGCCTGATCACTGCCCTTGCCGTGATCGGGATCGTCGGGCCGGGCTACTGGACCATGGTACTGGCTCTGTCATTGGCATGGTGGCCGATGAGCGGTCGTATCAGCCGGGCCGTGGCGGTCAGCATCATGAGCAAGCCGCATATCGAAGCCCTGCGTGTGCTGGGCGCCAGCCCATGGCGCATTTACTTCGGCCATTTGCTCCCCGGCACCATCGGCGCGGTCATGGTCTATGCGACGGCGGATGCCGGGACAGCCGCTTTGGCTGTCGCAACACTCAGCTTCCTTGGTCTGGGCATTCAGCCGCCCACGCCGGAATGGGGACAGATGCTTGTTGATGCTTTGCCGTATCTCGAGTCGGATCCGCGACAGGTTATCCTGCCCGGCCTGGCCCTGACCGCTGCGGTGATCGGCTTCAACATCCTCGGCGAATCCATAGCACTTAATCGCATTCCCAAGCCGCTTTCGAGGCGGACGCTTGCCTTGCGCAGAATTGAGGTCGCCGGCTGGGCCAAGGAGAATTCGGATGCATGACGAACCCCTTTTGAACGTCAGCAATCTGACGGTCGATCTCCTGACCGCGAAGGCCGCGGTACGCCCCGTCGATGGCGTCAGCTACACCGTCCGGCAAGGAGAATGCCTTGCCATCGTCGGGGAAAGCGGCAGCGGCAAGACTGTAATGAACTTCGCGCCGCTCGGTCTGATGCCGACCGGCGTGACGACGAACTTGTCGGGATCGGTGCGCTTCGATGGGCGTGAATTGATCGGCCTGCCGGAATCCGAGATCCGTAAGGTACGAGGCAAGTCGATCGGATTCATTTTCCAGGATCCGATGAGCGCGCTGAACCCCGTCCGCCGTGTTGGAAGGCAGATCGCCGAGATGGCGGAGCTCCATCTCAAGATGACCCCACGCGCTGCGGAGGAGCGGGCGTTGGAACTCATCAAGCTGGTCGGCATCTCGGATCCAGCAGCGCGACTTCGTCAATTCCCCCACGAACTGTCGGGTGGTCTCAGGCAACGCATCGTAATTGCCATTGCGCTGGCCGGCGAGCCAAAACTTCTGATCGCGGACGAGCCTACGACCGCTCTCGATGTGACGGTCCAGGCTCAAATCCTGCGCCTGCTCAAGGACCTGCAGCGGCGGCTCAACATGGCCATGGTGCTGATTACCCACGATATGGGGGTAGTCGCCGGAGCGGCCGACAACATCGTTGTCATGTATGCGGCTCGGGCCGCCGAACGAGGTCCCGTGGACAAGGTCCTCGTTACCCCACGCCATCCGTACACGAGAGGGCTGATCA
>NZ_JAMYOI010000056.1:0-14788 GCF_040319775.1 Mesorhizobium sp. M0870
ATCGCCATCTGGCCGATATGCGTGGAACGCCTTCGGTCGCTCAATCCACTCTCTACACAGTGAAAGAACATCTCATGGTTACATCGCATCCGGTCTCGAAGGTCGTCGTTGTCGGAGGCGGCATTTTCGGTGTCTCCACAGCCGTTCATCTCGCGCGGCTTGGCATCGAAACGATCCTCGTCAACGATGGACCGCTTGCCAAGGGGGCGTCGGGCCGCTCGCTCTCCTGGCTCAATTCAGCGCGCAAGCGGTCGGCTGAGTATCATCGCTTGCGCATGATCGGTATCGACCGCTACCGGACGTTGTCGGCGAGATATCCGGATGCTGCGTGGCTGCGTTTCGATGGCGGCCTGACATGGGATGCGGACGACGCCTCGAACCAGATTGCTGATGTCTTCGCCCATGAAAAGGATCTCGGCTATGACGCACAGCACCTGACCGCGGCCGCCATAGCGGCGGTCACACCAGGCGTTGCCGCAGGCGCCGTCACGCCGCAGGGAGCCATTTTCAACCCAGGGGAAGGCTGGGTCGACCTGCCATCGCTGATCGATGCATTAATTGCGGAGTTCGTGGAGCGCGGCGGGCGACTGGTCACCGATGCCGGCAGGGCCACGGTCACGGTTGTCGATGGTCGTGCCACTGGCGCCACCACGACCAGCGGCATCGACTTTCCTGCCGATGCAGTCCTCCTGGCGACCGGCAGTGATGTGCCGCGAATGGTTGCGGCCACAGGCCACCATATCGAGGATGGGACGCCGATCGCGCTGCTGGTCAGGACCAAGCCGGTCGATTTGGCTCTTCGGGCCGTGCTCAACACGCCGCGCGTCGCCATCCGCCCGACGCCGGACGGAGCCCTCGCGCTCGATTCCGCCTGGTCGGAAGAAGAGGTAATCATCAATGCAGACGGCACCTATGGGGTGAAGGGCTCGACGATTGATGGACTTCTTGAACAAGCCGCGAAGGTCCTCGAGGGACATCCAAAGCTGGAATTGGAGAGTTATGGTGTCGGCCCCAAGCCGATTCCGGGCGACGGCGAGCCGGTCTTCGGCTTGTTGAAAGATATCCAGGGATACTACGTCGCCTTCAGCCACAGCGGCGCGACGCTTGGCCTGATCGCCGGTGAACTCATTGCCGACGAGATCGCCACCGGAAGAGAGCACCCGCTGCTTGCCAAGTTCCGCCCAAGCCGCTTTGCTTAGGCTTTCGGAATTGTTTCGTGTGGCCATCAGCGACATTTCTGCGGTCTGCCCTTTGAAAATCGGCGACCCGCTTGCCATATTAGCCCGATTGGGGCATAAGAGCGCCATAGCCGGGACGGAACGACTGGATGGTTCCGAGGCGGTGTTTGGTCATAAAGCGGAGACTTGCCACTTGCGTGGATCAAGAATCGGTTTTATGTAGACGAAACAGACACGCGACGCGTGGAGCTGGGAAACCGGCTTTACGCGTCTGATTTGCATGGGCGAAATGATTGCGCTGATTCGGCGCGAAATTCGCTCAGGCGGTACGTCCCGGCCAGCGGGATCATCCAGGAGACCCGGCCAACGGGTCTTGAAGACAGAGCGGCATATGGCTTCGAAAACCACAAATCCTTTCGTCTTTCTCCAGCAGGTCCGCGCGGAGACCGCCAAGGTGACTTGGCCGTCGCGGCGCGAAACGATGATCTCGACGGTGATGGTTCTGGCCTTCGCAGTGATCGCGATGATCTTTTTCTTCACCGCCGATCAGCTCATGGGCCTTGCGGTCGAACAGATTCTGGGCATCGGACGCTAAGTCCGGCGATTACGGAGAAGTCTTGAAATGACCGCGCGCTGGTACATCGTCCACGCCTATTCGAACTTTGAAAAGAAGGTCGCCGAGGATATCGAGAACAAGGCCAAGCAGAAGGGCCTGTCCGCCGACATCCATCAGATCGTGGTTCCGACCGAGAAGGTCGTCGAAGTTCGCCGCGGCCGCAAGGTCGATGCCGAGCGCAAGTTCTTCCCGGGCTATGTGCTGCTGAAGGCGAATTTGACCGACGCTGTGTTCTCGCTGGTCAAGAACACACCGAAGGTCACCGGCTTCCTGGGTGACTCCAAGCCGGTGCCGATCACCGAGGCGGAAGCGCAGCGCATCCTGAACCAGGTGCAGGAAGGCGTCGAGCGGCCCAAGCCCTCGGTCACGTTCGAGATCGGCGAAGCGATCCGCGTTTCGGATGGTCCCTTCGCGTCGTTCAACGGTTTCGTCCAGGAAGTGGACGAGGAGCGGGCGCGGCTCAAGGTGGAAGTTTCGATCTTCGGGCGCGCCGTGCCGGTCGATCTGGAATTCGGACAGGTCGAAAAGGGCTGATCCGAAATCCCTGACGCCGGTTTGGCGATCAGGGGAGGCGGCGCGGAAGCGCGGCCTGAGAACGGTGGGAGACGAATGCGGCTTTAGCCGGCCGCATGGATCGCACCACCAGACTGCAACCGCCGGCATGACCGGCATAGACAAAGGCAGGAAAAGAGATGGCTAAGAAAATTGCAGGCCAGCTCAAGCTCCAGGTGAAAGCGGGATCGGCTACGCCGTCTCCCCCGATCGGCCCGGCGCTTGGTCAGCGTGGCATCAACATCATGGAGTTCTGCAAGGCGTTCAACGCGCAGACCCAGGAAATGGAAAAGGGATCGCCGGTTCCGGTCGTCATCACCTACTATCAGGACAAGTCCTTCACCTTCGTCATGAAGACGGCGCCGGTGAGCTACTTCCTGAAGAAGGCAGCGAACCTGACGTCCGGTTCCAAGGAGCCGGGCAAGGTCAAGGCCGGTACGGTTTCGCGTGACAAGGTCCGCGAGATTGCCACCGCGAAGATGAAAGACCTGAACGCAAACGACGTCGAAGCGGCCATGCGCATGGTCGAGGGCTCCGCCCGCTCGATGGGTCTGGAAGTGGTGGGCTAAGATCATGGCAAAGATTGCAAAGCGTGTATCGAAGACCCGCGAAGGCATCGATCCCAACAAGGCTTATGCCCTGGGTGATGCGCTGAAGCTGCTCAAGGACCGTTCCTCGGTGAAGTTCGATGAGACCATCGAAGTCGCCATGAATCTCGGCGTCGACCCGCGCCATGCCGACCAGATGGTCCGCGGCGTGGTCAACCTGCCGAACGGCACCGGCCGCTCGGTGCGTGTCGCCGTGTTCGCCCGTGGCGACAAGGCCGACGAAGCGCGCGCCGCCGGCGCCGACATCGTTGGTGCCGAGGATCTGGTCGACATCGTCCAGAAGGGCACGATCGATTTCGATCGCTGCATCGCCACGCCGGACATGATGCCGCTGGTCGGTCGTCTGGGCAAAGTGCTCGGCCCGCGCGGCATGATGCCGAACCCGAAGGTCGGCACCGTCACCACCGACGTTGCCGCCGCCGTCAAGGCATCCAAGGGCGGCGCCGTCGAGTTCCGTGTCGAGAAGGCTGGCATCGTCCATGCCGGCGTCGGCAAGGTCTCGTTCGACGTCAAGGCGCTGGAAGAGAACATCCGCGCCTTCGCCGATGCGGTGACCAAGGCAAAGCCGACTGGCGCCAAGGGCAACTACGTCAAGAAGGTGTCGGTCACCTCGACGATGGGCCCGGGCCTCAAGCTCGACGTCGCGACGCTCAACGCGTCCTGATACGAACATTTGGATCGGCCGCTAAGCGGCTGATCCGCAAGTGAATTCCGGGCCTCCGACCTAGTTGGCGGCCCGGTGCCGGAAGTCGAAAGGCTTCCGGACATCCTGTCCGAGATTGCAGGCGGCCCAGAAGCCTTAATTCGATTTGGGCCTGCATGAGACGGGTGAAGACCGGACAACGGAGCGATTGCTCCAATGAAAGGTTCGAACCGTGTTTGCCTTTTGTCTGCGCATCGCCGGCTTGACTGTCGATGTGGCGAAAGGGGGCAGGATCCTCGAGCGTCGTTCGGGAGATCCGTTACTGGATGGCCCGGCCGACAAAAGGCAACCCGACGCCTGTCCTCGTCAATGGGATGTTCCCGTTAACAGGATTGGGGTCAACTGGAGATAGGCAGTGGACAGAGCGGAAAAACGCGAACTCGTCACGGGCCTGAACGGTGCGTTCTCGAACGCAGGTTCAGTGGTCGTGGCCCACTACGCCGGTATCACCGTCGCGCAAATGAACGACCTTCGGTCGAAAATGCGCGCCGCCGGTGGCACCGTCAAAGTCGCGAAGAACCGTCTCGCCAAAATCGCTCTTCAGGGCACGGACTCCGCATCGATCATCGAGCTGTTCAAGGGACAGACGCTGATTGCTTATTCGGAGGATCCGATTGCGGCGCCGAAGGTCGCGTCCGATTTCGCCAAGGGAAATGACAAGCTCGTCATTCTCGGTGGCGCAATGGGCACCACCTCGCTCAATGCCGACGGTGTGAAGGCACTCGCCACACTTCCGTCGCTCGATGAGCTGCGCGCCAGGCTGGTTGGCATGATCGCCACGCCGGCAACCCGGATCGCCCAGATCGTCAATGCGCCAGCGGCTTCGGTCGCGCGCGTCATCGGCGCTTACGCCCGGAAGGACGAGGCGGCATGAGGCCGTTCCTCGCTATCACAAACACACGTTCGAACCTTATGAAGGAACACAACAATGGCTGATCTCGCAAAGATCGTAGACGACCTTTCGAAGCTGACCGTCCTCGAGGCGGCTGAGCTGTCGAAGCTTCTGGAAGAAAAGTGGGGCGTTTCCGCCGCTGCTCCGGTGGCTGTTGCCGCCGCTGGCGGTGGTGCGGCCGCTGCTGCTCCGGTCGAGGAAAAGACGGAATTCGACGTCGTCCTCACCGAGGCAGGCGCTCAGAAGATCAACGTCATCAAGGAAGTCCGCGCCATCACCGGTCTTGGCCTCAAGGAAGCCAAGGACCTGGTCGAAGCGGCTCCGAAGCCGGTCAAGGAAGCCGTTTCCAAGGCCGACGCTGACAAGTTCAAGGCCCAGCTGGAAGCAGCCGGCGCCAAGGTCGAACTGAAGTAAGCGTAAAAGCGGCGGGCGGCCTCGCGCCGTCCGCCACTCCCTTCGCCCGAAGGGAGTGCGCGTAACGCGAGATCTACGAGAACCTCTTTCCTGAGGGCCGAAAACCGGCCTTCAGGAAACGGGTTTTCTCCCGTTCTAGCCGGCCGCCGACAGGCGCCGGGAAAACAGACAGAGGGTTGCCGCCAAGGTGGCCCAGCATGCAAGGCGAGCCGCGGCGAGGCTCGTCCCGAGTTTAGAGCTAAGGAGCGACGATGGCCCAGACCCAGACTTTCAATGGCCGCAGACGCGTACGCAAGTTCTTCGGAAAGATTCCGGAAGTTGCGGAGATGCCGAACCTGATCGAGGTTCAGAAGGCATCCTATGACCAGTTCCTGATGGTGGCGGAGCCCAAGGGTGGGCGTCCGGACGAGGGACTGCAGGCTGTTTTCAAGTCGGTCTTCCCGATCTCCGATTTTTCCGGCTCCTCGATGCTGGAGTTCGTGAAGTATGAGTTCGAAGGACCGAAATTCGACGTTGACGAATGCCGTCAGCGCGACCTGACCTATGCCGCGCCGCTCAAGGTGACGCTGCGCCTCATCGTGTTCGATATCGACGAGGATACCGGCGCCAAGTCCATCAAGGACATCAAGGAGCAGGACGTCTACATGGGCGACATGCCGCTCATGACGCTGAATGGCACCTTCATCGTCAACGGCACCGAGCGCGTCATCGTCTCGCAGATGCACCGCTCGCCGGGCGTCTTCTTCGACCATGACAAGGGCAAGTCGCACTCGTCGGGCAAGCTTCTGTTTGCCGCGCGCGTCATCCCCTATCGCGGCTCGTGGCTCGACATCGAGTTCGATTCCAAGGACGTCGTGCACGCCCGCATCGATCGTCGCCGCAAGATTCCGGTGACGTCGCTGCTGATGGCGCTCGGCATGGACGGCGAAGAAATCCTGTCGACCTTCTACAACAAGATCACCTACAAGCGCGCCGGCGACCATTGGCGCATTCCGTTCAACGTCGAGCGTTTCCGCGGCCTCAAGGCCGTCGGCGACCTGGTCGATGCCGATACCGGCGAAGTCGTCGTCGAAGCCGGCAAGAAGATCACGGCACGTCAGGCTCGGGCGCTTGGCGAAAAGGGTCTGAAGGCGATCAAGGCGACCGACGAGGATCTGCTCGGCAACTACCTGGCCGAGGACATCGTCAACTACGCCACCGGCGAGATATTCCTCGAAGCCGGGGACGAGATCGACGAGAAGACGCTGAAGGTTCTGCTCGGCACCGGCGAAGACGAGATCAAGGTTCTCGACATCGACCACGTCAATGTCGGCGCCTATATCCGCAACACGCTCAACGTCGACAAGAACGAGAGCCGCCAGGACGCGCTGTTCGACATCTATCGTGTCATGCGCCCCGGCGAGCCGCCGACGCTCGAAACCGCCGAAGCCATGTTCAACTCGCTGTTCTTCGACAGTGAGCGCTACGATCTGTCGGCCGTTGGCCGCGTCAAGATGAACATGCGCCTCGAGCTCAAGGCCGAGGACACCGTGCGCGTGCTGCGCAAGGACGACATCCTGGCCGTGGTCAGGACGCTGGTTGAACTGCGCGACGGCAAGGGCGAGATCGACGACATCGACAATCTCGGCAACCGCCGCGTGCGTTCGGTCGGCGAGCTGATGGAAAACCAGTACCGCGTCGGCCTGCTGCGCATGGAACGCGCGATCAAGGAGCGTATGTCCTCGATCGAGATCGACACGGTCATGCCGCAGGACCTGATCAACGCCAAGCCGGCGGCTGCCGCCGTGCGCGAGTTCTTCGGTTCCTCGCAGCTGTCGCAGTTCATGGACCAGACCAACCCGCTGTCGGAGATCACCCACAAGCGCCGCCTCTCGGCGCTTGGACCGGGCGGTCTGACCCGCGAGCGCGCCGGCTTCGAAGTGCGCGACGTGCACCCGACGCATTACGGCCGCATCTGCCCGATCGAGACGCCGGAAGGCCCGAATATCGGTCTGATCAACTCGCTGGCCACCTTCGCACGCGTCAACAAGTACGGCTTCATCGAGAGCCCGTACCGCAAGATCGTCGACGGCAAGCTGACCAATGACGTCGTCTATCTCTCGGCGATGGAAGAGGCCAAGCACCATGTCGCGCAGGCCAACGCCGAGCTCGACAAGAACGGTGGTTTCGTCGACGAATTCGTCATTTGCCGCAGTGCCGGCGAAGTGATGATGGCGCCGCGCGAAAACGTCGATCTGATGGACGTGTCGCCCAAGCAGATGGTGTCGGTGGCCGCGGCCCTGATCCCGTTCCTGGAAAACGACGACGCCAACCGCGCTCTGATGGGCTCGAACATGCAGCGTCAGGCCGTGCCGCTGGTGCGCGCCGAGGCGCCGTTCGTCGGCACCGGCATGGAGCCGATCGTTGCCCGTGACTCGGGCGCTGCCATCGGCGCCCGCCGCGGCGGCATCGTCGACCAGGTGGATGCGACGCGTATCGTTATCCGCGCTACCGAAGATCTCGATCCGGGCAAGTCCGGCGTCGACATCTACCGGCTGATGAAGTTCCAGCGTTCGAACCAGAACACCTGCATCAACCAGCGTCCGCTGGTTCGCATGGGTGACCTCGTCAACAAGGGCGACATCATCGCCGACGGTCCGTCGACCGAGCTCGGTGATCTGGCGCTCGGCCGCAACGTGCTGGTCGCGTTCATGCCGTGGAATGGCTACAACTACGAGGACTCGATCCTCCTGTCCGAACGCATCGTCGCCGATGACGTCTTCACCTCGATCCATATCGAGGAGTTCGAGGTCATGGCGCGCGATACCAAGCTCGGGCCGGAGGAAATCACGCGCGATATTCCGAACGTCTCGGAAGAAGCGCTGAAGAACCTCGACGAAGCCGGCATCGTCTACATCGGTGCGGAAGTTCAGCCGGGCGACATCCTGGTCGGCAAGATCACGCCGAAGGGCGAAAGCCCGATGACGCCGGAAGAGAAGCTTCTGCGCGCCATCTTCGGCGAAAAGGCATCCGATGTGCGCGACACCTCGATGCGCATGCCTCCGGGCACTTTCGGCACCGTCGTCGAGGTGCGCGTCTTCAATCGCCACGGTGTGGAGAAGGACGAGCGCGCCATGGCGATCGAGCGCGAGGAGATCGAACGCCTCGCCAAGGACCGCGACGACGAGCAGGCCATTTTGGACCGTAACGTCTATGCGCGTCTTTCCGACGTGCTCGTCGGCAAGGAAGCGATCGCTGGACCGAAGGGCTTCAAGAAGGGCTCGACGCTGTCCAAGGATACGCTCGACGAGTATCCGCGTTCGCAGTGGTGGCAGTTTGCCGTGGAGAACGAAAAGCTCCAGAGCGAACTCGAAGCCCTGCGTGGCCAGTACGACGATTCCAAGAAGGCGCTCGAACAGCGTTTCATGGACAAGGTCGAGAAGGTCCAGCGCGGCGACGAAATGCCTCCGGGCGTCATGAAGATGGTCAAGGTCTTCGTGGCCGTGAAGCGCAAGATGCAGCCCGGCGACAAGATGGCCGGCCGTCACGGCAACAAGGGTGTCGTGTCGCGGATCGTTCCGGTCGAGGACATGCCTTTCCTCGAGGACGGCACGCATGCCGATATCGTGCTCAACCCGCTGGGTGTGCCGAGCCGCATGAATGTCGGCCAGATCCTGGAAACGCATCTGGGCTGGGCATGCGCGGGCATGGGCAGGAAAATCGGCGAGCTGATCGACACGTACAAGGCAGCCGGCGACATCAAGCCGCTGCGCAAGACGCTCGAGAGCTTCATCCCGGCCAACGACCGCAACGAGCCGGTTCGTGACTATGACGACGAGAGCATTGTTCGCCTCAGCGAGCAGATGCGCCGCGGCGTCTCGATCGCGACCCCGGTGTTCGACGGCGCGCACGAGGCTGACATCAACATCATGCTGGAGCAGGCGGGCCTGCACACCAGCGGTCAGTCGCAACTCTATGACGGACGCACCGGCGAGCCGTTCGATCGCAAGGTGACGATGGGCTACATCTACATGCTCAAGCTTCACCATCTCGTGGACGACAAGATCCACGCGCGTTCGATCGGTCCGTACTCGCTCGTCACCCAGCAGCCGCTGGGCGGCAAGGCGCAGTTCGGTGGCCAGCGCTTCGGCGAGATGGAGGTCTGGGCACTCGAAGCATACGGCGCCGCCTACACGCTGCAGGAAATGCTGACGGTGAAGTCGGACGACGTCGCAGGCCGTACCAAGGTCTACGAGGCGATCGTCCGTGGCGACGACACCTTCGAGGCCGGCATCCCCGAGAGCTTCAACGTTCTCGTCAAGGAAATGCGGTCTCTCGGCCTCAATGTCGAGCTGGAGAACACCAAGCTCGACGACAACCCTGTCCGGCTGCCAGATGCTGCCGAATAGGGGCGCGGCCGAGTAAGGCAATGGCGCGCCACGGCTTTCCGCGGCGCGCCTCGATCATGATCCCGAAAAGTGGCTACCGGTTTTCGGATGGGATCATGCTCAACCAGGAAGTATTCGACGGCCAGTGGCCGACAAAGACGGCGGGCGTTTGGCTCGCGACTAGATGCAAGGGGTCTTCGAGGATCCCGAAAAGGAGAACGGCATGAACCAAGAGGTCATGAATCTCTTCAATCCCCAGGCGCCTGCGCAGGTGTTCGATTCCATCCGGATATCGCTCGCCAGCCCTGAGAAGATTCTGTCCTGGTCTTTCGGCGAGATCAAGAAGCCGGAGACCATCAACTACCGCACCTTCAAGCCGGAGCGTGACGGTCTGTTCTGCGCGCGCATTTTTGGCCCGATCAAGGACTATGAGTGCCTGTGCGGCAAGTACAAGCGCATGAAGTACAAGGGCGTCATCTGCGAGAAGTGCGGCGTTGAAGTCACGCTGTCGCGCGTTCGCCGCGAGCGCATGGGCCATATCGAACTGGCGGCACCGGTCGCCCATATCTGGTTCCTGAAGTCGCTGCCGTCGCGCATCGGCACGCTGCTCGACATGACCCTGAAGGACATCGAGCGCGTCCTCTACTTCGAGAACTACATCGTCACCGAACCTGGCCTCACCGCGCTGAAGGAGCACCAGCTGCTCAGCGAGGAAGAGTACATGATCGCCGTCGACGAGTATGGCGAGGATTCGTTCACCGCCATGATCGGCGCCGAGGCCATTCATGACCTCCTGGCCGGCATGGACTTGGAGAAGATCGCCGGCGACCTGCGTTCGGAACTGGCTTCGACCACCTCCGAGCTGAAGCAGAAGAAGTATCTGAAGCGGCTCAAGGTCGTCGAGAACTTCATGGAATCCGGCAACCGTCCGGAATGGATGATCATGAAGGTGGTTCCGGTGATCCCGCCGGACCTGCGCCCGCTGGTTCCTCTGGACGGCGGCCGCTTCGCCACGTCGGATCTGAACGACCTCTATCGCCGCGTCATCAACCGCAACAATCGTCTGAAGCGGCTGATCGAGCTGCGCGCTCCCGGCATCATCGTGCGCAATGAAAAGCGCATGCTGCAGGAAGCCGTCGATGCGCTGTTCGACAACGGCCGTCGCGGCCGCGTCATCACCGGCGCCAACAAGCGCCCGCTGAAGTCGCTGTCCGACATGCTCAAGGGCAAGCAGGGCCGGTTCCGTCAGAACCTGCTCGGCAAGCGCGTCGACTATTCCGGCCGCTCGGTCATCGTGACCGGTCCGGAGCTCAAGCTGCACCAGTGCGGCCTGCCCAAGAAGATGGCGCTCGAACTGTTCAAGCCCTTCATCTACGCCCGTCTCGACGCCAAGGGTTACTCTTCGACCGTCAAGCAGGCGAAGAAGCTGGTCGAAAAGGAGCGTCCGGAAGTCTGGGATATCCTCGACGAGGTCATCCGCGAACATCCGGTGCTGCTGAACCGTGCGCCGACGCTGCACCGTCTCGGCATCCAGGCGTTCGAGCCGATCCTGATCGAGGGCAAGGCGATCCAGTTGCACCCGCTGGTCTGCACGGCCTTCAACGCCGACTTCGACGGCGACCAGATGGCCGTTCACGTGCCGCTGTCGCTGGAAGCGCAGCTTGAAGCCCGCGTGCTGATGATGTCGACCAACAACATCCTGCACCCGGCTTCCGGCGCGCCGATCATCGTGCCGTCGCAGGACATGGTTCTGGGTCTCTACTATCTCTCGATCGTCAACCAGAACGAGCCGGGCGAGGGCATGGTGTTTGCCGACATGGGCGAACTCCAGCACGCGCTCGAGACCAAGGCCGTGACGCTGCACTCCAAGATCAAGGGTCGTTTCCGCACGGTCGACGCCGAAGGCAAGGTGGTGTCGAAGATCCATGACACCACGCCTGGCCGCATGATCATCGGCGAGCTTCTGCCGAAGAACGTCAACGTGCCTTACGAGACCGCCAACCAGGAGATGACCAAGAAGAACATCTCCAAGATGATCGACACCGTCTACCGCCATTGCGGTCAGAAGGAGACGGTCATTTTCTGCGATCGCATCATGGCTCTCGGCTTCAGCCATGCCTGCCGTGCCGGCATTTCGTTCGGCAAGGACGACATGCTGATCCCGGATGCCAAGATCAAGCTGGTCTCCGACACCGAGGCTTTGGCCAAGGAATACGAGCAGCAGTACAATGACGGTCTGATCACGCAGGGCGAGAAGTACAACAAGGTCGTCGACGCCTGGGCCAAGTGCTCGGAAAAGGTCGCCGACGAGATGATGGCCCGCATCAAGGCGGTCGAGTTCGAGGACAATGGCCGTCAGAAGCCGATGAACTCGATCTACATGATGTCGCACTCCGGTGCGCGTGGCTCGCCCACCCAGATGCGTCAGCTTGCCGGCATGCGCGGCCTTATGGCCAAGCCGTCGGGTGAAATCATCGAAACGCCGATCATCTCGAACTTCAAGGAAGGCCTGACCGTGCTCGAGTACTTCAACTCGACCCACGGCGCCCGCAAGGGTCTGGCCGACACCGCCTTGAAGACGGCGAACTCGGGTTACCTCACCCGTCGTCTGGTCGACGTGGCGCAGGACTGCATCGTCAACTCCGTCGACTGCGGCACCGACAAGGGCCTCACCATGCAGCCGATCGTCGATGCCGGTCAGGTCGTCGCTTCGGTCGGCCAGCGCGTGCTGGGCCGTACGTCGCTCGACGACATCACACATCCGGTGTCGGGCGAGATCCTGGTCAAGGCCGGAACGCTGATGGACGAGCGTGACGTGGAACAGATCGAAAAGGCCGGCGTCCAGTCGGTCCGCATCCGCTCGGCACTGACTTGCGAAGTCAGGGTTGGCGTCTGCGCGGTCTGCTACGGTCGCGATCTTGCCCGCGGCACCCCGGTCAACCAGGGCGAAGCCGTCGGCGTCATCGCGGCGCAGTCGATCGGCGAGCCGGGCACGCAGCTCACCATGCGTACCTTCCACATGGGCGGTACCGCGCAGGTGGTGGACAGCTCGTTCCTTGAAGCCTCGTATGAGGGCAAGGTCGAGATCCGCAACCGCAACGTGGTGCGCAACTCCGACGGCCAGCAGATGGTCATGGGCCGCAACATGGCGGTGCTGATCCTCGACGAAGCCGGCAAGGAGCGCGCCTCGCACCGTCTCACCTATGGTTCGCGCATCTTCGTGGACGATGGTGACAAGGTGAAGCGCGGCCAGCGTATCGCCGAGTGGGATCCCTATACCCGTCCAGTCCTCACCGAAATCGAGGGCAGGGTGTCGTACGAGGATCTGGTCGACGGCATTTCCGTTCAGGAAACGGCCGACGAGTCGACCGGCATCACCAAGCGTGAGGTCATCGACTGGCGCTCGACGCCACGCGGTAACGACCTGAAGCCGGCGATCGCGATCCAGGACGCCAAGGGCAAGGTCGGCAAGCTGTCGAAGGGCGGCGACGCGCGCTTCCTGCTCTCGGTCGAGGCCATTCTTTCGGTCGAGCCGGGCTCGCAGGTTCGTCCCGGCGACGTGCTGGCGCGTATTCCGATGGAAAGCGCCAAGACCAAGGACATCACCGGCGGTCTGCCGCGTGTTGCCGAACTGTTCGAGGCACGTCGTCCGAAGGATCACGCCATCATCGCCGAGATCGACGGCACGATCCGCTTCGGCCGCGACTACAAGAACAAGCGT
Source organism: Mesorhizobium sp. M0870 (assembly GCF_040319775.1). NCBI lineage: Bacteria > Pseudomonadati > Pseudomonadota > Alphaproteobacteria > Hyphomicrobiales > Phyllobacteriaceae > Mesorhizobium > Mesorhizobium sp. M0870. Next base: position 13,052 of record NZ_JAMYOI010000056.1, read on the forward strand.
CGCATCATCATCGAGCCGCATGACTCGACGCTTGAGCCGGTCGAATACCTGATCCCGAAGGGCAAGCCGTTCCATCTCCAGGACGGCGACGTCATCGAGAAGGGCGACTACATCCTCGACGGCAATCCGGCGCCGCACGACATCCTGGCGATCAAGGGCGTGGAGGCACTTGCTTCCTACCTCGTCAACGAGATCCAGGAAGTCTATCGTCTGCAGGGCGTGCAGATCAACGACAAGCACATCGAGGTGATCGTTCGCCAGATGCTGCAGAAGGTCGAGATCACGGTGCAGGGCGACTCGACCTACATTCCGGGCGATCATGTCGACGTGATCGAACTGGAAGAGGTCAACGAGCGTCTGGTCGAGGACGGCAAGAAGCCGGCCGAAGGCCTGCCGGTGCTGCTCGGCATCACCAAGGCATCGCTGCAGACGCCATCCTTCATCTCGGCCGCCTCCTTCCAGGAGACGACCCGAGTGCTGACGGAAGCCGCGGTTGCCGGCAAGACCGACATGCTGCAGGGACTGAAGGAAAACGTCATCGTCGGCCGGCTTATCCCGGCCGGCACCGGCGGCACGATGAGCCAGATTCGGCGCATCGCCACCTCGCGCGACGAACTGATCATCGACGAGCGCCGCAAGGCCTCGGGTGTGGAAGTCGCCGAGCCGATGCTGGCCGACATGACAACCGCCGCGCAGTAAGCGGACGGAAAGGGAAGAGGAAAAGGGGCCGAATGGCCCCTTTTCGCGTTTAGGTCTCCAATTGGATCGGAGAAGAAAACGATGAGCAAAAGAAGCTGGGCGGCAGTCGACGACTACATCGTCGGTTCCCTGTTTGAGGCGGACCCCGTGCTTGATGCCGTTCTGGCGGCCAACCACGATCAGGGCCTGCCGGCGATCGACGTGTCGCCGGCGCAGGGCAAGCTGCTTTCCCTTCTTGCGCGGATGCGGGGAGCCAAAAAGGTTCTCGAAATCGGCACGCTGGGCGGCTATTCGACCATCTGGATGGCGCGCGCACTGCCTGCCGACGGCAAGATCGTGACACTTGAACTCGACCCGCATCACGCCAGCGTCGCGCGATCGAATTTCGAGCGGGCAGGCGTCTTGGAGCGGGTGGAACTGCGGGTCGGTCCGGCGCTTCAGTCGCTTGCAGCACTTGGCGCCGAGCATGCCGGTCCATTCGACTTCATCTTCATCGATGCCGACAAGCCGAACAATCCGCACTACCTATCCTGGGCCATGCGGTTGTCGCGGCCCGGAACCGTCATCGTCTGCGACAACGTCATCCGCGACGGCGCAGTGCTCGATCAGGGTGGCCGTGATCCCAATGTAGAAGGGGCACGCGCCGCATTCTCGTTCATCGGCAGCGAGAAGCGTCTGGACGGCACCGCCATCCAGACCGTCGGCGCCAAAGGCTATGATGGCTTTGCCATTGCGATCGTGGAGTGAGACCACACCATGATTGTCTGAATGACGTTGATATGAGGCCAAGTCGGTCGTGCTCAGCTGTCATCTGCTGCTCGTTTGACGACCGGCTTCCCCCAATCCGTCGCTGCTTCGCAGCGCCACCTTTCCCCCCTCCGGAGGGAAAGGAAGCCGCGTTGGACGAGCGTTGGCGGCAATAGGTTCGCGCCCCTTCCTCTCCCCCGTCGATCGGGGGAGAGCGACTATCTGGGGTGTCAAGTTGCAATTACGAACTCGTTGCGCGCATCGCGTGCTTTTGCATTGAGGATGACCAGG
>NZ_JAMYOI010000057.1:0-14565 GCF_040319775.1 Mesorhizobium sp. M0870
GGCTGATCTCGTCGCAGAGCAGCAATTGGGGGTTCGACATCAGCGCCCGGCCGATCGCCACCATCTGCTGCTGGCCGCCCGAGAGCGCGGTGCTGGGGCTCTTGCGCCGCTCGCGCAGGATCGGGAAAAGGTCATAGACGGCGTCGAGGTTCCACGGCCCCGGCACCTTGCGCGCTTGCCCGCCGACCAGCAGGTTTTCCTCGACGGTCAGCGAAGGGAACAGTCGGCGCCCCTCCGGCACCATGGCAATGCCGCGCTTCATGATCTCGGCCGAAGACAGCGCGCCAATCGGCTCGCCCCTGTGCAGCACCATGCCGGGCTCGTTGCCGATCACGCCCGTGATCGAGCGCATCAGCGTGGATTTTCCGGCGCCATTGGCGCCGATGATCGCCACGCATTCGCCCGCGGCCACGCTGATATCCACACCGAACAGCGCCCGGAACTGGCCGTAATTCGCGGTGAGGCCGCGCGTTTCCAGCATCAGACCTCGAGCCCCAGATAGATTTCGCGAACCGCCTTCGAGGCCATGATCTCATCAGGCGCACCGATCCCGATCACACGCCCAAAATCCAGCACGAGAAGCCGCTCGACCACCGAATTCAGGGCGTGCAGCACATGCTCGATCCAGATGATTGTCGTGCCCCTGGCGTGGATCGCCTTGATCGTCGCGACCAGGGCCTTGCATTCGCCCTCCGTCAGACCGCCGGCGATCTCGTCCAGGAGCAGAAGCTCAGGGCCTGTCGCCAGGGCGCGGGCGAGTTCGAGGCGCTTGCGGTCGAGAAGGCTCAGCGAGCCGGCCACGAAATTGGCCTTCCTGAGAAGCTCCGTCTCCTCGAGGATACCAGCGCAATCGTCGACCATCTCGGCCTCGCGTGCGCCGCGGCCGAAGGCGGCAGCGGTCAAGAGATTTTCGAACACGGTCAGCCCCTCGAAAGGCTGCGGAATCTGGAAGCTGCGGCCAACGCCCATGCGCACCCGCTCCATCGCCGGAGCACGGGTCACGTCGCGGCCGAGCAATTCGATGCGACCCTCATTTGCAAACAAGTTGCCGGTGATCAGGTTGAAGAGCGTCGATTTTCCGGCGCCGTTCGGGCCGATAATGCCCAGCGCTTCGCCGCGCGGCACGCTGACGGTCACGGAATCCGCAACCTTCAAGGCGCCGAAGGACTTCGAAACGTTTTCCAGCCTGAGTATCATCACTGTCATCCTTGGGTCGCGCCGAACGAGGGCGGCGGTATCAGCCGCCCTCGGCAGCGTCAGGCCAGGGCTTCCATCTTGCCGGCGGTGGGTATCTGGGAGGCGCCGGCGTTTTCGACGATCACCAGATCGAAGCCGCCACCGGCCTTCTTGCGCCACTGCCCGCCAACGAGCGGCGTCTTGCAGACGTTCTTCGCGGCGAAAGGTGGCAATCCCGCACCGCTCCAGGCCACCTTGCCCACTACCGTCGTCATGTCGGTGGCCGCTATCGCCGCCGCGATCGCCTCGGCATTGGTTGGATCCGACACGCGGCCCATGACATTGGCCGCCACCTCGAACAGCGAATGGACAAAACCGATCGGCTGGGTCCAGGGACGGCCGGTCTTGGCGGTGAAATCCGCAGCGAGTTCGGCCGAACTCTCGCCCGTCAGCGACGATTTGAACGGATGCGAGGCCGACCACCAGACCTCGGACGAGAGGTTGTGGCCGGCGTCGCCGAGCGTCTCGACCGATTGCGGGAAAAGGATCGCCTTGGCCACCGTCACCGCCTTGGGCTTGAAGCCCTGCTGGCGGGCCTGGTTCCAGAAGGTGGTGAAGTCGGGCGGAATGACCACCCCGGTAACGATCTCGGCATTGGCGGCTTTGAAGGCGTTGACCTGCGCGGTGAAATCGTCCGAAAGGTTCTGATAGCGGCCAGGATCGGCAAGGCTGAAGCCGGCGGCGTCGAGGCCGGGCTTCAACCCATTCTTCGGGTCGCCCCAGGCATTGCCGTCGGCATCGTTGGGGAACAGCCCGCCCACCTTGCCGTTGGTGGAAAGCTGCTTCCACATGCCGGTGTAGACGGCGATGATGTCTTCGAGACCCCAGAAATAATGATAGCCGAAGTTGAAAGGCTTCCACGAGGCCGGATCGGCCGGACTGCCCTGCTGGCCGATGAACCAGGGCTGCCACGGCGCCATCGTCGAGATGACCGGCACGCCCTCCGCCTCGCAGGTGGTGGCCACTGGGTTGGTGTTCTCGGGCGTCGAGCCGACGAGCATCAGGTTGATCTCGTCATCGACGATCAGGCTCTTCGCCACCTCGGCCGCGCGATTGGGGTTCGACTGGCTGTCCTTGACGATGACCTCGAAGTTCTTGCCTGCCTCGGAAGCGAGGAAGGCCTTGATGTTGTAGGCATCGCTCTCCGCGAAGCCGGCAAGCGGCCCGGTCTGCGGCGAAACATAGCCCAGGCGGATCTTGGCGCCTTGCGCGATGGCCGGCGTCGCCAGGCGCGAACCGGCCAGCGCCAGGCCTGTCGCCGCCGAGGCTTTCAGTAGGCTACGTCTTGTGATCATGTGTAGTTCCTCCCTCTTGTTTTATTCTCAAGCCCCCGGACGGCGTCCCTCCCACGCCGCCTGAAGGAGTTCCCTTATCGATCCTGGATCGATTGGCCTCGGATTCGCATAGGCATTCTTGACCGCGATCGCCGCCGCGCGGTCGAGATCGGCCTCCTCGATGCCGATCGCCTTCAGGCTCAGCGGGGAGCCGACCGACTGTGCGAAATCCCAGAGCCCGCCGCCCGCCGAGCCACCACCGAATGCCCTAGTGATCGGACGCAACAGATCAGGCACCGCCGTTTCGTTGAAGGCGGTCGTGTACGGCAGCAGGATGGCGTGGGTCTCGGCATGCGGCGTATCGAACGAGCCGCCGAAGACATGCGCCAGCTTGTGATGCAGCGCCATCGAGACATAGCCGAGCGCGGTCGAGCAGCACCAGGCCGCATAGAGCGCCTGCGTCCGCGCCGCGCGATCCTGCGGGTCGCGGATCAGCCTTGGAATGCCGTCCTTGAAGGCAATCATGGCATCCCTGCACATGAGCACGATCACCGGGTTGCGATCGGGGGCATACAAGGCCTCCATCGCATGAGCGATCGCGTTCATCGCCGAGGTGACGGTGAGACTTACCGGCAGGCTCAGTGTCAGATCGACGTCGTAGATCACCGTCTCGGGGCGAATGTCCGGCGAGCGGCGGGTAGTCTTCTCGCCGGCCGCCGTCTCGCCGAGGATGTCGGTCATTTCCGAGCCGGCATAGGTGGTGGGAATGACCACCTGGTCGGCGCCCGTGCGCACGGCAATGGCCTTGCCGAGCCCGGTGGTCGAGCCGCCGCCGAGGCTGACGACCGCCGAAGCGCCGCTGCCGCGGAAGGCACCGACGGCCTTTTCCGTGACCTCGACAGGGGTATGCATGACCGCGCCGGCAAAGATCCCGGCGGCGAGGCCACCAAGGCTTACGGCCAGTCTTTCCGCATCGCCCATCTGATGCGGTGTCGAAAGCACCATCACCTTGTCATGGCCGAGCCGCCGGACTTCCTCTTCGACGCGAGCTATGGTGCCGGCACCGAAGACCACCCGTGTCGTCAGGCCCGGAAAGGTGAAGCTGTCCATCATCGCGCCGCCTCCATGCGCGGGCCGCGCCCGGCCGCGAGGTCGTCGAGGATCGTGCCCAGCATGACGATCTCGGCGTCCGAGACCTCATGGCCCCGTCCCGGGAAGAGATCGGCCCGCAGGCTCGCGCCAATGCGGCCCAGCGACTGCGCGGCATCGGCAAACGCCGAGACTGGTATCCAGGGATCGGCATCGCCGCCGGAAAGATAGATCGGCATTCCGGCCGGCGCGGCCTCGGATCTTTCGTCCGCCGGAACGCCGACACGGCAGCCCGTGAAGGCCGCCAAAGCATCCGGCGGCGGCAGCCCCGCGCAGAGGTATTCGATCGACAGACACGCCCCTTGCGAGAAGCCCGCGAGAAGAAGCGGCAGTCCGGGCAGTTCGGCCCGCGCCGCGACCATTGCGGCCGCAAGGTGGTCGAGCGCGTCGGAAAGCTGCGCCCGGGCGACCGGCGTCAACGGGTCGACGGCACGCGCCTCCCACCACATGCCGTGTGGTGCACGCGGCAGGATAAAGGCCACGGCGGTTGCGGAAAGCCGCGACAGCACATGGGACTGCATCTCTTCGGGCGATTGGCCACGGCCGTGGACGAAGACGCAGATCGCCTTCGCCTCCGGGCCTCTTGGCCCAAGCCGGAGCGGACCGCTGCCTGAACTCACGTGAAGTCCGCCTCTTCCAGGCCGACCTGCAATTCGCTCTCACGATCTTTGAACCACGGCGGGAAGACCAGCGTCTTGCCGATCTGGCCCGGAGGCTCGTCCTTGGCCCAGCCTTCCGGCGTGGTCCAGGCAATTTCGAACAGCGCGCCGCCGGGCGAGCGGACATAGCAGGACTTGAAGTAGTTGCGGTCCTTCTGCTCCGATATATCCGTGAAGCCGAGACCCTCGATATGAGCGCGCAGTTTCAGCTGGTTCTCTTCGTCGCCGGTGTTGAGGGCGAGGTGGTGGATCGTACCGCCCGCCAGCGTCCAGGTGCCCTGCGGGCTGTCGCGGTCGACAATGACCTCCACGCGCTGAGCGACGCCGGTCGCGTCGGGCACGCGGAACACCAGTCCCTCATGGTCGTCAGCCTCTTTCTCCAGCGGCAACGCGATGGTCAGGAAGTCGTCCATCGCAGTGCGGTCCATCACCGCCACCACGGCGCCGTATATTCCCTTGATGCCGTGCGCCTTGCCGATGCCCTGCGCCTCGTTGGTGATCGGCGCGCGCGTATCCCTGTCGCTTTCCACCAGCTCGTGCGGAATGCCGCAGGGATGTGCGAAAGCCGCACGGTCGGCGCCAAAACGAGTGATCTTGATGGCCTCGATGCCGCGCGCGTTCAACCGGTCGACCCAGAAATCCGCGGCCCCCTTGGGAATCGACTGCATGATGGTGCGCGACTGGTTGGACCCGCGGCGGCCATAGACGCCTGGCTTGCGGAACGGGAAGGTGGTGATGATCGTCGAGGCATCGCCGTTGGGCGAGCCGTAATAGAGGTGATAGACAGGGATGACGCCGTCGAACAAGACGGTGCGCTTCACCGAATGCAGGCCCAGTGCCTTGGTATAGAAATCAAAATCTTCCTGAGCGCTGTCGGTCGAGAGCGTCAAATGGTGGTAGCCGCTGACACGTGCCATCGGTCATCTCCTCCCAGAGGTTTCGGTTTCGCCCCGCCGCTGTGGACAGAGCACGAGGTTGAGGTCGAGCGCGTGCTTCCGTTTTCCTCCGTTGGGCGGCAGCGCGCGGAACTCGGCCATGAGTTCGGGTTTGACCCCGAAGATGGCATCCCGGCCGATCGCAGGGTCCGACCGGTCGAAGATGTGGGTCGTCAGCGTCTCGAAGCCCTCCGCCGAGACGCGAAAATGGATATGGGCCGGCCGCTCGAGGCCAAGGCCAAGCGCTGACATCAATTGACCGACCGGTCCGTCCGATGGCAGCGTGTAGCCCTTCGGCTTCACCGTCACGAAGACGAAGCGTCCCTGCGGATCGGTGCGGAACCGTCCACGCAAATTGAATTCCGGCTGCCTGTCGGGTTCCTGGTTCTCGTAGAGACCCTCGGCATTGGCCTGCCAGATCTCGACCATCGCATCGCCGATCGCGTCGCCGTCGAGCGCGACGATCCGGCCCGCAACCTCCAGCGGCTCGCCCTTGTGATCGCGCGAGATGTTCGCGCCGAGCGGCATCTCCGGCACGTCGCCCCGGTAGAAGGGGCCGGCCAGGGTGTTTGGGGTCGCCCCAACAGGGCGCGGGCTGTTCTGATCCTCGATCAGCGAAGACACGCCCAGGACGTCGGCGAACAGCACCCATTCCTGGCGCCGCGCATCGGCGTAGTGGCCAACCTCGGTCAGAAAATCGATCGCCTGACGGAACTCCTCGCCCGAGGGTCGCAGCTCGACGATCAGCGCGTGCAAACCGTCGACGGCTGCCTGCGCCGCCGCCGCCAGGCGGGACTGGCCCATTGCCGTCAGGCGCCGTGAGAATTCCTCGGCCTGCGTCGAGATCGCCTTGGGGAATTCATCTCGCTTCGGGTCGTGCTGGCCGTGCATTCCGCCGGGGCCTCCCTTCCCCTTGCCAAGCGGGATAGCACGGCCCGACGCGATGCTTGATGAGATGTGGCGTCCCTTGTATAGCGTTTTGCTATGAAGCTGAACGAGCGCCACCTCATGCAGCTCGCCGCGGTGCTGGATGCCGGCGGCGTGTCGGAAGGAGCCGCTATGCTGGGCCTGACCCAGCCGGCGGTCAGTCGATCGCTGGCCATGCTGGAGGCGCGGGTGGGCGAGCCGCTTTTCCTCAAGGGTCGCCGGCCGCTGCAGGCGACACCGCTCGGCTTCCAGTTGGCGGCGCAGGGCCGCACGATCATCACCGCGTCGCGCAAGGCGTCGGATGCGGTCCAGGGCTTCATGAAAGGCACGAAGGGCGTCGTCCGTGTCGGCGGCGTGCCCTTCTTCATGGATGCGATGATCAGCCGGATGATCGGAGAATTCCAGAAGCTCGAACCCGAAGTCACCGTTCAGCAAAGCTATATGAACCTGCCCGAGATGGTCGCGGCGCTGGAGAGCAACCAGATCGATCTCGGGATCGTGCCGATCGGCGTGCTCGACCTGGGACCCGGCTTCGAATTCACCGAAATCCTGCCCGGACGCAACGTCGTGGCTTGCCGGCCCGACCATCCCCTGCTGCGAAATCGCCGCCTCAGGGCGCATGACCTGACCAGCTTTCCCTGGGTAGCCCCCCTACCCGGCTCTCCGCTGATGTCGGACCTGCAGATGATCCTGATGAGCATCGGCATGTCGGACCTCAACGTCCGCTATTCGGGAGGCTCGCTGATGAGCGTGATCAACTTCCTTGCCGAAACCGATGCGCTGGCGGTGCTGCCATTCTCCGTGGTCTTCGCGCAGCGCAAGGAAAACCGGGTGACGGTGCTGCCCTATGAAATTCCGCAGCCCAGCCGCTCGCTTGGTATCCTGCGCCGGGTCAGCGGACCGCGCTCGCCCGCGGCAGAGCGCTTCGCGGGCCACGTCACGACCGCCTTCGAGAATCTGAAGCACATCATCAAACGGCACGAGAATGCCGTCGTCTGGGGGCGGTAATCCAGCCGACATGGCGCCCCTTACAGCTCCAAGAGCCAGGAGCGGACGTTTGGAGCAGCGAGACGATCGGGCGTCCATTGGCCAGTCTCGTTTTTCCCGAACGGGATCCCGGTTTGAGGAGCTGAAGGGCACACCGGTGAGCGCCAGTATCAGCGAAGCTGGTTCATGGCGCCTATTCAGCATCGCCAGCAATGAAGTGCGGCTCTCCCACCCCATTCCGTGCAGGAATGGAACTCCCGTGCCTGTATTCGGTTGGGTACAAAGCCGGCGTCCCACACGCGCTGGCAAGGGTGCGCTGAGGTGACAGATGCTCGACGACGAAGAGGCCGAAGGTTTGTAAGTGCGAATATCGATCTTGGTTGAGCCTCCTATCACCGGTTTGCCTTCACCTCACGGCGAGGGCAACTCCGCGCGACCAGATCAGCTAATGTCCTCCAAGACCCCGGGCGTCATCTACGACATCAAGGGTCTGTTCCCCAGGCATGTTACGGATGGGCGCTTCTGATGAGGGTTCTGGTCACCGGCGCGGCCGGCTTCATAGGGTATCACGTAGCCAAGCGGCTGCTGGAGCGCGGTGACGAGGTCGTCGGCATCGACAACGTCAACGACTACTACGATCCGCAGATCAAGGAGGCGAGGCTGCGGCTCCTGGACGAGGCGAGCCGCAAGACCAATGCCGGCTATCATTTCATCCGCGGCAATCTCGCCGACAAGAGCGTGGTCGACGCCTGCTTTGCCGACCATGCATTCGACCGGGTGATCCATCTCGCCGCCCAGGCAGGGGTTCGCTACAGCCTGGAAAACCCGCATGCCTATGTCGAAAGCAACATCATCGCCTACACCAACATGCTGGAGGCCTGCCGCAACAGCGCCGTCGCGCACCTGACCTATGCCAGCACGTCGAGTGTCTACGGCGCCAACACCGACATGCCGTTTTCCGAACATCGTCCGGCCGACCATCCGCTGCAGTTCTACGCCGCGACCAAGCGCGCCAACGAACTGATGGCGCACAGCTACAGCCATCTGTTCCGATTGCCGACGACCGGGCTTCGCTTCTTCACCGTCTATGGTCCCTGGGGTCGCCCGGACATGGCGCTGTTCCTGTTCACCAGGAACATCCTGGCCGGCGAGCCGGTCAAGCTGTTCAACAACGGCAACCACACGCGCGACTTCACCTATGTCGATGACATCGCCGAAGGCGTGATCCGCGCCAGCGACAGCCCGCCCACGGGCAATGCCGCCTGGGACTCCAGCCGTCCCGATCCGGCCACGAGCAGCGCCCCCTGGCGCATCTTCAACATCGGCAACAACAACCCGGTGAAGCTGACCGCCTATGTCGAGGCGCTGGAAAACGCGCTGGGCCGCAAAGCCATCGTCGAACTCTTGCCGCTGCAGCCCGGCGACGTGCCCGATACCTTCGCCGACACCTCGGCGCTGGAGCAGGCGGTCGGCTACCGCCCGACGACGACGGTGACCGAAGGGGTGGGGCGGTTCGTCGAGTGGTACCAGGCATATTTTGGACGGGGATAGAAAAGTCTTTGCAAGATCACGGCTGGCAAACTCGCCTCAGGCCACCGTCCAGTGATGCTCGATGGCTGCGCAAGCTCCTGCCAGCACGACGCCCACGGGGATTGGCCGCCCCCGCAATTCGCACCACAGCAACATTGATCTTTGATGGGTAATGTTGCGGTTCCGCTCGCCCGCCATCCGCCATTCGCGTTCGTTTATTTCATTGGGCAAAAAACTACCGACAGCGGACAAACTGCCTCGCTATTCGAATGATGCGGTAGCGGCACATAACGCGCATGTTTCCTCCAGCCGGAGGCGCTTCATCCCCGCGCCGCCGGTTAGGCTCGACGGCCGCCCGCCCCCAAAAAGCCGTCGGGCCGCCAGAAATCCCGATATCCTACTCGCCTCGCCTCCTCGCCATCACTGCGTAAACGCCTTGGACATCTGATCCGCAAAGGGTTTCAACAGATAAGACCAGACATTGCGTTCATCGGTGCGGATATGAACCTCGGCGGGCATACCTGGCCTCAGCACCTTCGCTTCGGTCAGGCAATTCGATTTGCTTTCGACCTTGATCCGCGCCGAGAAATAGGAAAGCTGACGTTGCGGATCTTTAATCAGATCTGCCGAGATGTGTTTCACTGACCCTTGGCAGACCGGAGTGGTTCCCACGTCGAACGCCGGAAAACGGATCGATACCGGCTGCCCTGGCCGGACGTCGTCGACCCGCGACGGAGGGATCAGCGCGTCCACCACAAGATCGTCGGCATCAGGCACGATGGTCATGAGCATCTCGCCAGGCGCGATAACGCCGCCGACGGTATGGACAGCCGATTCCTGTATTGTTCCGGACTGCGGCGCGCGGATCGTTGTCTTGGTCAATTCATCCTGGGCCACAATCCTCCGTTCGTTGAGTTCGGTCTGCTTGGCTTCCGTCTCGCGGAGTTCGGTCGTCACGTCAGTGCGCCTTTGGTCATCCAGCTGCAGCATCTGCAACCCCGTTTCGCTAATGCGCGCCTGCGCTTCAGCTACTGCGGCAGCGAGGCGCCCCGATTCTCCCCTGGCCCGGGTGGCATCCAGCCTGATGTTGCTCACCCTCTCCTTGGAGACGAGTTTTTTGGCGTAGAGGGAATCAACGTCGGCGAAATCCTTATTCAGCAGAGCAACCGATTCATCCACCGCGCTCTGTTGCGCTTTGAGGCCGTCGATCTGACGTTCAAGTTGCTGGGATTGGCTTCTCAACTGTGCCTTCTGTCCAGCCAAAGCCGAAGCGCGCGTTTCAAAGAGCGCGCGCTCGCCATTGACGAGCGCAGCCAGCTCCGGCTGGTTCATTCGCGCCTTCAGGCCGACCGGCAGTTGCATTTCCGCCAGGCCCGTTCGCTCAGCCTCCAGCCGAGCGAGCCGGACGGTCGCGCGATCGAGATCCTCACTGATGATTTGCAGGTTCGCGCGAGTCAGCGTGTCATCCAGTCTGACCAGCACGTCGCCGGCTCGTACATGATCTCCGTCCTGCGCGAAGATCCCGCCCACTGTGCCTCCGGTTTGATGCTGGACCTTCTTGACGTTGGTTTCCACCACCACGGTGGCCGGTGCAACCACAGCGCCGGCGATGTTGGTCAACCCCAGCCACAGGCCGCCGCCAAGGACCAGCAGACCTGTAATCACCAAACCGAATATCAGGTTGGCCCGTATACCGTCCGACAGATCTGGCGCGCTCACGGCAGCCCGTTTGCTGCCACGAAGGGTCCGAGCATACGATGAGAAAGCGACGAATGTTTCGAGCAGAGCTTCATGCATGTCCGGCAACACCCGGTATCGGCGCCAAAGAAGATGGCCGAGGTGAAACAGGCGGTGAAGGTCGGAGCACGTTCGCCAAGACCTGCTCGCGCGAGCCAAAGGCATGAACCGTCCCATTCGACATAACCAGCACCTGATCGATATTCGCGAGTGCCGAAGGACGATGCGCAACGACAATGACGATGCCCCCGCGCTGACGCACTGTCCGTATGGCGCCGGCCAGGGCAGCGTCTCCGTCCACGTCGAGGTTCGAGTTCGGTTCGTCGAGCACGACAAGAAACGGCTCGCCATAAAGTGCTCGGGCGAGACCCACGAGTTGCCTCTGCCCTGCCGACAGGGCCGCTCCGCCCTCGCCTATGCGGGTCTGAAATCCCTGAGGGAATTGCATTATCATTTTCTCGACGCCGGCTGCTCTTGCCGCCGCAAGGACGCCTTTTGGATCCGTCTTGCCTCGGAACCTCGAAATGTTGTCTGCTACCGTGCCGTCAAACAACTCCACATCCTGCGGCATGTAGCCGATATGGGCGCCGAGCTGTTCCGAGTTCCATTGATCGAGAGAGGCGCCGTCCAATCTCACCGAGCCATGGAGCGGCTTCCACACTCCGACCAACGAACGCACCAAAGTTGTCTTGCCGGAACCGCTTGGGCCGATTACGGCCATCCCAGCGCCTCTCGACAGATGGAAGCTCACATTCACCACGGTTGGCTTTGGCAAGCCGGGCGGCGCAATGGTCAATTGCTCGACCGCAAACCGCGCCTGCGGCCGAGGCAACTCCATTGGCTCGTCCTGGCGGCCGAATGCCGCCATGACCGCTGCCAGCTCGGAATAGCTGCGCCGGGCCGACAGAAAGCCTCTCCAGTTTGCGATCGCAGCATCCACCGGGGCCAAGGCGCGGCCAAGCAAAATGGAAGATGCGATGATCACCCCAGGTGAAGCCTCGCCGCCGATCACCAGGTAAGCGCCGAGACCGAGAACACAGGACTGCAACGCCATCCGCAGGGCCTTCGACAGCGAACTGGCGCCACCAACGACGTCAGAGAGACGTTCCTGCTGGGCGAGATAGGCTCGGCTGACGTCGCTCCAGCGTCGAGCCAGTCGACCAGACAGCCCCATTGCGTGAACGACTTCGGCGTTGCGCCGGCCGGAATCGGCAAGCGCCCGCTGCGACAGCAGCTCCTCCGAGGCACGCGCGGCGGGGCCTCGGCTAAACACTTCCGCGATCGCTGTTAAGAGGACCACAGCGATCGCGCCGACCGTCGCCAGCAGGCCGAGCGAAGGATGGAGCAAATAAATGATCAGCAGATAAAAGGGGATCCACGGGGCGTCGAAGATGACCGTCGGTCCCGTTCCGGAGAGAAAGCCGCGCAGTCGGTCAAGATCGTGCAAAGGCTGCAGACGGTCCGCATCACGCCCTGCCTTGAGCGGCAGGGACAGGGAGATGGAGAACACCTTTTGCTGCAAATTCCTATAGAGACGGCTGCCGATGCGGACCAACACGCGAAGCCGCACGAAATCCAGAAGCCCATGGACCGCATACAGACCCAGCATGCCGATCGTGAACCCCACCAGGGTGGGAACGCTCTGCGACGGCAGAACGCGATCGTAAATCTGCAACATATAGACCGAACCGGTCAGAGCGAGAATGTTTATCACTGCCGAGAACAGCGCCACGCCAAGCAGCCCAGGCATGCAGGCGAGAATGGCGGAACGTAGCTCGGGAGAACCAGCCCCCGATGTTTTCATGACCAGCGGTCGTTCGCGCGACACTGCCGCGCCGTTACTTCCGTAAGTTGTGATGGCTCAAACCTTTCTTGATGCGCATAGCAGCCGCTATCCGTCGCCCCCCTTATTACGCTCTGCTTACATACGTCGACTTTGAGGAAAATGCAGCGGATTCGTGGCATGAACCGGCGAAACGCGGCCGCCGACGTCTCCCTGTCTGGGGATAACTTCACGAAAAATGACGATTTTCGCTAAAGGAACTGGTCAGAACGGAGCCGGCAAAAGAGGCGTATGTCCTTGCTCCCAAACACTTTCAAAGGTGCCACAGTCGGCTGAGCAAAATACCTGCTACTGAGCAACAACTTAGATCAATCAAACATTCTATCTCGCTGTGTTTCGTATTTGATTTCATCCTAATGTAGCAATCACCTAAGCAGACGCGGGGCATAAATCGAATCAACCAAAGGATCATTGGATGACACTCCATTATGCGTCCGGTGGATCAGCCACCGAAGTCGCAACCGCCGGGTTCAACCTGGTCGATGTTCAATATCTCTCGCAGGTCAATGCTTTGCCGGACGGCATGAAAGGCCTCGTCTATCTCGGCGCGCACGACGGCGTCACCTCCTCCTTCATTGAAAAAGTTACACCATTTCTGAACAACCCGAAGGTGTTCGGATTTTTCCTGATGGACGAGCCAGATCCCACCGGCAGGTGGGGCACATATGCAACTGCCGAAAACCTGAAAGCGGAATCGGATTGGATCCATTCCCATTTTCCGGGCGCCAAGACCTTCGTCACCATGATGAATATGGGGTCTCCTACAAATCCGGATTTTTCCAACACCTATAATCCGGCCAATACAGGCATCGACTATTACGGGTTGGACCCGTACCCGGTGCGCGATGACGTGAGCACGGTCGACTACAACATGATCGACAGGGCCGTGGGCGCGGCAGTGAAGTCCGGCATCCCGATCGACAAGATCATTCCGGTCTACCAGACTTTTGGCGGTGGCAACTGGACGACCGACACGGGCGGGAAGCATCAGATGCCAACGACGGAACAGATGCAAACGATGATAGATCATTGGGCAGCACTGGTTCCGTCGCCTGCCTTCGATTATGCCTATGCCTGGGGCTCGCAGAACGGAGACACAGCTCTGGAGAATTCGCCGGCACTGCAGGCCTTCTTCCAGCAGCACAACCTCCAAAGCACCGGTGGCTCTGCCGCCCCTCCAGCAAGCGATCCGATCGATACCCCGACCACGCCGCCAAGCGACGCCGGCGCCCCTGCTCCCGCCGCGCCGGCCCCGTCGGACAGCGATCATATATTCCATGGCACGCGCGGCGCAGACGTTTTTCACGCGACCACGGGCAATGACAAATATCTCGTCAACAATGCCCATGACAAGGTGATGGAAGCGCCAAGCGGCGGGGTCGACAAGGTCGTGGCCTCGGTGAGTTACGCTCTTACGGCGGGCTCACATATCGAGCAGCTCTCCACCGCCAGTTCGGGTGGCAGGGCGTCCATCAACCTGACCGGCAACGAATTCGGTCAAGCCATCTATGGGAATGGCGGCGCCAACAAGATCAATGGTGGCGGTGGCGCCGACAAGATGACCGGCTATGGCGGCAATGACACCTATTACGTCGACAATGCCCACGACAAGGTGGTGGAGCAGAGAGGAAGCGGCGCCGATAAGGTTCTTGCCTCGGTGAGCTTCGCTCTTTCGGCTGGCTCGCATATCGAGCAACTCGCAACCACCAAGGCATCCAGCAAGGCCGCCATCAATCTGACCGGCAACGAATTCGGACAGACCATTCAAGGCAATGCCGGTAGCAACAAGATCGACGGCGGCGGCGGAGCCGATACGTTGAGCGGGCGTGGGGGCAGAGATGCCTTCGTGTTCAGTACCGCCCTTGGTGCTGGAAACGTCGACAAGATCACTGATTTCAACAAAGCCCAGGACAAAATCCACCTCGATCATTCCATCTTTGCCGGTCTCGATCAGGGGGGCCTCTCGTCGGACGCTTTCTTTGCCGGCAAAGCCGCGCATGACAGTTCCGATCACATTATCTACAACAGTTCGACGGGAGCTCTTTCTTTCGACAGCGACGGCGTCGGAGGCGCAAACCAGATCCATTTCGCGAGCCTCTCTCCGCATCTGTCGATTACCGCATCGTCTTTTCTGGTCACCTGAACCAGCCCAGCGAAGAAACGCTTTAAGAAGTCGGCGAGCGGCCGGGGCCGAGCGCGCCCCCGGGAGGGGGCGGGGGGGCCCCACCCCACCCGGCCGGGTCGGGCAGGAACGCTCCAGGTTAATAAAACAACCCGCCACACCCACA
>NZ_JAMYOI010000058.1:0-11885 GCF_040319775.1 Mesorhizobium sp. M0870
AACAAAAACTGGCCGGTCTCGCTAAAACGCCAGGGGACGGCGCTTTGGCGGGATTGCTTGTTGTAATTTGGTTCAAAACGCCCCGCTGTGAAACCCCCAACCGGGGGCCGCTTGCGCACGCCACGCACTTGGGCATTCTGGTGTTGAGGGTAGTCCATGGCCGAAGTGATTGATGGCAAGAGCGTTGCCGGGGACGTTGTGGGGACGGTCAAGACCCTGACGGCTGAACTTGTCGCCAAGGGCAAGGCCAAGCCTGGTCTTGCAGTGGTCATCGTCGGCGAGGATCCCGCCAGCCAGGTCTATGTCGCGTCCAAGTCGCGCACCGCCAAGGAATGCGGCTTTCATTCCGTTCAGCACACGCTGCCGGCCGAAACCTCGGAACCGGCACTGCTGAAGATCATCGGCGACCTGAACGCCGATCCGGCCATCAATGGCATCCTCGTGCAGCTTCCGCTGCCGGCCCACATCGACGCCGGCAAGATCATCCAGACCATCGCGCCGGAAAAGGATGTCGACGGCTTCCATTTCATCAATGTCGGCAAGCTCGGCACCGGTGAACTCGAGACAGCCTTCGTGCCTTGCACGCCGGCCGGCTCGATGCTTCTGATCGAGCGGGTGCGCGGTAAGGATTTGTCCGGTCTCAACGCCGTCGTCGTCGGCCGCTCCAACATCGTCGGCAAGCCGATGGCCAACCTCCTGCTTGCCGCCAATTGCACCGTCACCATCGCCCATAGCCGCACCAGGGACCTGCCGGCACTTGCCCGCACCGCCGACATTCTTGTCGCGGCCGTCGGCAGGCCGGAGATGATCAGGGGTGATTGGGTCAAGCCAGGCGCCACCGTCATCGATGTCGGCATCAACCGCATTCCGGCGCCGGAAAAGGGCGAGGGCAAGTCCCGTCTCGTCGGCGATGTCGCCTATGCCGAAGCGGCCAAGGCCGCCGGCGCCATCACGCCGGTGCCTGGCGGTGTCGGGCCTATGACCATTGCCATGCTGATGGCCAATACGTTAGCCTCGGCCTACCTTGCGGCCGGATTGAAACGGCCGTCCTTCTGACCCGCCAGAAAGCCGCAGCTTTGCCGAACCCCAGTGTTCCCTCAGAACGGCCGGTCATCGCGGACCCCGTTCAAGGTGGCCGGCAGTTCGCATTCCTGCTGGTCGACAAGTTCTCCATGTTCTCGCTGGCTGCCGCGATCGATACGTTCCGGTCGGCGAACCGGTTGCTCGGCCGTGACTTCTACGGCTGGACGACGGTGTCGGCCGATGGCGATCCGGTGATGGCTTCCAACGGCCTGCCGCTCAAGATCGACTATGCCGTTGCCGACCTGCCGCCGGTCGATATCCTGTTCGTCTCGGTTGGGCTGACGACGGAATTCCCCGGCAAGAGCAAGGTGCTGGCGGCTTTGCGAAGCTGGGGCCGGCGCGGCAATGCGCTGGGTGCCCTGTCGGTCGGCTCCTATCTGCTGGCCGAGGCCGGCCAGCTCGAAGGCTATCGCTGCACCATCCATTGGGAAAACCGTGCCGGCTTCGTCGAACGCTTCCCCGACATCAACTGCACCGGCAACGTCTTCGAGATCGATCGCAAGCGCTACACCTGTGCCGGCGGCACCACTTCGATCGACCTGATGCTGGAGATCGTGCGCGGCGATTTCGGCTCGAACCTCGCCAATGGCGTCGCCAACCAGTTCCAGCACGAACGCATCCGCTCGGCCGGCGACCGTCAGCGCGTCGGGCCGGAACGCGACCTGACCGGCAAGTCGGAGAAGCTTAGGCGTATCGTCGAACTGATGGCCGACCACCTCGACGAGCCGCTGTCGGCGGTACAGCTGGCCAAATCCGCCGGCCTTTCGGTGCGCCAGGTCGAGCGCCTGTTCCTGCGCCATCTCAGCGTCACGCCCGGCCGTTATTACATGCGGTTGCGGCTGGAGCGGGCGCGCGAACTGCTGCGCCAGACCAACATGCCGATCCTCGACGTGGCGATCGCGACCGGCTTCACCTCGCATTCCTACTTCGCCCAGAGCTACCGGCTGCAATTCGGCAGGCCGCCCTCGGAAGAGCGCCGCACGACCTATTGAATTCCGCTTCCGCTGAAAAGTTCGGCATTCGGCCCGGCGCATCGGGCCAGGGCAGCGACTTCGGGTTAACGGGTTCCTTCGGTGCCTTCGCCGCGTAGGCTGACGGTGCATCAAACGAAAAACCCGCCTGTGCGGCGGGTCACTTGGCGCAAATCAGCACCATGGGCGAAAATGTATCATAGCTGAGGGCATAGAGTCAAGAAAAAATTCCTATCGCAAAAACTGCCGGCACTGCCGGCACCACCGAACTGGCTGTCGTCAGGTCCTTGTCAAGCTGGGTTCGGAGCCCTACGCACCGGGCGCCGGGACTTGTGTCCCGGCGCCGCGTCAAATAGCTTGCCGCCCGGATCAGGGGTGGATTTAGGAGATTTCGATGGCGGGACTTGCACGGAGTGTCGCGGCGGCGGTCCTCCTTTTGTCGATGACGACGTTCGGCTTCGCCGCAAACAAGGTCATCATCATTCTCGATGCGTCCGGCTCGATGTGGGCGCAGATCGACGGCAAGCCCAAGCTCGAAATCGCCCGCGAGTCGCTTCGAACCGTGCTTCAATCGGTCCCCACCGACGACGAGATCGGCTTCATGGCCTATGGCCATCGTGAAAAGGGCAGCTGCGACGACATCCAGCTGATCGTGCCGCCTCAGGCAGGTTCGGGCAGCGCCATTTCGGCCGCCGCCGACAGCCTGAAATTCCTCGGCAAGACGCCGCTGACGGCGGCGGTCAAACAGGCGGCCGAGGCGCTGAAATACACCGAGGACAAGGCGACCGTCGTGCTCATCACCGACGGGCTCGAAACATGCGGCGGCGACCCCTGCGCGCTTGGCAAGGAGCTCGAGGCATCCGGCGTCGACTTCACCGCCGATGTCGTCGGCTTCGGCCTCACCGCCGACGAGGGCAAGCAGATCGCCTGCCTCGCCGACAACACCGGCGGCAAATACATCCAGGCCTCCGACGAGAAGGCGCTGCAGGAGGCGCTTGCCGAGACCGTGGCGGCGCCGGTGCCGGAACCGGCACCCGCTCCGGCACCGGAGCCAGCGCCCGCACCGGAGCCGGCCAAACCGGACTTCAATTTCCAGCCGATAGCAGTGCTTGCCGAGGGCGGCGATCCCGTCACCGACGGCAACGCCTGGGAAATCTACAAGGCGAAACCCGACGGTACGCGCGGCGACTACGTCAGCACCGAATACGGCGCCTACAAGGCCAATCTGGAACCGGGCGACTATATCGTCGTGGCCAGTGACGGCCAGGCGAAGACCGAGCAGAAGGTCAAGATCGAGGCAGGCCAGGTCTACAAGCCGCTTTTCAACTTGAATGCCGGCACGCTGATCATCCACCCGCGACCGAACGCGGGGGCGGATGTCGTCGATGGCGCGGCTGTCGTCATCGATTATCCGGGTGCAGACATGCCCGCGACCTTTTATGGGACGACGAAAGCCGTGTTGCCGGCCGGCGACCAGAAGGTGACTGTCACGATCGGGCAGGGCGTGGCTACCGATACGATCCCGCTGGCTGCCGGCAAGACCGTGGAAAAGGACATGATTGCCGGTGTCGGCCATGTCGTTGCCAATGCTTACTATGCTGCCGGCGGCGACAAGGCGGACGGTTCAGGCATCGGCTTCAAGGTGCTCAAGGCAAAAAAGAAGATCGATGGAACCAGGGACGAGGTGACCTATGCCTACGGACCCGACAGCAAATTCGATCTGCCACCCGATGACTATGTGTTGATTGCGACGGTTGATCTCGCCGTCGTCGAGCAGCCGTTCACTGTCAAGGTGGGCGAATTTCAGGATCTGAAGGTCGCAATGAATGCCGGCGTGCTGGCGATCACCGCGCCCGGAGCCTCGAAGATCGAGATTTTCGAGGCCAAGAAGGACATCAACGGCAACCGCAAGTCGCTTGGCTATGCATTCGACCAGAAGTATCAGGCAGCGATCCCTGCGGGCGACTACGCCGTCGTCTCGGAGAAATCCGACAACAGTTCCAAAGAAGGCAACGTGACGGTCAAGGCCGGCGAGCGAGCCGAGCTAACCGTGCAATAGAATCGTATGCACAACCGCAAGAGGGCGGCCATGTGCCGCCCTTTTTTGTGAACTACGCAGAACTGCCGTCAAGCCGTGCCGAAGGCGCTGGCGCCATGATCGGCGCGGCCGACCAGTTGTCGAAAGCCGGCAAACAGCTCGCGGCCGAAACCGAACTCGTTGCCGATGAGATCGGCATCCGCCGTCCGGCGCAAAGCGAAGTCGCCGGCCGGCACCAGCACTTCGAGTGTGCCGGCTTCGGCGTCGAGCCGGATGATGTCGCCTTCGTGGATCCTGGCGATAGGACCCTCCTCGACCGCTTCCGGCGTGACATGGATCGCCGCCGGCACCTTGCCGGAGGCGCCCGACATGCGTCCGTCGGTGACCAGCGCCACGCGCTGGCCGCGATCCTGCAGGATGCCGAGCACGGTAGTCAGCTTGTGCAGCTCCGGCATGCCGTTGGCCTTGGGCCCCTGGAAGCGGATGACGGCGATGAAATCACCGATCAGCGTGCCGGCCTTGAACGCATCGTTCAGCCCTTGCTGGCTGTCGAAGACCTTGGCCGGCGCCTCGATGATACGCCGCTCCGGCTTCACCGCGGAAGTCTTGATGACGGCGTGGCCGAGATTGCCTGACAGCACCTTCAGGCCGCCGGTCGCCTGGAATGCCTTGTTGAACGGCGCCAGCACCTTTTCGTCGCCGCTTGCCTTCGGCGAGGCCTCGCGCACCACGCCTCCGTCGGCGCCGAGCTTTGCCTCGACCGCATAGGGCCGCAGGCCTTCGCCCCACACCGTCTGCACATCCTCATGCAAGATGCCTTCGTCGAGCAGCTCGCGGATCAGGAAGCCGAGCCCGCCGGCGGCGTGGAAATGGTTCACGTCGGCGAGGCCGTTCGGATAGACCCGCGCCAGCAGTGGCACCGCCTCCGACAGGTCGGAAATATCCTGCCAGGTGATGGCTATGCCGGCCGCCGCCGCCATGGCGATCAGGTGGATGGTGTGATTGGTCGAGCCGCCGGTGGCGTGCAGGCCGACGACGCCGTTGACGATCGAGCGTTCGTCGATCATCCGGCCGACAGGCGTATAGGCGTTGCCGAGCGCGGTGATCGCCAGCGCCCGCTTCGTCGCCTCGCGGGTCAACGCCTCGCGCAGCGGCGTGCCAGGGTTGACGAAGGAAGCGCCCGGCGTGTGCAGGCCCATGATCTCCATCAGCATCTGGTTGGAATTCGCCGTGCCGTAGAAGGTGCAGGTCCCCGGCCCATGATAGGATTTGGACTCGGCCTCCAGCAGTTCGGCGCGTCCGACCTTGCCCTCGGCGAAGAGCTGGCGGACCTTGGCTTTTTCGTCATTGGGCAGGCCTGATGTCATCGGTCCGGCCGGAATGAACACCGCCGGCAGATGGCCGAAGGTGAGCGCTGCGATCACCAGCCCCGGCACGATCTTGTCGCAGACGCCGAGATAGACGGCGGCGTCGAACATGTTGTGCGACAGGCCGATCGCGGCGGCCATGGCGATGACATCGCGCGAAAACAGCGACAGCTCCATGCCGGGCTGGCCTTGCGTGACCCCATCGCACATTGCCGGTACGCCGCCGGCCACCTGGGCGATGCCGCCGGCTTCGCGGGCCGCGTCCTTGATCAGCGCCGGGAAGGTCTCGAACGGCTGATGCGCCGACAGCATGTCGTTGTAGGAGGTGATGATGCCCAGGTTCGGCACCTTGTCGGCGCCAAGCGCGAGCTTTTCCGAGGGGCTGCACACCGCAAAGCCGTGGGCGAGATTGCCGCACGACAGCACAGCCCGGTTGGCGGTGCGGTTCGATGCCTCGACGATGCGGCCGAGATAACGCTCGCGGCCTGGTTTTGAGCGCTGACGGATGCGTTCGGTGATGGCTTCGATGTCGCGTCTGGCGGTCATGGCGGTCGGTCCTTTCAGGCGAGGTCCCGGAAACATCCTCCCGCCGTTTGCCGGGACCAGAGTAAATCGAGATTCAGGGGGCCCAGAAAACCTCTACGGGCTTATGTGCTGCGTCGAGCACGGCACGGATTGGCTTTCGCGGCCCGGGCGCAACCGCGCCGTCGAAGGCGGTACGCTTGTCCTCACCCTCTATGTGCAGCGCGATGAAGCCGGCTTCGACGATGCGCGCCAGCGACAGGGTCAGCCGCGGCTCGCCCGCACTTGCCGCATGAACCGGCAGCACGATCCTGTCGCAAGACGGGTCGAGCAACGTTGCCAGATCGTCGGCATCGGGAAAGAACGAAGCGGTGTGGCCGTCCGGCCCCATGCCGAGCACGACGACATCGAGCGGCCATGGCAAGGACCGGAGCGCTGCATCATCGGACGAGGCCGCATCCTCGATGCTGGTGGCTTCGTGATAGAGCGGCACGAAACGAGCCGCCTTGGCCACGTTCTGCAACAGATTGGCGGCTACCAGCCCGGCATTGGAGCGTGGCGAGGAGGCCGGCACGAAACGCTCGTCGACCAGCGTCACGATCACCTTGTCCCAGGCGATAGGTATCGCCGAAAGGGCGGCGAAGAATTTTGCCGGCGTGGTGCCGCCGGAGACGGCGAGCAGCCCCGTGCCGCGCTCGGCGATCGCCTTGGTCAGTCTGCCTGCAACATGGCCGGCAAGGGCGGCCGCCAGTTCCTGGCGCCCGGCGAAGCCGTTCCAGCTATAGGCGGCGCTGTTCAATTGCTCTCGTGCCATGTCCGCCCGTCACGTTCGATCAGTGCTATCGAGGCCGATGGGCCCCAGGTGCCCGCCGTGTAGCCCTGCGCCTCCTGCCTGGCACTTTCCCAGGCATTCTGGATCGGGTCGATCCATTTCCACGCCGCCTCGACTTCGTCACGGCGCATGAACAGGGTCTGGTTGCCACGGATGACGTCCATGATCAGCCGCTCATAGGCGTCCGGCGCGCGGCCATCGAAGGACTGCGCAAAACTCATGTCGAGCGAGATCTGGCGCAACCGCATGCCGCCCGGACCCGGATCCTTGATCATGATGAACTGCTTGACGCCTTCGTCGGGCTGCAGCCGGATGACCAGCTGGTTGGCGAAGATCGGACCAGCGCTGTCGCCGAAGATCGAATGCGGGATCGGCTTGAATTCGATGACGATTTCCGAAACCCGGGTTGCCAGCCGCTTGCCGGTCCTGAGGTAGAACGGAACGCCCGCCCAGCGCCAGGTGCCGATCTCGGCCTTGATGGCGACGAAGGTCTCGGTATTGCTGTCGTGGGAAAGCTCCTCGACATAGCCCTTTACAGCTCCGCTGGCCGAGGCGCCTGCGCGGTACTGGCCGCGCACGGTGTGCTTCGGCGCTTCGTTGCCGTTGATGCGCTTCAGTGCCCGCAGCACCTTCAGCTTCTCGTCGCGCACGGCGTCGGCATCCATCGATGACGGCGCTTCCATGGCGACGAGACACAGCAGCTGCAGCATATGGTTCTGCACCATGTCGCGCAGCGCGCCGGCCTTGTCGTAATAGGTGACGCGGTCTTCCAGACCGACGGTCTCGGCGACTGTGATCTGGACATGGTCGATATGGGCTGAATTCCATAACGGCTCGTAGAGCGCGTTGGCGAAACGCAGCGCCATCAGGTTCTGCACCGTCTCCTTGCCGAGATAATGGTCGATGCGGAAGATCTGGCTTTCGTGGAAGTCGTCGCCGACCAGGTCGTTGAGCTTGCGTGCCGAATCGAGATCGCGGCCGATCGGCTTTTCCAGCACGATGCGCGAGTTCGGCGTGATCAGATTGTGCTCTTTCAGCTTGTGCGAGATGTCGCCGAACAGCGCCGGCGCCACCGCCAGGTAGAAGGCTCGGATGCGGTCGCTGTCTCCGATCGCCTTCTTGAGCTTGTCGAAGCCGGCGCCGCTCGTCGCATCGGCGGAGACGTAGGACAGCCGCGCCAGAAAAGTCTTCAGTTCCTTGGCGTCGATGTCGGCCGGCTTGACGTGCTCGGAGATCGCCTGTTTGGCGAAGGCTTGGAATTCCTCATCGCTCATTTTCGAGCGCGACGTGCCGATGATGCGTGTCGGCTCCGAAAACTGATGGTCGCGCTGGCGATAATAGAGCGACGGCAGAAGCTTGCGTTCCGACAGATCGCCGGTGCCGCCGAAAATGATGAAGTCGAAAGGCTCGACGGGGATGATCTGGCTGGTCATGGTCTGTCCGCTTTGACGCCGGTCGCTGTGACGCGGCTGATATAATCTAATCGATTTAAATTTTCCAGTGCCATGGTGTCACATCTGGGTGTATGCGCCGGCCCCTTGACAGTCCGATGACCCGGAGGCTTGTCGAAGGCGCGGCTCCGGAAGCCTTCGCAGTTGCAGCATAGAGCGGGATCGACGCGAAAGCCAAAGGAGAAATCGGCGATGGACCCACATCTTTCGGCCAATCCGGTCAGAAGCCGTGGCTTTGCGCGGATGAGCGCCAATGACGTGCCCGTTGATGGTCACCAATAGTGAGCGGAAAAAACATGCGTCTGGAAAACAAGGTTGCGATCATCACCGGCGCTGCGTCGGGCTTTGGCGAGGGCATTGCCAGGCGTTTTGCGCAGGAGGGCGCCAGGGTCGTTGTCGCCGATCTCAACGCCAGGGGCGCGGAGCGCGTCGCCGGCGAGATCGGAGAAGCGGCGATCTGGACCCAGACGGATGTCTCGCTGCGCTCCGAATTCGACGAGATGGTCTATGCCGCGAAAAGCGCCTTCGGCCGCATCGACATCATGGTCAACAATGCCGGCTACACCCATCGCAACGGCGACATGCTCAACGTCGACGAGGACACCTTCGACCTGATAACCGCCGTCAACATGAAGGCGATCTATCACGCGGCACTTGCCGTGGTGCCGATCATGGAGCGGCAGGGCGGCGGCGTCATCCTGACCACGGCCTCCACCGCGGGTCTGCGGCCGCGCCCCGGCCTCACCTGGTACAATGCGTCGAAAGGCTGGGCGATCACCGCCACCAAATCGATGGCGGTGGAACTGGCGCCGAAGAACATCCGCGTCAACTGCCTCTGCCCGGTTGCCGGCGAGACCGGCATGCTGGAGAAATTCATGGGCGCCGACACGCCCGAGATCCGCGAGAAGTTCCGCGCATCGATCCCACTCGGCCGGCTTTCGACGCCGCTCGACATCGCCAACGCCGCACTCTGGCTGGCCTCGGACGAGGCCGCCTTCATCACCGGCGTGGCGCTGGAGGTCGATGGCGGCCGCTGCATCTGAAAGCCTGATGTATGTCGCTCGAAAGCGGCCCCGGTTTGGGAGAACGACATGCATCAGAACAACAGGCCTGCCTCACGCAGAGCGGGGTACGTCACGCGCCAGTCTTGATGTAACTCTTGTAGATCCAGCCGGTCTTGCCGTTGTAGGTGATCTGGCACCATTTCTTGCAGCTCATCACCTGCACCGAGGTTTTGGCTGGCACCGTACCGATGGCGGCGGCATTTTTCTTCGGGCCGCTTCGCATGGTCACGGCCCTCAGGATGCGCCCTGTTCCGGCGGCTGCGGCTTTCCTGGGCTTCGCCTTGGCTTGGCTGTCATCGCCTTCTGCCGCTGGCTCTTGCGGCTGCACCGCGGGGATGGCGGCGGTTTGTGCGCCGTCGGGGTGGTTGCCCGCGGCTGCGCTGGGCGCGGCTACCTTGGCAAGTTCGGTGGCGGCATCGGTATCGGCTGCCGGCTGTGCGAATGCCGCAGCTTGCTTGTCCGCTGCCTGGCTGGGAGCAGTCGAATCGGAAGTGGCGGCGTCCTTCGGCTGCGAACCGGTCCAGCGCGGATCGTTGGCGGCGAGTGCGGGGATGTTGGCTTGCGCGGCCGCCACGGTTGTCGGAATAGCGTCGGACTTGCGCGCCTGCGGCACGGCTGCCGCGGCGACCGCGGCCCCAACCGGGGTTATTTTCGTCGTCTTCACCGGAACCGTTGGAATGGTCTGCTCGGGGCTCGCTGCCGCTTGTCTGTCGCTGGCCGGCAATGCCAGCCACAGCGCCACGGCGGCGACGCCAAGCAGTGCGGCGGTGCCGATCGCGGCGATCACCAGATGCGAGTTCGAACGGATTTCCTGCCAGAAGGACGGCCGCATGTCGTATCCGAACTGCATGGCAAAGCGCCGACGTTCCGGCGTACCGAAACTGAAGGGCTCTCTCACTCTTGCCACCTCCATAAGCGGGCCGACGTTCTATCGGTCGGTGCCGGAAGTCCGGCGTCTGATCCGCATAGGTCAAAAAAACAACGCGGGCAGTCCCGCAACAATCCCCGAACAATCGCCCAGAACCGGCAGCTTTCGCCTGCGATTGTGGCATCAGTACGCCATTATAGGGGATTCTGCGCCTTTGCGGGAAATTGCGCAATGCGTCGCACGGGCAACAAATGTTACAATGAATATTACAATATTACACCAGGTCGGTCGGCTAGATCCTGTCCCGCAACGCAAACCAGTTGAGCGCCAGGAACAGCAGCGGCGTGCGGAAGCGCCGACCGCCGGGGAACGGCGGGATTTTCAGATCCTCGATCAGCTTCAGCCGGTCGCGGTTGCCGGCAACGGTTTCGGCATAGAGTTTACCGAAGTAGTTCGACAGCATGACGCCGTGGCCGGAATAGCCGCCGGCCGAGATCACATTGGGCATCACTTCGCGCACGAAAGGCTTTCTCGGCACCGTGATGCCGACATAGCCGCCCCAGCCATGCGTGATCTCGACATCCCCGAGCGCCGGATAGAGTTCCGCGATCTGGCGGCGGATGTGAATGTGGATATCCTTCGGATCGTTGACGCCATAGACCTCGCGTCCGCCAAACAGCAGCCGTCCGTCCTTCGATCTGCGGAAATAGCGCACGACGAAGCGGGAATCGTCGACCGCCTCGCCGCCCGGCAAAACGTTCGAGTCCGCTCCCAGAGGCACGGTCGCACCGATGAAGGAACCGATCGGCATGATGTGCGCCGCACTAACCGGCTCGAGCGCGCCGCCATAGGCGTTGACCGCTATCAGGCATTTCTGCGCCGTCACCGTCCCCCTCGGTGTCGAAACCTTGACCTTGCCGCCGCTGGAGATGATGCCGGTCGACGGCGTCCCCTCGAACAGCTGCGCGCCTGCAAGCGCTGCCACCCGCGCCGTGCCGATCACCAGCTTCATCGGATGGATGTGGCCGGTGCCGGTGTCGCGCGTGCCGCCGAAATAGGCGGTCGAGCCCAACCGCTCCGCCGTCTCCCTGGCATCCATGAACGAGATATGCGGGTAGGAAAAACGGCTCGCCATGATCTCGGCATGCGCCTTGTAGTCGTCGACATAGCGCGGCTTGTGCGCCACCGAGAGCTGGCCCGGCATATAGTCGATATCGATCTGGTTGGCGGCAGTGAATTCGAGGAGATGCGCCTTGGCCTCTTCGGCAAGATCAAACAGCGCCTTGGCGCGGGCCAAGCCATACTCGGCTTCCAGGTCCTCGGCCCAGACGCGCTGGCCGGTGCCGAGCTGCCCGCCATTGCGCCCGGAGGCGCCATCGCCGAAGCGGTAAGCGTCGATCAGCACGACATTGGTGCCTGCCTTGGCCAGATGCGCCGCCGCCGACAAACCGGTAAAGCCGCCGCCGACGATGACGACATCGCATGCCCGGTCGCCATCCAGCGCCGGGTATTCAGGTCTCGGACCGGCTGTGTCCTCATACCAGGACCGGCCGGGGGAGATCGGGGATTGGTAGGGCATGATGCTCGCAGGGAGTAGGGGAGTAGGGGAGTAGGGGCGGTTGGGAGTAGGCGGGGTGGGGCGTATGCGCGTAGCCGAGCAGGCGAGACGCGGATGCAAGACGGTTGCCG
>NZ_JAMYOI010000059.1:0-9918 GCF_040319775.1 Mesorhizobium sp. M0870
CGGCTGGAGCGGCCTGTTCGGCCGGCGCCTGCTCGGTCTGCTGCTGCTGGTCGCGCTTCTTCCTGCGCGGCTGCTGTTCCTCGGCGGGTGCTGCCTGTTCGGCCGGCGCCTGCTCGGTCTGCTGCTGCTGGTCGCGCTTCTTCCGGCGTGGCTGCTGCTCCTCGGCGGGCTGCTCGCTCTGGGCAGGCGCGGCCTGCTGTTCAGGCTCGGCCTTCTTGCGTTCGCGCTTCTGTTCGGGTTCCGCCTGCTGCTTTTGTGCGCAGGCTTCGGCCGCTTCGCCTTCGGCGCATGCTGCTTGCGCCAGGATGAATGGGGCTGCCGTGCGCTGGGCAAGGCCGGACGCGACACTTCCCTGAAGCGGGAACGCGCCCAACGGCGCGGATGCCATCAACAGGCCAAGTGCCGTGCCTGCCAGAATCCGTGGTTGGCGTTTCATCGAAATTCTCCTTGTGGGGTCCCATCCTTGCCGAAACCGATCTTGTGCCGATTGGTTCCAGTCTGGCACGGATAGAGGCCGTACGGGGCGATTGACCGACCTTTTGAAGGCAACTTCATGTCATTCACCTGGCGATAGCCGCATTGCGACCATTGCCGCGCTTGACCTTGCCCGCGGCTGGGGCCACATCCCGGAAATGGAAACGCCATTCTGGAAAACCAAGGCGCTGGAGGCGATGAGCCCGGCCGAGTGGGAATCACTGTGCGACGGCTGCGGCAAATGCTGCCTGTCAAAGCTTGAGGACGAGGACACTGGCGAGATCTACTGGACCAGCGTCGGCTGTCGGCTGTTCGACGCCGAGACCTGCCGCTGTTCGGACTATGCCAATCGGCTGGCGCGCGTTCCCGACTGCGTCGGGCTGACGCCGCAGAATGTGCGAACCATCAGCTGGCTGCCCAGCACCTGTGCCTATCGGCTGGTGGCCGAAGGCCGCGACCTCTACTGGTGGCACCGGCTGGTGTCGGGCAGCGCCGAGACCGTGCATGAAGCCGGCATCTCGATGCGCGGCCGGGTCAAGGCGAGCGAAACCGATCTTGCCGAGCCGGAAGACTATTTTGACTATGTGCTGGACGAGGAGCCGTAGGACCAGCGACGGTGAGCAGGAGCCTCCCGTTCGAATGCATTCGGCCAATCAGCGGGGTTGGAACCGGGGCGTCGAGTCAGACGTTCTGGCCTTCACCAAGGGCTGGGGACGACGGCAAATGGCCGGAACTTTCCTTCTTCCCGCCATATGAACCGGAGATGAACGGCAGGTTCGTAAAGAGTTCAGACAGGCAAGCGCATTCTCCCCCTCATCGGTTCACAAGGGGCGAAGGCCCGCAAAAGGAGAGAAGACGATGTTCAACACGATCAAGACGGCAGCCCTTTCGGCCCTGGTCGGTCTCGGCACGCTGGCGGCTGTTCCCGCTCACGCCGACAGCCTTTACCTCGGCTTCGGCAACAACAACGACCCGCGTTTCGGCGTCTATACCGGTGACGACGGTTATCGCCATCGCCGTGACGAGCGCCGTGGCGACTGGCGCCGTGGCTGCTCGCCGGACCGCGCCCTCGACAAGGCCGAACGCATGGGTCTGCGCCGTGCCCGCATCGTCGACGTCAGCCGTCGTACGGTGAAGGTGATGGGCCGCCAGGACGGCGACCGCGTCGTCGTCGTGTTCGCCAATGAGCGCGGCTGCCCCGTCATCTATCGCTAAGGCCGGCTTTGGCGGATCATAGAGGCATGATCGTCTGCGAGGATCAGCCGGGAGACACGACCTTCAGTGAAGGTCGGTCTGGCAGCATGATCTCCTACGAAGATCAGCCGGGACTAGCCGAGCCCCTTTCCGTTTGAAGGGTGTGGCTCGAAAAAACCCCGCGGGAGCAATCCTGCGGGGTTTTTCATGCACGCTATTGGCTGATGATTGCCGTGGCTAGGCTCAGCTACGGACCGTCAGAGCCGATTATTTCAGTTCGAAGGTGACGGTGACCTGCACATTGTAGGCGTTCTCACCGGCTTGTACCGGAGCCGCGCCGGCCGCGGCATCGAAGGCTTTGGCATTGATCGGCATCGGCGCCGGCCTGATGTTCTGGTCTGTGATCTCGAGCACCCGGCCGAGGCTGACGCCGGCGGCTTCGGCCAGCGTCTTGGCCTTGGCCATGGCGTCGGCGACCGCCTTCTTTCGCGCCTCGGTGACCGTGGCTGCCGGGTTGTCGTTGGTGAAGGCAATGCCGCCGCCCTGGTTGACGCCCAGCGACACCGCCTTGTCGAGGACCTCGCCTGTCTTGTCGACGTCGCGCACCCGCACCGAAAGCGTGTTGGTCACCTGATAGGCGACGAGTTCGGCTTCCTGGCTGCCGTCCGGCTTGTTGGTGTAGTTGTAGCGCGGGTTGATCTGGATGCCAGCGGTCTGCAGATCGCGGTCCTTGATGCCGGCGGACTTCATCGCCGCGATCACGGCGGCCATGGCGTCATTGTTGGCATCGAGCGCGGCGCGCGCGGTCTTGGCCTCGCGCATGACGCTCAGCGTCAGGACCGCCAGATCGGGGGCTACGGTTGCTTCGCCTTCGCCCGACACGATGATGCGGGGCGGCGTCGGCAGATCGGCGGCTCCAGCCATCGCCGGAAAAGCGATTGCAGCGGCGAGCGCGAGAGGCAAAAGATGTCTGGTCATGAAAATCTCCTTGGTCTGCGATCAAGTCGCAAGGGGTCGCGTAGAGCGCGATTATGGGTTGATTTGGGCGATCTGCGGAAGCCCGTAGGGAAAGCCTTGTGCCGCGATGCGAAAAACATTAATCCAGCCCGCGTGGGGCCTGTAGCTCAATGGTTAGAGCCGGCGGCTCATAACCGCTTGGTTGGGGGTTCGAGTCCCTCCGGGCCCACCATCCAGTCCCCTCGTTTTTCGGGGTTTCGACCGTCTCAGAATACCTCCGACATTTCCGTGGGTTAGCGCCGAGTAGTGGGCAACACTTGGCTGAGACGCCGCGGTAAACGCAAAACACCCGACTTTTAGTCGTCCGTCTCTGTCGGGCGAATTCCGTAGCCAAGTGTTTGCCAAAGCGATGGTCGACTGGTCAGCGAGATGCTCGCCGGATGGTTAGAAGCCCAGGAGTGCAGCCTGGTCAGTCCAAGTAAGGGGGAGGTCCGACAATCGGGACAGCCGGTGCGCCG
Source organism: Mesorhizobium sp. M0870 (assembly GCF_040319775.1). Classification (NCBI taxonomy): domain Bacteria; kingdom Pseudomonadati; phylum Pseudomonadota; class Alphaproteobacteria; order Hyphomicrobiales; family Phyllobacteriaceae; genus Mesorhizobium; species Mesorhizobium sp. M0870. The sequence continues at coordinate 3,144 of NZ_JAMYOI010000059.1, forward strand.
TTAGTTCAACAGGTTGATCACCTGCAACGATGTTGGCCGCAATTTTTGGAACGAGGAAAGCGAAGGGCAATAGGCGGCTGACCTCGGATGTATCGGTGCCGTTGAGCATGGCAACGTCGGTAAGGCTGCGACCGACTCCGTCTGTAAGTTGGCCGAGATATAGGTGGGCGCGGCGCAGAAGGTTGATCAAGGCGGCATCGGGTGCCCGCTTGATATTGGATCCGTTGGTAAGCACGATCCGCGTTTCGACGCCGCGACGCTTCATTCCGATTGGACATTCGATGGAAGTTACTTGGGCGCTATCGTTGGGTGGCAGCTTTCGGTCGAGAAGCAATTCCGATAGCGAGCGGCGATCCAGTTCGATGGTCAATAAACCAAGCTTGAGGGTGATCCTGTGAACGATCTTTTGGAGGAGAGATCGCTTCGCATCCGTAGTGCCTGAAGCCCAACACGACCGCATCTCGTCAACTCGCCGCATCGCGGCCTGGATTTCGCCAGAGTCTGCCCATTGCCGAATCCAATCAGACAGTTGGGCTTGATCACTGAGAATCCGATTGAGGCGATGCTCAACAACTGACTCAAGTGCGGGTGCCGGAAGACGCCAGCCCTCGGAACCTTTCCTGCGCTCATCGACGAACTGCTTTGAGACATAGTATCGGTAGCGAACACCTTGCTTATTGGCATGAACCGATCGCAATTTCTCGCCCGCTTCATCAAAGAGCAGACCGGTGAGCAAATGGGCTTGCGTGACATTGGACTCGCTTCGCCGCCGCGGCGCCTGAGAGGCAAGTAGTGCCTGGGCCTCGTCGAACGTGGCAGACGTGACAATTGGCTTGTGTTCTCCATCGTAGACCTGATCCTTGTGCCTGATCTTGCCGACGTAGACCGGGTTCGAAAGCAGGTGGTAGAGGTTGCCGCGACCAAACGGCATGGTAACTGCAACTGATCCGTCTATGAGGTGTCGCGATCGTGTGGAAACCCCGTCGCTCGCAGCCTCATCGACAAGGTCGCGCACTGACCTCAGGGTGAGATAGCGGGCGAACAGGTGTCTGACTGTTTGTGCCTCGGTTTCGTCAATCACCAGCTTGCGGTACTCGACACGATAGCCCAGGGGCACCACGCCACCCATCCACATGCCTTTCTTCTTCGAGGCCGCGATCTTGTCGCGGATACGCTCTGCTGTAACCTCTCGCTCGAACTGGGCGAAGGACAAGAGCACGTTGAGCGTGAGCCTGCCCATTGAGGTTGTGGTGTTGAACTGCTGCGTGACCGAGACAAACGAGACGGAGCTGGCATCGAAGATCTCGACGATCTTGCAAAAATCCATCAGCGAACGGGTGAGGCGGTCGATCTTGTAGACGACCACCACATCGACCTCTTTGTCCCGGATGTCCTGTAGGAGACGCTGCAGGGCAGGGCGCTCCATCGTGCCGCCCGAAATCCCGCCGTCATCGTAGTGGCTTGGCATCAACTTCCAGCCAAGACCGACCTGCGATGCGATGAAGGCCGCGCACGCTTCGCGCTGGGCATCGAGCGAATTGAATTCCTGCTCCAATCCCTCTTCGGTCGATTTGCGAGTGTAGATCGCGCAGTTGAGGCGAGGGATTGCTGTCATAGGCCAAAGAACCTCGGGCCAGACCAATGGGCGCCGGTAATGCGGCGGGCGACAGCCGACAGCGATCCGTACGTCTTGCCATCGAGCACGAAGCCGTCATAGACCACTTCGATAACGTGCATCCGGCCATTCCATTCCCGCACCAGACGGGAGCCGATTCTTGGCGGAAGGGATCGTGGCGGCGACGTTAGTGCCTTATCCGATGACGCTGCTCGGACCGACGGAACACCGTCCTCGCGATCCGGTCCAGTATTGCTCGGTTGGACAGCCTTTACGTTGGACTGGCGCGCGTTGCCTGCTCCGAGTGTTTTCTTGACGGTCGAAGGTAAACCACCCAATCGCTTGGCCTGGAGATGCCAGGCGGCCGACCGTTCAAGCAACCCACGTTTGACCCCTTTGGGCGGCGGGCAGCCATAGGCCTTTTTCCATGCTGCCGTGAGTTCATCACGCGTGAGACCGCCAATCCCGGCGATCTCACTATCCAGATCCTGTCTTTTGCGCATCTAGGTCAACCGGCGGTCTTCGCCTCGGCAATGCGGTACCGCCTTTGTCCGTCCTTGCCGGTGTCGCTGAGCAGTTCGTGGCCAAGCTTCTTCTTGACGGTACCGGAGAGGAAACCCCGCACCGAATGCGCCTGCCATCCCGTCGCATCCATCAGGGTTTGGATTGTAGCGCCTTTGGCCGACTTCAGCTTCTTGAGGACGATGTCGGTTTTGGTAGGCGCTGCGGGCGCTTCGTCCTTTACCTTCTTGACCGTCACCGCGACGGTCACCACGGACTTCTCGCGCGGCTTCCGGGTTGGGGTGCTGTCGTCGACGCTGGGTGCCGTATCGGCGGCTTCCGCATTGTCGGCCTTCATAGTGGTGTTGTTAAAGATAGACATTTCAAATCTCCATCAGTTAGAAGCCCGGACCATTCCGGCGCTTGTACTGACCGAAGCCCGCTGTCTTGGCGGGCTGGAGATTCTGCTCGTTGTTAATCCATTGTTCTTCTGCTGCGCTGGCAACACCAATGCTTCGTTGCCGTATGAAGTCCAGTCGAATATCGCTGCCTTCGAGGGCTTAGACCACACCAGTGGACCTTCCCACGACGTGTCGATGCTCCCAAGTCCATCTGGCATTTGAAAAGTTAGGAAATCGCGATGAAATGACAGCGATCCGCAATGAACCGCAGATCTTCAATTCTTCGGAAATAAGTCAAATATAGAAAGGGCATTGCCTAGGCTGTCTTAATATCGGAGGAAGGGCAAATGGAAATCGCGGAAGCCTCTCTTACAGCCGAAGATGACAAGGGGAATGGCGATCCAGGGTCTACGCTAAGGGCCAGCCCTCTCCGCATCGGAATCTCTACGCGCGCTCTTTTTGATCTGGAGGAGGAACATCGCGTATTCGAGAACTACGGCGTCAAGTCGTATGCGGCCATGCAACTCGAACGCGAGGACGTGATCCTCCGCAGGGGTGCTGGCTTTGAGGTAGTCGAGCGGTTACTCGCGCTGAACGATCCTGAGGCTGCTCCGTATGTTGAAGTGATCCTTCTGTCCCAGAACTCGCCCGACCTCTCTCTCCGAGCGTTCAAGTCGATCGATCATTATGGGCTTGTCGTCAAGACAGGCAGTTTTACTAGCGGGCGGTCACTCGCTCCTTTTGTTCCTGCTTGGGGCATTGACCTATTTCTCTCAAACGCGGACACGGATGTAAAAGGAGCGGTGGACGGCGGAGCAGCCGCTGCTCGGCTTGGCTTGGCGCCCAAGGATCGTGCCGAAACACCCCAGGGCGAGGTCCGGGTCGCGTTCGACGGCGATGCTGTAGTGTTTGGCCCCGAGTCCGACGCAATCTACAAAGAAAAGGGCCTGGAGGCTTTCCTTGCGCATGAGACCGCGAACGCGAGCAATCCGATGGCGCGCGGCCCGTTTGGCAATTTTCTTCACAAGTTATCGGCATTGCGCCGAGTTTTCCTTAATGAGGGCAACGTGAGTAAGGTCCGCATCGCACTTGTCACTGCCCGGAACGCCCCTGCGCATGAGCGCGTAATTCGGACGCTGAGAGCGTGGGGAACACCAGCTGACGAGGCGCACTTCGTAGGCAGCCGTGAGAAAGCACCCATCCTGAAGGCGCTCGGGGCCCACATTTTCTTTGATGATCAAGAGAAGCACGTTTTAGGCGCGGCGGCAGTGGTTCCTGCCGGCCATGTTCCCGGACCTCACGATCCGGCTGCGCCGGTAATCCCGGCCGGCTGATTCTTCAGGATTAGATCTCGTTCGCTTTGACTGAGCGTCCGAACGTGACGGCATGCGATCTGGGCATAGTGGAAGCCGAACGGCGGCTTTGCGCCCAATGGCAGTCATTCGTACGGTCCCGTCCATTCACCAAAAGCGGACCATGGGGCGGAAGTATAGGTGAGCATTCCGTGCCGGCGAGCGCCGCCAACTGCGTGCGACTGCCCTGTAAGCCGGAGGTCAGAGCGTCTTGCTCATAAGCAGGATAGGAACCGGAGCCCCGCCACGCTCGTCGAAGAATTTCTTGACGGATTGGTACCCGCAGGCGCGATACAGTGGCTCTCCGGCCGCGGTAGCTGCCAGCTCAGCACGGGCGAAGCCCTCGGCCTTGGCGGCACGCTCACAAAGCGCAAGGATCAAGTGGCCGACCCCCCGCCGGACAAAGTCCGGATGGGTGTACATGGCTCTGATGCGTGCTGCGTCCTTGGCAGGATCAAGCAGCGCTGCATCACGTCCAGGCGACTGATCTCCACCATACATCGTTGCGCGCCGGCTCCAACCGCCGCAACCTGCCAAAACGCCGTTGTGCTCCACGAGGAAGTAAGTGCCGTCGTCGACAAGTTGTGTATCCAGCCCCATGATGGCCCGGCTGGATTGGATCTGAGCGTCATCTAGAAAGGGCTTCTGGAGTTCAGAGATCGCCGCGTCCATGAGCGTAATCAGGGCCGGGAGATCCTCCCGTTGTGCTTTCCGGTGCCGAAAGTCTTCACTTGCCATGTTCAAGTCTCGATTTGACGAATTTCGTTCCGGCAGAAGAGACCAAATATTCGCTGCTGCGGCAGCTTCGAGACGCTATCCACTGCGGCCCCGACGGCATAGCCGTGACAGTCATTCTGGCAGCCCCGCCATGCGATAGCCTTCCACGATATGCCGTCGGACGTCCTCGGCCGGGAAAGGCTGCGAAGCTGACCAATGCCTGATTGTGAAGTGCGGATTGCTTATCATGAACATTTCCGCCTCCCAGCGCGCCTCCTCCAAACGGCCAAGTTGCGCAAGGCTTGCTGCAAGCAGGCGTCGTGAAGTCGTGCGATAAGTTTCGGGTCTCCGCAACGTTTGAACCGCGGATTCGTAGTCGCCGATGGCATACTGAGCCTGGCCCAACATCCAGTAGTACCAACCGGGCGGGTGAGGGTTGAGCCGCAGCGCCTTGCGCACCTGCTCTATGGCTTCGGCAGGCCGGCCGTTTTCCGTCGTCAGTTCAGCTTGCATTGCCCATGCGTCGGCGTGGTTGGGATCCAGCTTGTGGGCGGCGGCGAATTCGGCATCCGATTCCGCCCAGCGACCCTCATGTCCTAGTATAACGCCCAATACCCATCGGTTCCCAGCGTCATTCGGGTCGAGTTCGACCGCCTGCTGTGCTTCGGCAAGCGCACTTGTGCGATTGGGGTCCATCGGTTCGTCCCAGAACTCCCAGCCCAGCCAGAGGTTGAGTGCCAGCCAACGATGCGCCTCCGCATATTCCGGATCGAGCGCAATTGCCCGGTTCAGCAGGAAAATGGCTTCTTTCGCGGTGAGTGCCGTTTGCAGGCCCAAGGCCCGTGCACGCACACATAAATCATAGGCCTCCAGGTTCTTCGGTCTGTTGCGCCCCGGCGCGGCGGTCAGACGGCCCACCAGAGCCTCGACAATCTTGCCGGTCACCTCGTCCTGAACAGCGAAGATATCTTCAAGGCTTCGGTCGAATCTTTCGGCCCAAAGGTGGTCGCCCCCGATCGCATCGATCAATTGAGCGTTGATACGCACCCGTCCAGCTGCCCGCCGTGCACTACCCTCAAGAAGATGGCGCACTCCCAGTTCTCGCGCGATGCGACGCACATCCATATGCCTGCCCTTGTATGCAAAAGCCGAGTTGCTGGCGATGACAAACAACTCGCTGTTCCTCGACAGATCCGTGATCAGGTCTTCGGTGAGGCCGTCGACAAAAGCCTCCTGCTCCGGATCGTTGCTCATGTTCGTAAAGGGAAGGACGGCGATGGAGGGCTTGCCGGGGAGCGGCAGCGGCGCTTTCTCTGCCGGTCCGCCACTTTCAGATGAGGCCGATAACCGAATCCGGTAAACGGATACCGGTTCGGCAACGTTCTTGATCGCTTGCGGACCGAGTTCGTCGAAGTCGCATTCAAGCTTTCGCTTGACTTGATCGTAGACGCTGCCGGAGACGCAGATATCTCCGGCCCCGGCCATTGCCTGAAGCCGCACTGCGACAACAACGCCATCGCCGAACAGATCGCCGTCCTCGACAACGACATCGCCCAGATTGATGCCGATATGCAGGTTGATTTGTCGGTCGAACGCCAAACCCTCGTTCGCGGCCATCATCCGCTTCTGGAGTTCGACGGCGCATGACACCGCGTTCACTGCGCTTCCGAACTCGACTAGGACGCCATCACCCATCACTTTTACGACACGGCCGTGACGGTCGCGGACCAGTGGTTCCAGGATCTCCTTCCGCCTCCTCTTTAACGCGTTCAATGTTCCTTGCTCGTCCAGGTCCAGAAGTCGGCTGTAGCCCACCACGTCGGCGGCCAATATGGCGGCAAGACGGCGTTGGGCGCGTTCTTCGGCCATTTCGCTTTGCTTTCATTGAAAGCAGAAAAATGGGATTGTATGACGTCTATTTCAAAAGTCTATCAGGCTGACTTTGAAGCTCGATCGGCAAGCCGCTACATGGGGTGATCGCGTCACGTCGGTCGATCATTCACTTTCTTGTTTACGCGGTCGCGAGGACGATACCTCAAAGACGGAGGGGCCTCAGCCGAGCCCGCATTGTGTCGTTTCGGAACCGGGTGGACCAATCAATTTAGGTAGTGTGCTGAGAGTTCTGCAAATTCGCTGAGAGAGGGCGGTCATGGCAGGCTGGTGATGTTCAACGTCACCGATTCCCGCGA
>NZ_JAMYOI010000060.1:0-9871 GCF_040319775.1 Mesorhizobium sp. M0870
CCGCCGTCAGCGACGTCTTGCCATGGTCGACGTGGCCAATCGTGCCGATGTTCACGTGAGGCTTGTTACGCTCGAATTTACCTTTTGCCATTGTCTCTTTCCTTGGACGGCCCGGATCTTCAGTTCGGTCGAAGACCTTCAGTTCAGTCGAATGCGGGGCGATTAGCGACAAAGGCCAAAAAACACAAGCGTCTTTTGGCCGGGTGCCGTCTCACTCAGTCCGAACCATCGATCCGATTGCGGGGATATGACGAAGATATAGGAAGGCTCTGGGCAAAATGAAGGGGTAGCGGGCCGACCGATCGAGGCCGCGAAAGCGCTGGCTTGCTTGCCCGGCCCTGTCTGATTCATGGCCAGGCCATGGACCATTGCCGCCACCACCCGCCTCTGATCTTGTGGCCAGATGCATTTCATCCCTGCCTCTATCCGCGGCCCGCTGTTCATGATCGTCTCGACGGGATCGTATCTCGTCAACGACACGATGATGAAACTCGCGACGGCAGGCCTGCCGTCCTACGAAGTGCTGTTTCTGCGGGGTGCCGCGGCTGCGCTCTGGGGCTTCCCGCTGTTGTTCGCGCTGGGCTACGGCAAGCAGATCCCGCTGATCTTCGACAAGCGCGTACTGAGCCGGAACGTGCTCGAGCTGGCGGCGATCCTTTGCTATGTGGTCGCGCTCGCCAATATGCAGATTGCCGATTCCACCGCGCTCGGACAGATCACGCCGCTCTTGATGCTGGTCGGCTCCTCGATCCTGTTTGGCGAACGGATCGGCAGCCGTCGCATGGCGCTCATCGGGCTCGGTTTCGTCGGCGCGCTGATGGTGGCGCAGCCGACCATGCAAGGCATTTCGGTCTACGCCCTGCTGGCGCTCGGCAACGCAGCCCTCGCGGCGGCGCGTGACCTCGCCGGCCGGCGGGTCTCGGCCGAGGTGCCGGGGATGATCGTGGCGATTTCCGCCGTCGTGGTGGTGCTGATCGGCGCCGGCGCCGCGCATCTGGTTTCAGAGCGCTGGGTCATGCCCCAGGCACATCACCTGCTGCTGATGGCGGGTGCTGGATTTTTCCTGATCTTCGGCCATTTCTTCATCTTCATGGCCTATCGCATCGGACCGACCAGCGCCGTGGCGCCGTTCTACTATTGCTTCACCGTCTGGGCGGTCATTTCGGGCCTGCTGGTGTTCGGGCAGTTCCCCAACACGCTGGCCATTTGCGGCATTCTGCTGGTCGTCGGCAGCGGGCTGACCATCGTCTCGCTGGATCAGCGTCAGCGCCGGCTGGCCGTCGTCGCCTGACGCATGTCGCCCAAAAGGGGCCCCGGTTTTGGGAGAACGACGTGCATAAACAAAACCTGGAGCCTCCGCATCCAAGCACCCGCGCATGAGCAGTTGCCGGGCCGAAAAAGATCGTCTACTCGGCGAAGCATCGTTCGTTCGACGACGACATGATCAATCAGCCAAGGGAGTTCCCCGTGACCGATTTTGACCAGAACAAGAGCTCCGACGCCGAGCACAAGGCCGCTATCCGCAAGTCGCTTGTCGGCTGGGCGGTGTTCATCGCCGGAACGCTGATCTTTTTCGTCGCCGCCGATGCAGTGTTGATGCCATAGACGAGCCGCTGCACGTACAGGCCTGAAGCCGGTCTTGCCTTCGGAAACTCGAAACCTCAGACGATCCGCAGGTGCCTAAAGCGTCCGCCTTGCGCTGAACTGATGGTAGGCCCACAGCACGACCACCGCCCCAACCACCGCGACGATCAGGCTGGAGATGTTGAGACCGGTGACACCCACGCCAAAGATCTGGCTGCAGATCACGCCGCCGACAATGGCGCCGACGATGCCGAGGACGATATCCATGATCAGGCCCTGGCCGGTCTTGTTGACGATCTTGCTGCCCAGGAAGCCGGCAATGGCGCCCAGAATGATCCAACTGATGATACCCATTTTTTCCTCTCCATCCCCTCGCCAGCCGACATTTTCATAGGATTGTCAAAACCTCAAGCCAGCTTGAAATTCTGCCCGAATGCTTCATTGTTGATGAGGGGTCGGGCCTTGGTCGCTATGGAGGATCCACGATGGGACTTTTTGACAACGCCGTTCCCGGCGGCAACATCACCAAACCCCTGATGATCGCGCTCGGCGCATTGCTGGTCGGCAAGATGCTGAGCGGCAGAAGTGCCGAAGAGCCAGAACAGTCTCCCGCGCCCGCTCCGACCGCCCCCGTCCCGACGGAAACCACATCCGCCGATGGTGGCCTGGCTGGCGGATTGGGCGGCCTGCTCGACAAGCTCAGAAATGCCGGCCACGGCAATGCCGCCGACTCCTGGGTCGGCACCGGGCAGAACCAGCCGATCAATGCCAACGATCTTGGCACCGCGATCGGACCGCAGATCATTCGCGAGATCGCGCAACGGACTGGGCTGGACGAGCAGGAACTGCTCAAGCAACTGTCCACCGCCCTGCCCGGTATCGTCGACAGACTGACGCCGAACGGCCAGGTGCCGCAGCAGCACCAGGTCGCCACCGCGTTCAACAGCTGACGCGGCACAGCCACGACAATTGGAGCACTGCGCGCCTCGTGCGCAGTGTTTCGGCTTGCCGGTGATGGGATAAGTGTCTGGAGCGGGTAGCGGGAATCGAACCCGCATATTCAGCTTGGAAGGCTGCTGCTCTACCACTGAGCTATACCCGCGCCGTTCCTGAAGTACCGGATTCATCCGAAAAGCGCCATGCACTTTTCGGTCCGATTCTTGTCACGTTTCAGGGCTTCCGGGCCGGCAGTGGTGGAGAGGGTTGGATTCGAACCAACGTAAGCTAAGCTAACGGATTTACAGTCCGTCCCCTTTAACCACTCGGGCACCTCTCCAGTCTGCCGCCGGAGCCATGCAACGAGGCATTCACGCCGATCCGGACCCGAGTTATGTGTTCTCCGAAACCAGCGCAGCGCCTTATGGCGGCAAGCCCATTGGGTGTCAACCGCGCAACCATGGTTTTTCGTTTCTGTTCGCCGGCTGTGACGGCGGGCCATATCCTTGGCCGGAGGACACAGCTATAGAAGCCAGCCATGAGCGACAAAACCAACACCCCCAAAGACACCCATTACGCCAAGCTGCGCCGCGCCTATCGCGACGAGAAAAGCGGCGGCGCGCCGGCGTTCCGGCCCCGACAGCCGGTTCCGCCGGGCGAAAATGCCGCGGATGGCCTGGTGCGGCTCTACGGCCTGCACACCGTGCGCGCCGCACTCGACAATCCGCGCCGCAAGATTAGGAAGATGCTGGTGACGCGCAACGCGGCCGAGCGCCTCGAAATCGCCGATCTCGCCGCCCTGCCCTTCAAGACCGAACTGGTCGAACCCAGGGACATCGACAAGATCACCGGGTCGGACGCCGTGCATCAGGGTGTGCTGATCGAGGCCGAGCCGCTGAAAGCCAAGCGGCTCGATGCGCTTGGCGACGCGAAGCTGGTGCTGGTGCTCGACCAGATCACCGACCCGCACAATGTCGGCGCTATCCTGCGCTCGGCGGTCGCCTTCGGCGCCGGCGCGCTGATCACCACAGCCCGCCACAGCCCGCAGGAATCGGGCGTGCTGGCGAAATCCGCCTCCGGCGCGCTGGAGCACATCGACCAGATCGAGGTGAAGAACCTCGCCGACGCACTCGGCCAGTTGCACGAGGCCGGCTTCCGCACCATCGGACTTGATTCGGACGCGCCGGCCGAACTCGAAAAGAGCTTTGCCGGAGAAAAGATCGCCTTGGTGCTGGGCGCCGAAGGCAAGGGCCTGCGCCAGAAGACGCGCGAGACGGTGACCACGCTGGCGCGGCTCGACATGCCCGGCGCCATCCATTCGCTCAACGTGTCGAATGCCGCGGCGATCAGCCTTTACGTGGCGCGGGCGTTTTTGAAGCGCGGCTAAGCCAAAAATATCTCGAAACGAGAAACGGGTTCCGACAGACGCCGGAACCCGTTCTTCGACGGGCCAAGAGTTTGCGGCTTGGGAACGTTGCGCCGCCCTCTCCTGACCTATGCCGCTTTGCCCTTGGCGTCGGCTGCCTCGCTGCCGACCTCGAAATTGGCCATCCGCTCCAGCGCCCTGACCAGCGCCGAATGATCCTCCTTGGCGCCGCCATTGGCCGCGCAGGAATTGAACAGCTGCTGAGTCGTCGAGGTGTTGGGCAAGGAAACGCCGAGCGCCTTCGCGCCCTCCAGCGCGAGGTTCAGATCCTTCTGGTGCAGTTCGATGCGGAAACCAGGCGCGAAGGTGCGCTTGACCATGCGCTCACCATGCACTTCCAGAATGCGCGAAGCCGCCAGCCCGCCCATCAGCGCCTGCCTGACCTTGGCCGGGTCGGCGCCAGCTTTCGATGCAAAAACAAGCGCTTCGGCGACGGCTTCAATGGTCAACGCGACGACGATCTGGTTGGCCACCTTGGTGGTCTGGCCAACCCCGTTCGGCCCGACCAGGGTGATGTTCTTGCCCATCTTCTCGAAGACGGGCTTGGCGCGCTCGAACGGCTTTTCCTCGCCGCCGGCCATGATGGTCAGCGACGCCGCCTTGGCGCCAACCTCGCCGCCCGAGACCGGTGCATCGAGATAGTCGCAGCCGAGATCGTTGATCTTCTTTGCGAAGATTTTGGTCTCGATCGGCGAGATCGAACTCATGTCGATGACCAGCTTGCCCTTGGCCAGGCCGGACGCGACGCCATTGTCGCTAAACAGCACATCGGCCACCTGCGGAGTGTCGGGCACCATCAGGATGATGATGTCGGCAGCTTTGGCCACGGCGGCGTGGCCGGTGACGGTCTTCAGGCCTTTGGCGACGAGATCGGCCGGCGGCTTGGAGCGATGGTCGCTGGCGATGACCTTGTAACCCGCGTCCAGCAGATGCCCCGCCATCGGCGCGCCCATGATGCCGAGGCCGATGAAGCCGATGGTTTCCATTGTGGTTCTCCAAATGACTGTGTGAAACGCCCCCTAGTGCTTACGCCGCAGCACTTCCCTGCCCGGCCAACTCCGAAGCCACCCCAAGCCAGCCTCCGTCCCGGCCTTCGGCTTGTACTCAGCCCCGACCCATCCGGCATAACCGATGCGGTCGATATGCTCGTAGAGGAAGGGATAATTGATCTCGCCCGTCCCCGGCTCGTGACGGCCGGGATTATCCGCAAGCTGAATATGCGCGATGCGGCCAAGGTTAGCCTCGATGGTCCGGGCGAGATCCCCCTCCATGATCTGCATGTGATAGATGTCGTATTGCAGGAACAGGTTTTTCGAGCCGACGCGATCGATCAGCGCCGAGGCCTGATCGGAATAGTTGAGGAAGAAGCCCGGAATATCGCGCGTGTTGATCGGCTCGATCAGCAGCCTGATGCCGGCCTGCTCCAGCTTTTCCGCCGCGAAGGCGAGGTTTTCGGCAAAGACATCCTCCAGCACCTTGCGGTCGGCGCCCGCCGGCGCGATGCCGGCCAGGCAATTGACCTGCTGGCAGCCGAGCGCCTGCGCATAGGCGATCGCCTTGGCGATGCCCTGGCGGAATTCCGGCACACGGTCCGGCAGCACCGCAATGCCGCGTTCGCCCTTGCCCCAGTCGCCGGCCGGAAGATTGAACAGCACCTGGGTCAGACCGTTCTTCTTCAGCCGGGCCGCGACGACATCGGGCGCATGGTCGTAGGGGCCGATATATTCGACGCCCTTGAAGCCGGCGCGAGCGGCGGCATCGAAACGGTCGAGGAACTCATGCTCGCCAAAGAGCATCGAAAGATTGGCTGAAAACCGCGGCATTCTTTTTCTCCTAATCCAACATCACGATCGCTGTCGGCGCATCTTCCTGATGTTCGGCAAGCTCCTCGAATTCGGTGATCTTGTCGATCTCGGTACCCATCGAGATGTTGGTGACGCGTTCGAGGATGAATTCGAGCACGACCGGAACCCGGTGCTCCTTCATCAGCCGCTGCGCCTCCTTGAAGGCACCAGCGAACTCTTCGGGCTTGCGCACCCTGATCGCCTTGCAGCCCATGGCCTCGGCGACGGCAACGTGGTCGACGCCGTAGCCGGCCTCGGGATCGCCTGACCGGTTGATGTTCTCGAAGGCAAGATCGACCTCGAAATCCATCGAGAAACCACGCTGCGCCTGGCGGATCAGGCCGAGATAGGCGTTGTTCACGACGACATGCAGATAGGGCAATTTGTGCTGTGCGCCGACCGCCAGTTCCTCGATCATGAACTGGAAATCATAGTCGCCCGACAGCGCCACGATGGTGCGGTCCGGGTCGGCGGCGCGAACGCCAAGGGCCGCCGGCAAGGTCCAGCCGAGCGGGCCGGCCTGGCCGCAATTGATCCAGTTGCGCGGCTTGTAGACATGCAGGAACTGCGCGCCGGCAATCTGCGACAGGCCGATCGTGGTGACATAGGTGACGTCGCGGCCGAACGCCTTGTTCATCTCCTCATAGACACGCTGCGGCTTCAGCGGCACCTGGTCGAAATGCGTCTTGCGCTTCATCGTCTTCTTGCGGGCCTGGCATTCCTTCGCCCAGATCGACCAGTCGCGCAGCTTGCCCGCCGTCTTCCATTCGGTGGCGACGTCGAGCAGCATCTTCAGCGCCGCGCCAGCATCCGAGACGACGCCGAGATCCGGCGCGAAGACGCGGCCGATCTGCGTCGGCTCGATGTCGACATGGATGAATTTTTTGCCCTTTGTATAAACGTCGACCGAGCCGGTGTGGCGGTTGGCCCAGCGGTTGCCGATGCCGAAGACGAAGTCGGCTTCCAGCATCGTCGCATTGCCATAGCGGTGCGAGGTCTGCAGCCCGCACATGCCGGCCATCAGCCGATGGTCGTCGGGGATCGCGCCCCAGCCCATCAAGGTCGGGATGACCGGCACGCCTGAAATTTCGGCGAATTCGATGAGCAGATCCGATGCATCGGCGTTGATGATGCCGCCGCCGGCGACGATCAGCGGCTTTTCGGCGGCGTTGAGCATCGTCAACGCCTTTTCGGCCTGGGCGCGTGTCATGGCCGGCTTGAACGGCGTCAACGGCTCATAGGCGTCGATGTCGAATTCGATTTCGGCGAGTTGCACGTCGACCGGCAGGTCGATCAGCACCGGGCCGGGACGTGACGAGCGCATCAGGTGAAACGCCTTCTGCAGCGCCATGGGGACGAGATAGGGTTCCATGACGGTGACCGCCCATTTGGCGACCGGCGCGGCAATGGCTGATATGTCGACGGCCTGGAAATCCTCCTTGTTCAGCCGCGCCCGCGGCGCCTGACCGGTGATGCACAGGATCGGAATGGAATCCGCGGCGGCCGAATAGAGCCCGGTGATCATGTCGGTGCCGGCTGGACCCGAAGTGCCGATGCACAGGCCGATATTGCCCGCCTTGGCGCGGGTGAAACCTTCCGCCATGTGCGAGGCGCCCTCGACGTGACGGGCAAGCACATGGCGGATCGTGCCCCTCGCCTTCATTGCCGAATAGAACGGATTGATCGCCGCGCCCGGCACGCCGAAAGCGCAGGAAATGCCTTCCTTTTCGAGAACGAGAACCGCGGCATCGACAGCGCGCATCCTGGCCATTTTCCAGCCCTCCACGGGTTTGTCATTGTTGGATTGGCCAAGATGTCAGCACGCCGGTTATTTTTCAATTTTTTCAGAATATTTTTTCATTTCTAGAAAACGGCAGCTATATGCTGATTTTGTTGGATTTTCCGTTTTCCAGGAATTCATCCCTTCGATCGAGTGAAAAACTTTTTCATTGTGTGTTGGCGAAATCGGCTGAGAATGGCGCCATGGAAACGACCGAAAAACGCCAGCGCGGCCGGCCCCGCGCTTTCAACGGGCCATCGGAGGCCAGCTCGGTGCAGTCGCTCGACAGGGCGTTGCGCATCCTGGCCATTGTCGCGGAAGGCAGCGGCCTGTCGCTGAGCGAGATCTCTGCGCAGAGCGGCCTTGCCGCCTCCACCGCCTACCGCATGCTGACGACGCTGCAAAACCACGGCATGGTCGAATTCGACACATCAGACCAGCTCTGGTCGATCGGCGTCGAGACCTACCGCATGGGCGCGGCCTTCCTGCGCCGCCGCAAACTGGTCGACCGCGCCCGTGTCGTCATGCAGGAGCTGATGGAAAGAACCGGCGAGACGGCCAATCTCGGCGTCGCCGAGGACGATTGCGTGGTCTTCGTCAGCCAGGTCGAGACGCACCAGGCGATCCGCGCCTTCTTCCGGCCGGGCACGCGCAGCCCCTTTCATGCGTCGGGCATCGGCAAGGCGGTGCTGGCGCATCTCGAGCCGGAGCGCGTCGGAACCATCCTGCGCAAGGCAGGCCTGCAGCGCTTCACCGACAGGACGCTGTCCGACATTTCGGCGCTTGCCCACGATCTGGCGCGGATCAAGCTGCGCGGCTGGTCGGTCGACGACGAGGAGCGGCACCCCGGCATGCGTTGCGTGGCAGCCGCCATCTTCAACGAATTCGGCGAGCCGATCGGCGGCGTTTCGGTGTCGGGACCAACGGTGCGGGTGACGCCGGAGCGGCTGGCCGAGATCGGCCCGCTGGTGCGCGATGCCGCCGCCGAGGTGACCAGGATGATTGGCGGCATCAGGGCGCCCTGACGGTCCGATCGTTTCAAGCACAGCGAAAAGAGGGGCTGCGGGGGCGCCCCTCTTCTGGCTGATTGAAACGCCACCTCCTCTCAGAGACGGCAGTAGTGGCGATAGCCGTCATGGCCGAGATAGGTGTCGGAGTCGACGTCGTAGCTGGCGTAGCGGTCATAGCAGCGGCGGACGTGCCATGAGCCGCCGCCTTCGTCGACATAGACGGTGCGCGGCTGGGCGAGCAGGCTGCCGAGGACAAAGCCGCCGACGCCGGCCGCAATGCCGATGCCGATTTCGCGGTTGTGGTGATGGCTGTGGGCGGCCGAGGGCTGGACGGTGCCGGCCAGCGTGGCGGCGGCAACTGCAGTGGCGATGAGGCCGGAAACGAGTGTGCTCTTGAACATGACGATCTCCTTGCTTCGTTGACCGAGGCGATCCATCCGCCTCTTGATCATCTGTCGTCGCGGCCAGGAAAAAGGTTCGAATCTTTTTTCGATTTTTCTGCGATCGGGGAAATCGGATCGACCGAGGTCATGCTGACGGCGACCTTGCGAGAGCTTGGCGAAGAAGTTGATGCGGCTGATCTCCCCCCTTGCGGGGGAGATGCCCGGCAGGGCAGAGGGGGTGCTGTCCCGCCAGCTTGTCAACCAATCAGGGCGAGGCAACCGCACGGATAAAATAGAGAAACTTCATGGGGAAGCCGGTGATCCTTCACACCCCCCTCTGTCCTGCCGGACATCTCCCCCGCAAAGGGGGAGATCGGCAGCTTTGCCGTCCCCACTTCACAAAGAGATCGCCCAACGCAAAAAGGGCGGCCGAAGCCGCCCTTTTGGGAAATTGGGTCCCTCCATCAAAGGAAAATGATCACCCTGCCATGCCTGTGGTGATGGTTGTAGTGCTTCCACCAATACTTCTTGAAGTGCTTCTTGTGATGGTTGTAGTTGTGGTGATGGCCGTGCATGCCGTGGGCTGACGACGTGCCGACAGTGCCGGCGAGCGCGCCGGTGGCGACGAAGATGGCGACGAGGCCTGAGGTAAGAGTGCGCTTGAACATGATGATCTCCTGGATCTTTTGATCGAGGCGACCCATTCGCCTCTAACCATCAGTCGGCGCGGCGCGGCAAAAGGTTCGAAAGGCTTGGAGATTTTTTGTGGAGCGCCATTGGCGCAAACGAGCAACGACGGCAAGGACACCAATGAACCGTCGCCCCCTATTCCCCTATTCCCCTATTCCCCTATTCCCCTATTCCCCTATTCCCTCCCCCCATCCCCGTGACATGGCGCAGCCAGAAGG
>NZ_JAMYOI010000061.1:0-9806 GCF_040319775.1 Mesorhizobium sp. M0870
CGCGGGAATCGGTGACGTTGAACATCACCAGCCTGCCATGACCGCCCTCTCTCAGCGAATTTGCAGAACTCTCAGCACACTACCTCGGCATAGGCGTTGGTGAACTGGACCGAACGACGAGAACAGCCTATCCAGTGTGTTGTCGGCAGTTAGTTCGAAAGTCCTGCTACACCCGATCCGATGCCTCTCAACGCCGAGGCCGCACCTCCGTGCCGAAGCCGGCCTTCCCAATGGTGGGTCGAGCCGTCGCTTACCCCGTGCTTGCCTCACAGATCCGCGACCGAGAACCCAGCCTCATGCTCCCGCCCTGCCGGGGCCTAGGTCAATCTAGCATGAAAGGAACACGTCGGAACCTTGGATATCGCTTGCCCGGCCGGGCGGCGATAGCCTTGTCGGGGCAGCGAGGAGCCGTAGCCGATGATGAACGCACAGGAGAAGTCTGGCGTGAATGGGGCGATGATTGTCAAGCTTTGCTCTCGAGTCATTTCGTCAACCATCTTGCGTGACCGATTGGCGACCATCTCCTCGTCCCGACCTTATATTACCCGTTGCCTGTCGCCGCCAGCGCGCAGTGACTTGTCAAGGATGGAGGCCCGCAGACCCCATCGCGCGGCGACTTGTCCTTGACGGTCACGAGCACGGCGGCAGGTTTGCCGTGGTCGGGGAGCCCTTCCTTGGGCGGAGCCGACGACAGTGTTCGAGGGGAACTCGCCATGAGCCGGGTGCGCAGAGATCGTCCGACGCTCTTGTATTTGCTGGATCCCAGCCGGCTCCGCCTCCGACTGCCTCGGTAGCTCGGCATCCTGAGCGCGTCGGCGGCATCATGCCATTATCATCCTACGAATTGCATGCTCCATCGTCCTGGACGAGACCGGTTTGGCTAGCCAAAGGACGAAGGTCTGATTACCAGATGTGATCGGCATGGGGTCGCTTCCACCAACGACGATGATGGGCACCGTCATCAGGGTGGTACGTACGGCTTCGGGCTGTCCTGGCCCGAGGAAAGTCGCTTTATCGAAAATTAGGAGGTCGGCTGCCTTCCCGCTCTCGATCCAGTCGCAAAGACTCTCGAAGGTCGCGAAGCCGACCGGCTTATAACCCAGCGCGGCGATCTTATCCTTGTAGATCTCCAACGCTGCTGGATCGGCGTCAACGACTGCAATGATTTCTCCGTTGCCAAGTGATCCATCGCATGGGCCGAAAGCGCTATCAGCTCTGACCTGCTCCTCAGCGCAGGCCGGTAAGTAGAGATCGAAGCGTGTACCTCGGCCAACAGCCGAGGTGACGTCAAGGCATCCTGCGAGCGCGCTCACATGGCGGTCCACTGCAGCAAGACCCAGTCCGGTCCCGCCGACGCGAGAGCGCGTGGTAAAAAAGGGCTCAAAGATATGCGGAAGCACCGAACTTGCGATTCCTTGGCCATCGTCGCTGATGGAGAGGAGAACGTAATCTCCCGGTTTCAAGGTGCCCTTAGCCACGGGCTTCGTTTGACAGACGTGAGCGCGAGAAACGCTAATCTCGACACGGCCCTCATTCAAGAGAGCCTCCGACGCGTTCTTGCATAGATTCATAAGGATCTGCTGTATCTCGGTCGGGCTGCCCTCGATCACCGTTTGCGACTCGTTGATCTTGAAGTTCAACTGAACATCCGCACGAAGTGTAACCCGCAGCAATGGCGCGAGATCCATTACACTCTCCGAGACGTCGAAAGGCATCGTCACGCGCTTCCGATTTCGGCTTAGTGACAAAATTTGATCAATAATCAGTTTGGCTCGGTTGCTGGCCAAGATAATTTGGCCGATGTGGCCCCGAATTCTCGAGGGGCGACGCACAAGACCTTTAGCCATCTCTGCGTAGCCGACTATTGCTCCTAGAACATTATTGAATTCATGTGTAACGCCGCTTGCGATTGTGCCGACAGCCGTCAGCCTTTCCGCATGCTCCCATCGACTCTCAAAAAGGTTACGTTCCGTGTGTACACGTTGCATTTCAAGATGGTTGCCTAAACGCACAGTAGCGCTCGCCAGAACCAGGAGGTCGTCTGTGGATGGTGGTGAGCGATCTCCTTCAAAAACAAGGATACAAACCGCAGCCTGCTGGTCGGAGGCCCTGCAACCAACAATTTGACAAACACCGGTAGTGCCTACGGCAGTCCGAACCACTTCCGACGCCGGAACGACGCGAAACACTGGCTGTTCCGGGTGTACAAGTGAGACGACTTCATGGATTAGCGTGGCGTTCCAGACGCGCATGCGCTTGTTCGCGACAAAGTACTCGGTATTCCTGCTGATACTCGGATCCACCAGAGCAAGCGCGCATTGATCGGCATCGAAAACGCATTGAATGAGTCTAAGCGCTGCTTCGGTGGAGAAGCGCCGCGAAGCCTTCGTTGCTTGACTGTCGATGAAACAAGCTTCGATCTCACTCATCGCCGCTTCAAGCTCTAACCGCCTTTCCAACCGGTTCGTCCGCACATGCAGCGTGGAGGCTCGAATGGTCGCAAACAAGCAGAGGCATATGGACACCAAGCCAAAGAAAAGTCGTGTACGCTGCGCTTGCGCGCTGGCGAAGCTGTAGGCTTTCAGATGTTCTCGCTCCAATTCGGCAGCCTTGGCGAACGTGTCGAAGGATGGGATCCGATTGACAGCGCGGTCCAACCTCAACATTGAGGACAGGATAGCGCGGCCCTCGCGGGCAACATCCTCCGTGACTTGGTCCTGGCTAGGAGGAAGTCGGCGGAGAGACTGATCGATTTGTAATGCGAGGCTGAATCCCGGTCTGGCCGAAAATTGAAGGATCAGATTGGAAAATTCAGGCCTGTTCGACACTCCCCCCCGAAGGCGATTAGCCGAGCGAGCAAAGCGTACGAGAGAGCTTTGCAGAAGCTCATTTTGCGCGGCCGAGGCCGAGATGGCAGCTTCTGTGTTTTCGAGGGAATTTTTGAGCTGTGCAACCAACCTGGAGTGCACCCCGGAGCTCTCATTGCGCGAAATCTCAACAAGGCGTTGGTAGTTTTGAAGGTTCCTTTTTAATGCTTGCCCGGTAGAAGCAACGGAACGGAAGTCCAATACCATGTCGGCGCGGGCGACGTCTCGCTGGAGCAATGCGTAGTTGATCTGAATCGTCCGCAGTTCGCTTAGGACCGCCTCGTTGATCTGGGGGTCTCGCCACTGTATCGCGACCAAGAGCGCAACCGAGGCCACTAGGGCCATTACAGAAGCTTTGTCGGTACTGAGCCATTTTTCCCAAACGAACGGCGTTTGATCCGCGGTGCGTGCCTTGCGAAGGTCCGATTTGAATTCTAGCTCCCCATCGCGTCGGTGTGCGGCCGGATGCTGCTGGAACAGGAAAGCCAAGTGTACCTCTCCCCTCAAATAGGCGGTGTAGACGCCGTCGCACTCTGCCCCCATGGCCCGCTGACCTTCCATTGATTCGCGGGCGTTTCGACCCCGACGGCGAGGCGGCAGCACAAGGCGGGCAACTGATCGCAGTTTTCGGAACTGGTCTTCCGAGAGATCATCGAAGGGGCATACAAGCGCACGCCTGCAGCAGCCGAGGATGATACCGGCCGGTCAAACGCAACTGGCGAGGGCCGGATCTGCTGTTGGCTGGCAGCTAACATTGGCGGGGCGGCGGCCTCGACTCCGACGTGCCTAGAGCCGGCTGCTGCCAAAGCGTCCGACACGCTTCCCTTGGGGTCATCCCGTCCAGCGGGCATCCTTGGATCGCTGAAAAAAGACGAGGCGGCTTGATGATCCTGCCCTCGCTGAAGCACCTCGCGGAACCCCTTTTCCAGTCGCAGAAGCTCCTCTGGACCGGTAGGCGGCTCGTCAGCTCGACCATCGAACAGCGGCCGGAGCGCCTCGGACACGTGCTGCTCAAAGCCCACTCGCCGGGCCTGGACCGCTTGCCCGTCTTCCAAGCCGGCGTCCTGCACCTGCGACAAAGCTGTTACAGGGGATGGATTACTATTTCGCGGGTTCATACTAGCCTCACATCAAACTGTATCGTCAAAGTCCTGCGCCAATTCACACAGCGGGTCATCGAGTTGAGATTCTGCGGAGAGCGCCTCCTCTGCTCCCGTCAAGGGCGCCGGCTCCGGGAGGGCGCCTGTCTGGCTTTCAAAGATGCGTTTCAGAATGCGATCCGAAAAATATCGCACCTTCCTCAATTTTAATGGTGGCAGACCTTTGATGAGAACAATCTCGTAGTCGTCATCGAGCAGCCGAACCTGTTCGGGACGCAATAGCGGTGCACCTTGATGTGAATTCTGAATGTTCCAATCGAACGTTCGCGCCTGGCTGTAGGAAATCGATTGGGCTTGAAATGTGAATCCACCGATAGCTTTGGAAATGTAGTTCGGAGTCTCGTCATCTACCTCGATGTTCCTAGAAGCGCGCCGGCAGCCCGGGCGGGGGGCTTGGGGTTAGACTGCCAGCGCACGCCACTCATAAAGAGCGGCCTCTTTTCGCGGTTCGGACACCCATAGTCAACCCGGCAACGTCTGGATGCCCGCTGTGCTTTTTGCAGAGCGGCGATGCCGGGCATATCGGCCGATCCTGTCTAGGATGGTGTGGCCATTCTCGTCGGCCGAGTTGATGCTCCAGCCAGTATCGCCTTGCCGACCAGCATGAGTTCGCCGTTAGCAATCCATTGTTGCGGGCGTTCCAGTCACGGCCTTCCATTCGGCGATGGCTTGCAAGCGATGAACATGTATGGCGAGAGCAGAACGTTTGGGGCGGGGGACGAAGAGGTTGCGGAGGGCTGACAAGGTCGAGACGAAGCGTTGCAGGCCTCCCGGCGATCGGACCCCTGCATCATCCGCTCCCGTTTTCGCGGCGGCACATGGGAATTCTCCGCTCTGTTGTTCAACCCCTTGTGCGACCGGTGCTCGACGTCCGGCATCATCTGTCGCTTTGCCGCTCCATACGAGCGAAGCTAGTCGGTGATCATGCGCTTCGGCGCGAGCCCCTGCTTCTTCCACAGCCGCGTCAGCAAGCGCAACCTCTCGCAGGGTGCGCTCTCAGAGTTCGTTCCTGCGCAGCGGCCTTGTTATCTCGATACTGGATAAGCGTCTACGAACCTACGCGCCGCATAACGAGCTTTGTTGCGCTGGTCGGTTGCGAAGGGTGGCTCTATGCATCGCAGTGGCGGACGCGAAATCCTCACCATCCTTCTGCATCGCGCTATTTGGCTTGCCGAACACCCAATTTCGCCGGCACGCTGCCGCTGAATACGATGATCATCTCGCATTCTTGCTATGGAGACTGTCGTCCTTCCTGGGCACGCGGCTGACGGCGACGAAAGCGGGTTTATTCATGCAACACCCCTTTTTGGCAGGCAAGCTGGTGGACTTCGGGATGTCGGGGGCGAATATAGCGAAGACTCCCGCCGCTCGCTGATGCATTCTGGACGCAACCGCATCGAGCCGATGTGTTCGAGACGCTTCGCGGCTGCAGTCGCCGAACGATGGCGTGGTTATGCGACCTGTTCGGCATGGCTACCCCCGTCCAGTCAGGCGTTCACGAAGGTGTTTGTCGAGAGTTCGTGGAGAAAGTCCGCCACTTATCGTTGGCGAGGGCTTTGCTCCGGAGTGGCGATCGGTGCGCTGATCGACAGGCAGGCTCTGGCCAAAATCGAATCCCATGCCGTCGCGAAAGGCCGCAGAATCGATGCGGGGGCAAACGCATCGCGCGAATGGCACGTCGAACTATCGGTCCTGTCTCCAGCGAGATGACCATCGCGCAAGAAAGAGACATTCGGGCGGCTGGCGCCTGTGATTGCTTCGACGATGCGGATAGGTCGTGCATGAGGCCAACGACACGATCTACGGCCTTCCCCCACATTTGTGCCTCAAACGGAAGCGTGTTTGGCGTGTCGCCGAGGCCTTGGAATATGGCATAGTGGTATGAACACGGGACGCATGTCGTCGGAAGCCGCGCCTTTCGGCCGAGTGAAGCAGTCCGGCATCGGGCGGGAGGGTTCCCGCCATTGCCTCGAGGACTACCTCGAAATGAAATACCTCTGCACGGGCGGCATCTGAAGCATGGGCTTGCAGGGCTCGCAGACCGGTAAACCAGCGAGCCATCTCCAAATATGTGAATTGTGGATTGCTCCTCGACGGGAGCTGAGGGGCGGCTCCGCAAGCCTTACGACGCTCTTTGCGAGCCGTAGCTGCCGAGCTGGCAAAAGGCCGGGCTACGTCGCGCCAGCGCAATCGGCGCGCAGAAAATTAGGCCTACCCGCTCCGGGACCGCGGACCTCGTCAGCTTCTCGTAAG
Source organism: Mesorhizobium sp. M0870 (assembly GCF_040319775.1). Taxonomy (NCBI): domain Bacteria; kingdom Pseudomonadati; phylum Pseudomonadota; class Alphaproteobacteria; order Hyphomicrobiales; family Phyllobacteriaceae; genus Mesorhizobium; species Mesorhizobium sp. M0870. Next base: position 6,281 of record NZ_JAMYOI010000061.1, read on the forward strand.
TATGCCCGAGTAGGTTGCTCAGCTGATCTGTGGACGTGAGGCTAACGTGAACCGGCACAAATTTGACCTATCCAATGTAACAGGTTGGCGGCAGGTGCAGCCCCCGGCATCTCAAGAGCAAGCGGCACAGGCCGGGCAAGAGGGCTTTGAGCAGCGCTCGGGCGAGGCGCGCCAAGCCGCTGCCCAAATTCCCGCCCCCGGCGTTCCGGCTCTGCCAGACCCGTTCCATCCTCATCCGTCTCAGGGAGACCTGAGCCTCATCGAAGGCGCGGCCCCATGGGAAGCGCAGCCCATGATGCAAGGGAGCGGACAAGAACACGCCGCGGCGCCGTACGCCGGAGGCAGTGGGTCGATGCTAGGTGCCTCGGTGCTGCAGCCGGGTCACTCAACGGCGCGCCATCATCATGCGCCGGATTCGTCAGTGGGTGATCTGAATCCTTCCGCACCGTTCGAGTTGCGTGACCATGCTCGTTCCCCCGTGCCGGCGGCGGTGCAGCCAGATCCTCCAGTAGTGGTCTCCGACGGTCGCGGCTGCAAGCGTCCTCTTTATTCCAACGATGCGACCGTTGTCGAAGGGCTGAGGTCACTCTACGCGGGTAAGGCCAAGGAGGAAACGGTCAAGCGCCATGTAAATTCTCTTTACGGCTTTGGTCGTTGGCTCTTTAAAAATAACAAGCCGGGATTTGCTGCTCGGCTTCACGAGGAGTCGCTGGATGAAGATCTCAAGGAGTACGAGAGCAGTGGTGGCTCCTCGACTGTGGCTGTGGCACTGCGTCGTCTCAGAGAGTCGGCGGGCGGAGTGCCAATGGTGGGCCGCGCTGTCCTGAATCCCGACCCTGCCGACGCCGTGCTCATCAAAGAGTACAAAGCGGCTCTCATCAAAGAGTACAAGGGAGCGCCTGCGACCGGGCCGAATCGCCAAACCATTCACGACTATGGAGCTACTCTTAGACGTTTCAGTGAATACCTGGTTGAAAACAACAAGCCGGGGATTGCGGCTCGGCTTCACGAGGAGTCGCTGGATGAAGATGCCAAGCGCTATAAGGCCTCCAGTGGTGACCGGAGGATCATTGCACTAGCTCAACTCCGGAAGTTCCTGCCGTCCGCCGCACTCGGGCGCGAAATTGCCCTTGCTGCTCGTCCGGAAGACGCACTCGGCATGGAGGCTCGTGCCATTGGGGACGCCGCTGCGCAGCACAGCGGGCCGCAGAAGGCATTGGGTCGGCCAGAGAAGCTCCCTGGGGAAGCTAATGAAGACGCCGCTGTTCTGCCATCGTCTTTCGTACCAACTGGGCACCATCACCAAGCCTCGGATCCCGCAGAGTCCTTTCGTCCCCTGATCTGGCGCGACGGCGACCAGCGCGCGCCGGACGAGCGGATCGCTGCACAGGACAGGAGCAACCTGCTACCAAGCGAGGAGGTGCCACTGAGGCCACCGGAATTCGCTCCTCCCAGCTTGCGGGCGGGGAATTCCGCCTCGCCAGAGCTCTTTCCTGAGGGGATGTCCCCCGCGGTCGAAGGGTTTTTTGGTGTTTTCGGCGACCCCAGCGGGCGGGTGCTCGGCGCATTGCAATTGCTAGGCGACGAACATATCCACAGGGATTACCAGCTCCTGGAGCAGGAGTTGCAGGGGAACAATCCAGAACTCGCCGCCCGGACGCGGTTCGTGGATCCCCTCGTAGCCAATTATCATCTGCGCTTGGGCTCCGAGAGCGACAAGCTAAGCGCATTCCAGCGCATCGTCCATAATCAGAACGGTAACGACACAGCCGACTTCCTGTTCGTGCCAGTGAGCGATGGCGGTAAGACTCTTGCGGAGCGCGGCAAACATTGGTCGCTGCTGTTCGTTGATCGCAGCGACCGGGAACGGCCGGTTGCCTATCATTATGACTCCGTCAGCGGATGGCATGACAAGCTTGCAAAACACCTCGCAGAAAGGCTGGGCGCCAGCCTGGAGACCCGCGTGGACTTACCCCGCATCGCCCAGCAGAGCAACGAGTGGGATTGCGGAGTCTACGTGGTGGACGGCACGCGGGCGCTGGTTGGGCGATTGCAAAGATGGCAGCCAGACCTGCCAGACCTGAACCTCAACAACCTCGTCGTCAATCGGCAGGCACTACAAACCCGACTCATGGGTGACGATACATCTGGAACGGCAAATTATCTCACGAACTTTGAACTCATGGACCGACAGGCGCGAGACGCGGTTAAGGAAAGCCCCGTTGGGACGTTTCACCAGCGGATCAAGCGGCTCGGCCAGTCAGCGCGAGCGTTGCACGACAGAGCCCTGGCTCCAGTCGCGCCGGACCAAGACAACCCAGACTCGGTGTTCGTACGGGACGTTGTTCCCGGGGAAACACGCCATCATCATGCGCCGGATTCGTCAGTGGTTGATCTGAATCCCCCCGCACCGTTCGAGTTGCGTGACCATGCTCGTTCTATGCCGGCGGCGGTGCAGCCAGATCCTCCAGTAGTGGTCTCCGGTCGCGACAAGCGTCCTCTTTATTCCAACGATGCGACCGTTGTCGAAGGGCTGCGGTCAGCACTCTATGCCGGTAAGGTCGGGGAGCGCACGGTCACGGACCATGTAAATTCTCTTCTCGGCTTTGGTCGTTGGCTCTTTGATAATAACAAGCCGGGATTTGCTGCTCGGCTTGACGATCCGTTGCTGGATCAGGATCTCAAGGAGTACCAGCGCGAGAGTGGCTCCTCGAACGTGGCTAGAGCACTGGGTCGTCTCAAAGAGTCGGCGGGCGGAGCGCCAATGGTGGGCCGCGCTGCCCTGAATCCCGACCCTGCCGACGCCGTGCTCATCAAAGAGTACAAAGCGGCTCTCATCAAAGAGTACAAGGGAGCGCCTGCGACCGGGCCGAATCCCAAAACCACTCAGGACTATGCGGCTACTCTTAGACGTTTCAGTCAATACCTGCATGAAAACAACAGGCCGGGGATTGCGGCTCGGCTTTACGAGGGGTCGCTGGATGAAGATGCCAGGCGTTATTTGGACTCCAGTGGTAACCGGTGGATCAGTGCACTAGCTCATCTCCGGAAGTTCCCGCCGTACGCCGCACTCGGGCGCGAAATTGCCCTTGCTGCTCGTCCGGAAGACGCAGTCGGCATGGAGGCTCGTGCCATTGGGGACGCCGCTGCGCAGCACAGCGGGCCGCAGAAGGCATTGGGTCGGCCAGAGAAGCTCCCTGGGAAAGCTAAGCAGCTGAGCGAGATCGGCAATTCAGGCGCTCGCGTGCTGATGCAGGCCCCCACCCATCAAGTGGGTGCATTGCCATGGGAGGCGCAGTCCATGATGCTGGGGGACGAGCACCTGGCACCGCATACCGGAGGCAGTGGGTCGATGCTGGGTGCCTCGGTGCTGCAGCCGGGTCACTCAAGGGCGCGCCATCATGATGCGCCGGATTCGTCAGTGGTTGATCTGAATCCCCTCGCACCGTTCGAGTTGCGTGACCATGCTCGTTCTGTGCCGGCGGCGCCTGCCGGGCCAGCGTTCGCCAGGGCTGAGGAGACGCCC
>NZ_JAMYOI010000062.1:0-8764 GCF_040319775.1 Mesorhizobium sp. M0870
GAGGACCTCCTCGCTTGATAGCTGGTTGCTCCTGTCCTGTGCAGCGATCCGCTCGTCCGGCGCGCGCTGGTCGCCGTCGCGCCAGCTCAGGGGACGAAAGGACCCTGCGGGATCCGAGGCTTGGTGATGGGGCCCAGTTGGCACGAAAGACGATGCCAGAACAGCGTCGTCTTCATTAGCTTTCCCAGGGGGGAGATACTCTGGCCAACTGTATTCCTCCTGCGGCCCGCTGTGCTGCGCAGCGGCGTCCCCCTTGCTCTCAAGACTTTGAAATTTAAATGGGTCCCCGGGAGCAACGTCTGGCGCTGACTGGCCGAGCCGCTTGATCTGCTGGTGAAACGTCCCAACGGGGCTTTCCTTAACCGCGTCTCGGGCCTGTCGGTCCATGAGTTCAAAGTTTGTGAGATTATTTGCCGTTCCGAATGTATCGTCACCCCTGAGGCGGGTTTGTAGTGCCTGCCGATTGACGACGAGGTTGTTGAGGTTCAGGTCATCTGGCTGCGATTGCAATCGCCCAACCAGCGCCCGCGTGCCGTCCACCACGTAGATTCCGCAATCCACCCCGTTGCTCTGCTGGGCGATGCGGGGTACGCCCACGCGGGTCTCCAGGCTGGCGCCCAGATTTTCTGCGAGCTCTTTTGCAAGCGTGTCATTGCATCCGTTGTAGGAGTCATAATGATAGGCAACCGGCCGTTCCCGGTCGCTGCGATCAACGAACAGCAGCGACCAATGTTTGCCGCGCTCCTCACGAGTCGTACCGGCATCGCTCACTGGCACGAACAGGAAGTCGGCTGTGTCGTTGCCGTTCTTATGGACGATGCGCTGGAATGCGCTTAGCATGACGCTCTTGGAGCCCAAGCGCAGATGATAATTGGCTACGAGGGGATCCACGAACCGCGTCCGGGCGGCGAGATCTGGATTGTTCCCCTGCAACTCCTGCTCCAGGAGTTGGTAATCCCTCTGGATATGTTCGTCGCCTAGCCATTCCAATGCGCCGAGCACCCGCCCGTCTTTAGCTTTCCCAGGGGGCTTCTCTGGCCGACCCAATGCCTCCTGCGGCCCGCTGCGCTGCGCAGCGGCGTCCCCAATGGCACGAGCCTCCATGCCGACTGCGTCTTCCGGACGAGCAGCAAGGGCAATTTCGCGCCCGGGTGCGAACTTCCGGAGATGAGCTAGTGCACTGATCCTCCGGTTACCACCGGAGTTCACATAGCGCTTGGCATCTTCATCCAGCGACCCCTCGTGAAGCCGATCCGCAAATCCCGGCCTGTTATTATCAAAGAGCCAACGACCAAAGCCGAGAAGAGAATTTACATGGCGCTTGACCGTGCTCTCCAATGCTGACCTCAGCCCTTCGACAATGGTCGCATCGTTGGAATAGAGAGGACCCTTGTCGCGACCGGAGACCCCTATTGGAGGATCTGGCTGCACCGCCGGCGGCACAGAACGAGCATGGTCACGCAACTCGGACGGTGCGGGGGGATTCAGATCAACCACTGACGAATCCGGCGCATCATGATGGCGCGCCGTTGAGTGACCCGGCTGCAGCACCGAGGCACCCAGCATCGACCCACTGTCTCCGGCGTAGGGCGCCGCGGCGTGTTCTTGTCCGCTCCCTTGCACCATGAGTTGCGCCTCCCATGGCGATGTATCCACTTGAGGGCCGGGATCATGCACTGGTTCGTCCATTTGCTTTTGCAACCGAGCCCACCTTTCGGCCACCGCGGCCTCGCCAACCGCGGAGGGCGTCTCCTCAGCCCTGGCGAACGCTGGCCCGGCAGGCGCCGCCGGCACAGAACGAGCATGGTCACGCAACTCGAACGGTGCGGGGAGATTCAGATCAACCACTGACGAATCCGGCGCATGATGATGGCGCGCCGTTGAGTGACCCGGCTGCAGCACCGAGGCACCCAGCATCGACCCACTGCCTCCGGCGTAGGGCGCCGCGGCGTGTTCTTGTCCGCTCCCTTGCGTCATGAGTTGCGCCTCCCATGGGGCCGCGGCTTCGATGAGGCTCAGGTCTCCCTGAGACGGATGAGGATGGAACGGGTCTGGCAGAGCCGGAACGCCGGGGGCGGGAATTTGGGCAGCGGCTTGGCGCGCCTCGCCCGAGCGCTGCTCAAAGCCCTCTTGCCCGGCCTGTGCCGCTTGCTCTTGAGATGCCGGGGGCTGCACCTGCCGCCAAGCTGTTACATTGGATAGGTCAAATTTGTGCAGGTTCATGCTAGCCTCAGGGGCTCCGGCGGCCTCCCTGCATGGGAGTAGCGGGAGGTCGGTCTCCCGGGCAGGCTCAACGGTCACCCGGTCAGGAGGTCTGCCATGGAACAGTTTCTCGGTCTTGATGTTTCCGTTCTCACTACCAGCGTCTGCGTAATGGAAACGGCTGGTAAAGTCATTCGAGAGGGCAAGGTGGAGACCGAACTGGAGGCGATCGGCGCCCTGTTTGCGATTGGCGGCCTCTACAAGCGTGTCGGCCTTGAGGCCGGTCCGTTTTCGCAAATGGCTCTACAGTGTGCCGCAGACGAAATGTGCCGGCCGGCCAGAAGGCTTTTGGTGGAACGACCATAATTGCTCGCTCTTGCGGTAGCGATTGCCTAAGGCTGGTCACAGAGGAACTCCTGCAGGTTCGTGCCGTAGGGTATTTGTTGATCCAACGAAGCAAATGCCGTGCCAAACCAGAAAACCGTTTTTAGACAACATGATCGTTTTGATAGTGCAGTGTTTCATACCCAACACTGTCTGAAGCCCGACAATGAGTCCGACTGCCGGGCATGCAACCGAACGCTGTGATCCTGTTCTCCGGACAGGTCTCCCGCTGCAGCCCGACTTGGCAATTCATCAGGGCATGTCGCAAAGGAGAAGTCGAAGGGCAAGGCGGCTTCCGGCTCGCACGCGGCCCTCCAAAGACATCGACGCCCTCATGCCCTGGGCCTTAAGGAGGGAACCATGTCTGTCGCTTCGTGGTCAGGGTCGTTGTTGGCTTGGGAGCAGGAGCTCACAGCGCTGAAGGCGTGGGTTGGGCGGGTGCTTCCTCGTCGTGAGTTGCGAGAGACGGGCGCAGATTTTCTCGACGGCCTTCTTTCCGGCATTGAGCGCAAGACAGGCTGGCTGATGGCTGAGCAGTCCGGAGCGGCCCTATCGGATGCAGTCGCTGTTGGGGCGCAACCACTGGACGCTGCGAGACGAGGGTTCGCCATTATGTGGTGGACGGCGTTGGGCGATGTGGATGGCGTCCTGATCGTCGACGACACGGCATTTGTGAAGAACGGCGATCGTTCCGCCGTTGTCGCGCGACAGTACTCGGGAACAGCGGGTCGGATCGAGAACAGCCGAGATCGGCGTGTTCTTGGCTTGCGCGAGCCGCTACGGCCAAGCGCTGGTCGATCGTCGCCTTATGTACCGGAGAGCTGGACAAAGGATCGGGCTCGATGTGCCAGGGTGTCGATCCCGGAGACGGTCGAGTTTGCAACCAAGCCGAAGATGGCGTCCGCCATGGTCGAGGCGGCGCTCGATGCCGGCGTCCCGTGCGCTTACGTTTTTGGCGACGTTGTCTACGGGGCGGACAGCAGCCTTCGACGGATGCGGGAAGCTCGCGAGCAGCCTATGTCTTTGCGGTCCGAGGCGATCACTTCACGCGCCGTGGAGGGGATCGTGGGTTTGAGGAAACCTCGCCCGAGGAACTGGCCAGGGAGTTCGATACGACGACTGGGTCTGTCATGCGGCAGGTGAAGGCGCCAAAGGACCTCGGCTCCCTACGACTGGGCACGCATCCGCCGCCCTTGGACGTCAAAAGGCGGCTTCGAGCATTGGCTTCTCGTCGCAAGCGATCGACATCCGGAGAAAGAGCCTACTAAAAGTCTTCGCCCCGCCCTGTTCCTTCTTGGCCGAATTGGCGGCAGTGGCCGGCCTGCGCTGGGCGATCGAGGAGTGCTTTGAGCGCGCCAGGGATGATCTCGGACTTGATCATTGCGAGGCTCGGTCCTGGCACGGATGGCATCGCCACATGAGCCTGTGCATGGCCGCCCTGGCATTCCTCTCGAGGCTACCGGCTGATCTTCGCCGCAGCGCATGGAGCAAACCGAACGAAACGAGTCCAAAGGAGCCAATCGCCGCGTGATCCGGATGGCTGCACTCGTCCCGAGCGTCCCCGAGATCCGCTATCTCCTCGCCGGATGCCTATCTTCCCACCGACGCAAAAGCCCTTCATCATCGCGTGGTCGCTATGGCGACGACCACGGCATCAGGCTGCGTCAACCATCTATCAGTACAAACGCCATCGACATCCGCAACCGTAGTACTTCTGCAATGGGCCCTCGTTCGTCAAGTCCCTCTGAACGATATCTCATCGCCGGGATCATGCTTCTGTCCGTGGTCAGCGCGAAGCCGCCACACCAATGCCATCAGATCCAAAGCTAACAGGCCAATCTAGGAAGCGTGATTTGCCGAAGCGTTCGCAGCACTACACACGACCTTGGCATCTAGTGCGCCGGCTTTACCCGCGTCTCAGAACGCGGAATGATGAATCCGCTTCCGGGTGATCCGGTGAAAATCATCTTTACGATCCGAGGAGAAGCGACTTAAGATCGTGAGCGCCCTATGATCTTATGTTTTCGGAAAAAGCTTCGGAAACAGCGCGTCCAGAGCGTCCGCCGGAAAGCGTAGGGACAAAAGGCCCTTTGGCGTTTCGGACGCCAATAGTCCGAGCGCGATCACATCATCGAACACTCGACGCGCCGTACGTTCGGGTAGTCCGCTAATAGGGGATGCCTCGCCGCGGTCAAACTCACCGCGCATGCGTCAGGCTGCCAATTGATCACGATCTCACCCGACTGGGAGTTCAAGTTAGAACTTGAACCTGACCGGGTACTGCTGGATGGCAAGCTTCATCCCAACCCGGGCTGATATGAAACAACGTCCGGCCCCGAGGCTTAGGCTGCAATCTCGTATCGCTTCCATGCGCTGTTCTCTTGGAGCGTTTTGCGGGGTTGGTCTGCTAACCTCGGAGGTCAACGCTTAACGGCGTTAGGATGAGCGTTCGAGGCGCAGGATTACTGCCGACACTGCTCTTCTTGTTCGCATTGGGCAGTTCTCGTTGGAAGCTTCCCATCTTCCCGACTGCGGCCGGCAAGGAGCGGCTCGGCGGCATATCGAAAATGGGCAACCGACGCTCCGCTCGCTGCTCGTTTGTGGCGCGACGTCTGTCTTGCTGCGCGTTAAGGGAAACGACACTAGTGACCCTTTTGGCGCGGCGGCCTTTCAAGGTCGTCGCGGTCGCGCTCGCCAACAAGATGGCGAGGATTATCTGGGCGCTGCTCAACAAGGGCGGGACATATCGAAATACTGGTGCGGCAAGGGCCGCAGCACGCGCCTGAGCCGAACGACGACCAGGACGGACTGGCCGGCGCCACGCCGGACAGAGGCGAGGTGCACAATGAGACGATGACCCACGGGATGAAATTCCGATGCGAGGGAGGCCGGCCGACAATGCGCTTACAGCGCGTCAGATAGATCAGCCTCTCGCATCGCGAATTTCATCGAGGCCAGCGGTCTTAGACCGCGCTGAACGGCCGGACATGTGACCGCTGTCCCGCTGGGTGAAATGTCTAAAAAAGCGCTTGTCCGCGTGGTCGTTGCACATATGTCGTTAGTAGGTCATCTCCTGCGAGCCAAAGACGGTCCGTAAGCCGGAACCCTTCTTCGGATGGCTGCCTAAGGCAATAGTGCCGCCAAGGCGAAAGCCCGATAATCCGGTTCGGCAAGTCCGTCGGCCATGGCAGCGATGCGCCGTCGTAGCTCGGGCGCAAGCCCCGCCAGGCCTGCCCCGAGGGCTTGGACAGCCAAGATGCGATCTATGGGGCGGTCGAGTCGCTCGGCGAGGACGACGAGACGCCGCTGGAGCTCTAGGGCAAGCCCTGCCATGCCCGCTCCGAAGCCCCATAGCGCTGCGACGCGGTCTGTGGATCGGTCGAGCCCCTCGGCGAGGACGACAAGACGCTGTTGGAGTTCGGGTGCAAGCCCTGCCACACCCGCTCCGAGGCCTCTCAGGGCCGAGCCGCGATACTGTGACGGACCGAGCCCCTCGGCGAGGGCGACGACCCGCTGCTGGAGCGCGGGTGCAAGCGCTGCCAAGCCACGTCCGAAGCGCAATAGACCCTCGGTGCGATCTTCGGGCTCGTCCAGTGCCTCGAGGAGGACCACGAGGCGCTGCTGGAGGATGGGCGCAAGCCCTGCCACCCCCCTTCCGAGGCCCTGCAGGGCCCAGGACTGACGCCAGGGATGAAGCTCTTCGGCGAGGAGGATGAGACGCCGCTGGAGCTCGGGTGCAAGCGCTCCCACGCCCGCGCCAAGGCCCCTCAAGACCGAAGCGCGGTTCCCGGGCTGGTCGAGCCCCTCGGTGAGGACGACGACACGTCGCTGGAGGTTGGGCGCAAGGCTTGCCACGCCTGCTCCGAGTCCCTCCAGGGCAATGGTCTGAGACCTGGGCTCAAGCCCTTCGGCGAGGAGGATGAGACGCCGCTGGAGCTCGGGTGCAAGCGCTGCCACGCCCGCTCCGAGGCCCCACAAGGCCGAAGCGCAGTCGTCGGGGTCACGAAGCCCCTCGGCCACGTCGACGAGACGCTGCTGGAGCCCGGTTGCAAGGGCTGCCACGCCCGCTCCGAGGCCCCTCAGGGCCGAAGCGCGATGGCTGGGCTCGTAAAACCCCTCGGCGAGGGCAACGATACGCTGCTGGAGCTCGGGCGCAAGCCCTGCCAAGCCTATTCCGAAGCCCGTCAGCGTATATGGGGTATACCAGTGCGGCGCAAGTTTCTCGGCGACGGCGACGAGACGTTGCTGGAGCTCGGGCGCAAGCCCTGTCACCCCCTCTCCGAAGCCCCATAGGACCGTGGCACGATTCCAGGGGTGAAGCAGTCCCTCGGCAAGCGCGACGAGGTGCTGCTGGAGTTCGGGCGCAAGCCCTCCCACGCCTGTCCCGAGGGCTCGCAGTGCCGAGCCGCGATGGTCCTGGTCCTCAAGCCCCTCGACTAGCGCGACGAGGTGCTCCTGCTGCACTCTGGTGAGGCAATTGAAGTTGCGCGCGAGTGATTCCATCACGACGGGATACGTCAGCGGCTGCGGGCCGGGTTGGAGTTGCATCAGCCTGTGCCAGATGGCCTGAACCTGGATTCGCCTTTCTTGAGGCGTTGCGACTATCATCGCGGCGACACGCAGCTCTTGATTTGTGTGCGACATCCTCAGCAGATCCATCGGGCTGAGCCGCTCAGCAATCTCAACGAGCATGTCCAGCGGCAGATCAAGGATACTCAGAGGAGGAGACGCTTGATCTTGAGGCTCAGAGCGCGTCTGCTCCACTATAGAACAGGATGATTCACCGGGTCCTTCAACGCCAGCCGCCGGTCCAATGGGAGAATCGTCCGTGATATCACGCTCGATGGGGTTGAATGCCGAGATGGGCGCCTTTCCTCGATCCTCAATGCCCCTCATAGTTCACCTCCTATGCTACATCTTGAGATAATCGTGATTGTCGCGCAGCGGAATCTTCAAGGATCGGGCAGTTCCTAGAACGTCGCTGGCTTGACCAGGTTGAGCAGGCGAATTGCTCGATCGGACAAGATCCTTTCCATTCTCACCATGAGGTGAGCTGCCCTGTCGAAGAAGACTGGATGAAGCCGCCAGGTCCAGGCCGCCCGCCAATGATTGCCCAATGTCGGCGTGCACTGATGGGGTGCGCACCTGGGAACTGTTCAGCATCATGGCTCATCGGGGGCGCTCCGGTGGTTGTGGGCGGCATCAGCCGAGGTGTCGGATCGTCTTCATCATCAAGATGGATCCCCGCAAAAGACGTACCGCTTCAAACGATCGGCATTGATCCGAGAGCTCCCGTGCCGAGGGGAATCGACTTTACCTGTTTAGTCAGCGGCGTGGATGTCGGCACTGGCTCGGCGAAGCTTCTGCCTGCGGCGTTGCCCCGCGCCGTTTGGAGCCTGGTTGAAGTTCATTACTCGGATTTTGGATCGATTGTATGTAGTATCCATTGTTGATTCCGGTCGGTGACGATTTCCTGTGCAGGAGACCCATCTCATCGCTCTGTGGCCGATCCGGCATGCGCGCGACGAGCTTGCAAACGGCACATAAAGCTCTTCGATCAGCGGCCGACCCTCCGGATCATAGCCGAGATCGGGCTGCCTCGTCAGAAAGAACCGGCGTCAGAGCGTCTTTCGCGCGGGCCAAGGTTCCGCTCCTTCTGCCCAGCGACCTCGGCGAGTTCGCCTGCCGTGGTGGGATGTCGGCCATAGTCGAAGTCGAACGCGGTGTCGATGGTGCTGGCTGGAATGATCCGGCAAGGTAAGTTGCGGGCTCCGCGATTGCTTGCCCGCTTCGAAATATGGATCTCTCCTTTTGTCCGAAAGTGGGCATGCCGAATGTCCGCCAATCTGTTGCGAACGGAACGAATCCCAGCCAATACGAACGTATATTCCGCTGCGCAAACTGGTCTGGATCTTGCGTTGTGCTTTGTCGAACACGAAAAGATTGGGTGCCCGGAGTCCAGTTCACAATGTGGGATCGTCAGTGAATGATCTTCCCACGTTATCCGCTTGGCTCCCTGCGGTAGGTGCTGTTCGTGATTTCGAAGACAAGCGTGATATGAAATCCGCATCCAGGCATTGATCCTCAGCATGGTGCTGAGATTGGTGGTTGGAAGGCACGCAATGGCAAGACGAGTTTTCAGACCGAGGTGTCCAAGCCGGCTACTAAGCCGGATCCC
>NZ_JAMYOI010000063.1:0-8362 GCF_040319775.1 Mesorhizobium sp. M0870
GGTCCAGCGGTGAATGGTCGTGTGGTCGACGGCGATCCCCCGCTCGGCCATCATCTCCTCAAGATCGCGCAGGCTCAGATTGTAGGCCAGGTACCAGCGCACGCAAAGCAGGATCACGGACCGGTCGAACTGACGGCCTTTGAACATTCCAACCCTCCGAAAATGATCGAAGGCTCCTTGCCACAGTGCTGGTAATCAAAAGGTTGCAACAGATCCAATCGGCGCCTTCGTCGATACCGCTTTCAATACGCAACGGTACGCGCATGTCCGCGCCGCCACCAAGCACAACGCGCGATCTACAGCAAGTTTCGCTGTCTGCGCGTCACTTCGGCAAGTGGCTTGCCGGTTGGTGGCGCCGATGTCGCGAACCCGACAAAGTGTCGCGGTCATTCCAGCGGGCGCGCGCGCTTCATCTTTTCTAAGTGAGGAGCACCGCATTCCGCAACGTGGCACGCCGATTGCTGCGATGATGAGCAAGAGCCGCCGCGACAAACCGGTCGGGCGGCCCCGTACCAAGATCACAAGTTACATTGGAGCGCCGAGCCATGCTGTCCCAGTTTGAAAACCAGTCCATAAATCAAGAGGTCGCCAGGCTCAATCTACCGAACTCTCGGATCAAGCACTTCGCGCCGGCTAGTTACGCACAAGCTGGAGAAGACGTTATTGTCGAAGGAATACTGGCTGCAAGACTCTGCAAGAGCCAAAGACCTTGGGCCAGTGCGTTCTATGTCGAGATCGGCGCCAATCACCCCATCTCTACCTCAAGTACCTATCTTTTGTACCAAAGAGGCGCGCGAGGTGTTTTGGTTGAACCCAATCCTGAGCTGGGGGCGCTGATCCGGGCTGCGCGCCCGGAAGACGTTCTCGTGCGATCCGTTGTCTTGCCTGCTCCGCAAGCGTCTGCCACGCTCTTCATCGGAAACGCCCATGAGCTTTCGTCGGTGGATAAGGCACATGTGGAAAGTTTCGGCGACTTCGACGGTATAGGAGGTATCCGAGAGCATATTGAAGTGAGCGCGATCGGTATCAATGAACTATTGGCGCCTTATGCCAATAAGGTCGATTTTTTATCAATCGACTGCGAGGGACTAGATCACGATCTCGTTAAGGCCATCGACTACGAGCGCATCAGACCTGCTGTCATCCAATGCGAGCCAAGTGAGCATTATCTGAAGGGCATCAGGGACCGGATCATCAATCTGATGGAATGCAGGTCATACCGGCTTGCTGCAATGACTAACATCAACCTCATCTTCGAGCGATTGCCCTGATGGAGTGGCGCAATCGAACGCTGTCATTGAACAAACACCAAAGCCCTGCCATGGCGTCCGACCCTCGGGTGCCGCGCGGCAATCAGGCAAGATGGGAGCGCGTATGCCGCATGTACCGTAGGCGGGCAACTAAGGCCGTCCAGCCCTGGTAATTCCATATGTGGACGTATTTGGACGGTTTTGTTGCAACGGCTGAATAGGGCGCAGAGAGGCCTGATGCGCGGTCAATCAGGCGGCGAGGATTTCGAACTGCTCGACCAGGGACGGATTCGGATTGAAAGCGTACCTCGCCTGTCGCTTGCGCATCATGTGGATCATTTCGATGCCGGACAGGATGGTGGAGGCGGTGGCCGTCGATTTGAAGCCGGGCATCGGCCGGACCCCGCGCTTGATGTGCCGATGGTCCTGCTCGATCCGATTGTTCAAATACTGGCTCAGGCGGATGCGGATCGGCTTCAGCCGGCGCCGGGAGCGATCCTGCAAGCGATTTGTGGTGTCGCAAGAAACGGTCGCCTCGTGGTTGGTCTGGCTCCCGTCGATGATGACGCGATCCGGTCGGCCATGACGCTCCAGCGCCTTTCTGAAGAAGCGCTTGGCCGCCGGCAGGTCGCGCTGCTCGCTGAACCAAAACTCGACTGTGTCACCGACAGATGTGCCGCTGCAAAACGGGAGCGGATGATGCAAGGCTTCCGATCACCAGGAGCACCGCAACGCTTCGTTTCGATCTTCTCGGCTCTGCGCAATCTCTTCGTCCAGCCCCGCTCAAAACGCTCCGCGCTCGCTACACATATTCACCGCCTGCCATGGCGGAACGGAAAGCTGTGGCCATGGTCAGCTGACATCAGCGGCCGCAGGTCTCAACGCGTGTATATGCAGACAACGTGACATCGCCACTTAACACTTCTTCATCAAAATATCACAACGACCCGGTGCGTACACACGCTATTGTTCCTAACATAATCAAACACTTGAGATACAATGCCTCACTCCCGTCGCTACGTTGACGGCAACTCTACAACTGATATTCTTCGGCCAAAGGTTTGGTGAGCCGAAGATGGTCACTCAATGGTCGGATGTATTTTGATGTTAGCCGCATTTCGATTCGGCAAGAGCAGGGGTAAAACGATGAGATAGGGATCGTCTGGCGGTAGGACAGCGGCGTTTTGCTCGGCAGACCCTGGTACGAATCCAAGTCCCTCAACCAGTTCAGGACATCTCTATTTTAATTGCCGGCTTCTTGGAAAACTCTGCAGCGAACGCGGTTGCCGCTGACCTCGACAATTTGGCGATGCGGAGGGCCTAAACCCAAGAGTGGACGACAAGTGAGAAGTTCTCAGCCAGAACGATTGCACTTGCGCTGAAGGAGAAACACTATGCAGCTTATACTGGAGCGCTTGGCCGCCAAGATAAAGCAAGCCCATATTGATCAGCAGTCTCCCGGAAGCTTACGTATTGAGGATATGTTTGCTCCTGACTTCGTGCCGCATATTTCCGCCGGAGACGACGTCTATCGGTTTATCGGTCACTCTGATGCAATGTTTCCATACGGGGGGCGTCTAACAGAAAAGATCAACCAATGGCAAAAGCCGGAGGATCGCCTTCTCTCCAGCAACGTGCGTCATACTAACCATAACACGCAAATAACGGCCCACGATATCCCCACTATTCTGGACGACTTTGGCGCTTCCGTAAAGGTACTCTCACTCGACTGCTTCGATACGTTGCTATGGCGCAACACTGCGACACCCAAAGACGTTTTTGCTGTGCTGGCCAATAATCCCGTCGGGCGAAGGTTCGGGATAACTCCTCACCAACGCATTAGCGCTGCTGCGCGTGCCTATCGAGCGAAGCCTTTGGAGAACGGATCCAGGGAGATCGATATCGGTGACATTTATCGGATTTTTAGATCGCTTTCTTGTGAGGAACGGGAGCTATTGGCCGAGGCGGAAATCCGGACCGAAATGAATGTTTGCTTTGCATTCTCACCGTACGTAGAACTGATCAGGCTGGCGCACACCCGTGGTATCAAAATTATCGTCGTAAGCGATATGTATTTGCGCGAAGGCGAGTTAAGGCGCCTTTTGGCTCGGCATTTGCCTGCGGACGCTATGCAGGCAATCAGCAAGATTTACTGCTCTGTCGATTATGGGACGTCGAAAAGCCATGCCCTTTTTCAGATTGTAATCAAAGAGTGTGGCGTTCCTGCATCGCAACTACTCCACATCGGGGATAATGACGTATCCGATGCGCAAGCGCCGCGGAAATTGGGCGTACGTGCGCTACATTTTCTGCAGTTTGATCGTGAGGTCGCAGACTTCTTGCGCCTACAGCACGCGGCATCTTCGTTGATTGTACTCGAACAACCAGATCCGGAAGCAGTTGTTCTTCCCTGCTATAGTCCATTTCGGCCAATTTTTTCCGTAGCAAACCTGCAGCCGTACGCGCCTGAGACAGTGACCGGCTACATGTCGTTCGGCCCGCTGCTATACGCTTATGCCCGTTTTCTTATGGACGAGGTGGAGACACTACAACAGCAGGGCAAGCGAGTAAGAGTCTTCTTTCTGTTGCGTGGGGCTTATCTTCTTTCAGCCGCTTGTGAAGCCTATGCGGGCAAGCCCGTTGGCACGCTGGTACGAATCCGCAACTTCGTTGCTGTTGCGGCCTCTTTCAAAACCCGTGCCGATGTCGATTATTACATCAGCGGGATCAAGCCCGAAACTGACGATCTTCATGCCACAGCAAAACAGCTTTTGATTCCGCCGGAAGTGACGGAATTGTTAATACGGATCGCTCATCAATGTGACGATCCACGAACGGCGTTCCATCGGTTGCTGCACGACGACGATGTGTTGGAGTTAATATTCAAGAACTCCTTTGCTTTGCGTGCGCGCTTGATGCGCTATATGTCAAAGGAATTGGAGTTGGAGCACGGCGATACCATTATCTTGGCAGACACAGGCTATATCGGCTCTACGCAGGACTATTTGGCTCGCACCTTCAAAGAAGAATTTAAAGTCGACATACTGGGGCGCTATGTGGTCGGCTCCGACGAACCTTACCGTGCGGCGAACAGCAAAGCACTTATTACGTCGCCTTGGTGGCATTGCAGATTATTTGAGCAATGCTGCACTGTTAAGGAAGGAACACTTGTTGACTATGACTCATACGGAGAGCCAGTTCTTGGGGATATCATATTGAGCGATAAACAGTACGAGAAGGTTGCCAATGTTCAGGCTGAATGCTTGCGGTTCATTAATGATGCGAAGACGTTTTTTGCCAAGGCTAGTGTGACGCACGAGTATTCTATTTTGCAGCGGGCCGCCCATGCAGCTCTATTTCGTCAGACCTACATGCCTATTGAAGCGGAGTTGGAATATTTCAAGGACTTCGAGCACGACAATTTTAGGGAACCAGATCGCAAGAAGACGATCTATCATCTAGAAAGTGCTGGGAAAAATGCGAGGTGCCTGCCCTCACCGTCTCGGCTGGGCCCATATGAAACGCGCAGCTTGGGCCTTGACTTCACATTCAGCGGTCTGGTGCAAAGAAGATTTCAGCTCGATCTAGGCCCAGAAGATATGAATGTGCGTTTTTCACCTCTGAAAATCTCGATAGGGAGCATACACGAGTCCAAGGTCTTCTTGCTTAGGGCACACCATCTGCATGACGGATATTTCTCCATGATGCTGCCATATATAAGCGGCACCAGTGTAAAAATGCTCCTGGGGGAGCACTATGAATGGTTGCAAATCGAAGATATACAACTGTTAAATAGTGAAAGAAGCGTGTGTAGGAATGTGTCGATCTCACTCGATTTGAAAGAAATCAACCGGGAGGGAGAGATTTACCAATGCCTGTCACAGGCAAGTGTCGCGACAATACGTCCCGTTGAGTTGCAACAGTTCAACGCGCCTCATTACTACAATATGATCTTTCGCCCATTGGTTTCGAGGACATCTGATCCGCCGCCGAGTCGAGGCAATTCGCAATAAAGGAAGAAAATTCATGCCGTCTGCGCAACGGTGATTCACTGGCTCCGAAGGGATTCTGAGGATAGCGAGTGCGCGGCGGCGACGATACAACTGGCGAACTGTTCAGATCCTGTGAGGGACCGGCACGGTGGCAAAGTGAGGTTGCCAAAACATCTCACCTTTGGAGGCTAGGAGACCAGTGCGCGGGTGTCTGGACTGGCGTGTTGATCTGTGATTCTCTCAATCGGTACATTGGATTGAGGGATGCGATGTCACGTCGGCGCATTCGTCAGGAAAAGTTTGGTTGTGCTGTTGATCGCGGCCAGCATTCGTCTTTGGATGCGCTTGCCAGACTGATCGACTGGGTGCCGATCGATCAGGTCCTTTGTGGGCGTTATCAACTTAACACGCGTTCAGGGATTTGCGGCATAGACCGATGGCATGAACACCGCGACCGTCAGCTACAACCGCCATCGTTTCCCGCCGCAGATCATCGCCAATGCAGTCTGGCTCTACTCCAGGTTCCCCTTGAGCCGGCGTCTGGTCGAGGAAATGCTGCTGGAGCGCGGGATCGTGGTTTCGTATGAGACAATCCGCCGGTGGGGCATCAAGTTCGGTCCGGATTACGCTCGCCGCTTGCGCCGCAAGCAGCACAGTCGAAACGATGTCTGGCACCTGGACGAGGTCGTCATCACCATCGCCGGCAGGAAACACTGGTTGTGGCGCGCCGTCGACCAGGATGGCTATGTGCTCGACGAGATCGTCCAGAACCGCCGCAACACCAAGGCGGCCAAACGCTTGCTGAGCATGATCACCGACAAGCTGCGCTCCTATAGCAGCCAGGCGACAGGTGATGCCGGGCGTCGAGCATCGGTCGCATAAGGGATTGAACAACCGGGCGGAGAATGCACATGCGCCGCTGCGAAAACGGG
The DNA here is from genome assembly GCF_040319775.1 of Mesorhizobium sp. M0870. Lineage (NCBI taxonomy): Bacteria > Pseudomonadati > Pseudomonadota > Alphaproteobacteria > Hyphomicrobiales > Phyllobacteriaceae > Mesorhizobium > Mesorhizobium sp. M0870. Next base: position 6,175 of record NZ_JAMYOI010000063.1, read on the forward strand.
AGCGGATGATGCAAGGCTTCCGATCACCAGGAGCACTGCAACGCTTCGTTTAGATCATTTCGGCTCTGCGCAATCTCTTCGTCCCGCCCCGCTCAAAACGCTCCGCTCTGGCTACACATATTCACCGCCTGCAGGCCATGGCGGAATGGAAGCTGTGGCCATGGTCAGCTGACATCAGCGGCCGCAGGTCTCAACGCGTGTATATGCAGACAACGTGACATCGCCTGCGTCGGCCTTTTCGACGCCGGCAGCGATCGTGTGTTTGTCGGAGGATTTCGCTCGGATGTCGCCAAAGCGCGCGCCGCCGTGGGCGAGAATGGCGTTATTTGCGCGGAGCTGGATGACGGATCAACGCCTCTCGGATTCGATCATGAGCCCTCGCCATCCCTCCTGTCCCGACTCGATCTGTCGGGTCGCTCCGCGATGCTGGCAACTGCCAATGGCACGCCAGCCATTCTCGCGGCAGTCCGCAAAGGCGCAGCCTCAATACTCATTGGTTCGCTGCGAAACCTTGATGCGGTTGCCCGGCGTGCACTCGCGGAGGCGTCATTGCGCAATGCAGACATCACGATCATCTGCTCAGGCCAACTGCGCAACTCACGCATCGCGATTGAAGATAGTTAGTTCGCACTGAAAAACTCTTGGACCCCTTGCGCTGCAGGGATTCCCATCGGGTGTGAAGTATTGGAGAATGCCGGAAACCACCTTTGATCCCGTCATTTTCCGGTGTTTTTGCAATGCTGCCAGCCCGTCCGTCGTCCGGTAAGAATGATTTGTTCCGCGAGCGCCTCGATACCATCATCAGCGCCATCCGCTGGTCCGGTTGTCGGCATTGATGGAGTGGTCGCGCTTTGACAAGGCGTTTGGCGGGTTTTATCGCCCGGTCGGCAGGCCGGCCAAGCCGACGCGGCTGATCGTCGGTCTGCATTACCTCAAGAACGTCCACGACCTGTCCGACGAAGAAGTGGTGGAGCGTTGGGTGGAAAACCCTTATTGGCAGTTTTTCTGCGGCTTCGAGTTCTTCCAGCACGAGCCGCCGATCGATGCCAGCACGATGACGCGCTGGCCAAGCGGATCGGGCCCGAGGGGCTGGAGGAAATGCTGAAGGCAAGCGTCGACGTCGCACTCGAGACGGGGACTGCGAAGCCCGGTTCGCTGGAGCGGATCACCGTCGACACGACGGTGCAGCCGAAGGCAATCGCCCACCCCACCGACAGCCGGCTCTACCTCAAGGCAATCAAGATCCTGGTGCGTCAGGCCAAGCGGTACGGCATCATGCTCAGGCAGAGCCACATGCGGCTGGCCAAGGCAGCGGCGGTGCGGGCGGGTCGCTATGCGCATGCCCGGCAGTTCCGCCGGATCGCGTCGCGAACTCAAGCGCCTTCGCACCTATCTCGGCCGGGTGTTCCGCGACGTCGGCCGCAAGATCGCCGGCAATGCCGAACTCGAGGCCAGATTTGCCCGGTTGCTCGGGCTCGTCGAGCGGCTCTTGGCGCAGAAGCCGAAGGACAGGAACAAGATCTACTCCCTGCACGCGCCCGAGGTGGTCTGCATCTCGAAGGGCAAAGCCCGCAACCTTACGAATTCGGCTGCAAGGTCGGGATCGCGGCAACCAACCGCGAGGGCCTCGTGCTGGCGGCCAAGGCGTTCGAGGGCAATCCGTATGATGGCCACACGCTCGCAGCAACGGTTGATCAGGCGGTGGAGATCGGCGGCGTCGACCCGGACCGCATCTACGTCGACAAGGGCTATCGCGGCCACGACTATGCCGGCTCGGGATCGGTGATGATCGCCGGCCGCAAGCGTGGCCTGACGGCCACCATGTGTCGGGAACTGAAACGACGATCGGCCATCGAGGCCACCATCGGTCACATGAAGACCGACGGCCGACTGGACCGCAACTTCCTCCTCGGCCATGCTGGCGATGCGATCAATGCGCTACTCGTCGCCGCAGGCCAAAATCTGCGCCTGATCCTCACGGTTCTCGCTCTTTGGCTTGCCTGGTGCCTGCAAGCACTCCAGCCGAAAACGGCGAAATCGGATGCTTCCACCCGTCTTCACGCGTTCGGAATATCAACGCCTTAGCCGTTATTCAGGGCCGACTAGTTATTGCGCCGGACTGATCGTTTCACGGTTTTGTGCACTGGCGAAGGATGACGCTGTTGAACTGGACGACTCCGCGTCGCTC
>NZ_JAMYOI010000064.1:0-7724 GCF_040319775.1 Mesorhizobium sp. M0870
GGCCTCCAATCCAGCCAGCATCTTGAATCACAAACATCCGGCTTTGGGAATCCTACGATTCTCTCAAAATAGGAATCGCTCTAGGCGCCCTCACATTCAGCTCGGCGGTCAGCAAGCGCTTCGCCTTTCGCTATCAGAAGCGGTAGGTGACACCTGCGCCTATCAACCAGGGATCGAGCGCCGCTTTTCCCGTCAGTTTCGCCCCGGCCACCGTGACGTCGAAGTCTGGCTTCAGGAAAAGCTTCTTCACGTCGAAGTTGACGCCCCAGTGCCGATCCACCATGTAGTCGAATCCGACCTGCAGCGCGGTGCCGAACGCGTCCTTAACATGGAGAGCATCGGCACTGCCGGCATCTTGGTTATAGAAGATCGTGTAGTTCACGCCGGCGCCGACATAGGGCTTGAACGCGCCCAAATTGGTAAAATGATACTGCAATGTGAGGGTAGGCGGCAGCAGCCAAACCTTGCCGATATTGCCCAGGCCGCCGACCGTTCCTTGGCCCTCGATGTTGGCATAGGTGGTGCCGAGGATAAGCTCGGCGGCGAAGTTGTCCGTGAAGAAATAGGAGATATCGAGTTCCGGGGTCACGGTGTCCGAATAGGAAAGGCCGGAGCCGGGCACCGCATTGACGTAGCCCGAATCCTTAGTGATGACCCCCAACCCACGCAGGCGGATCTGCCAAGGGGTTGGCGCTTCCGTGACCGAGACCCCTGCCTGCGGGACGCTTGCGGCTACTGGAGGCTCCGCCGCGACGGCCTGCTGTCCCACCATCATGAGGAAGGCCGCCGTTACTCCTCGCGCCACGCCCATTCGCTTTTTCGCCATGATATTCTCTCCGTTACAATTGTAAATGATGCACTGCACTATTAAGAACTTCCTCTGATTAACTTATATTGACCGAGTCTCGTGCTCAATGTTGCATGAGACTGCGCCGACATCACTTGGGCGTTCCCGCAATCATCGACCTGTGCTCACTTTATGTGAAACGTTGCTTTTGTTGGGTCCCGGCCACCTATCGAACGCGATGGTCTTGCCAGCTGATCGCGCTGCGAAGGAAATTGTTGCCCAGGGCAATGAAGGCGGCCCGCTCCCGATTGTCCTTGCTGTTGCCGTGCCCGCCCGCGCCGGGCTCGTAGAAAAGCGGGATAGCCAAGAGCCTGCAGCTTTGCGGCCATCTTACGCGCGTGGGCCGGATGGACGCGGTCGTCCCGCTTCCTGGTGGCAAGCAGGATCGGTGGATAGGGCTGTCCGGGCATCGCGGCGTGATAGGCGGAGATTTCCTTCAGGAAAGTCCAAGCTTCCGGCTCGTCGGGATCGCCATATTCGTCAATCCAGCTCGCGCCCGCCAAAAGCTTGGTGTAGCGGCGCATGTCGACAAGCGGAATTGTGCAGACCAGCGCGCCGAAACGCTCAGGGTAGCGGGTAAGCATATTGGCGATCAGGAGGCCGCCATTTGAGCCGCCTTCGGCGGCAATCCGCCCCGGTCGCGTAATGCCCCTCCGCACGAGGTCGGCCGCAACGGCGGCGAAATCGTCATGGGCGAGACGCTTGCCCTGTCCGCGCCCGGCTTCGTGCCACTCGTCGCCTCCCCGAATGTTGGCCACCACGCACGAGCCGCAGCGTTCGAGCCACAGCTTGCCGATCGAAGAGTTGTAGTAGGGCAGGAGCGATATGTCGAACCCGCCATAGGCGGTGAGCTGAACCGGGGCATCCCCGTTTCCGTTCGCCGGGCCGACCTGCGTATAGGGGATCATCTCACCATCACTCGAGACTGCCTCCTGGCGGGTGACCACCAGCCCGGATGCGTCGAAATTCTCCGGGTTACGCTTCAGGATCACTGGCTTACCGAGAGGCGGCGCGTCATTGAGGTCCAATAGGAGCAGCTGCGGTGGCGTGATCGGGTCCTGAGCCGAAACGAGGATCTCTCCATTGCTCTCGTGATCTTCCGCATCGAGTGACCACAGGTGGACAGTCCTTCGGCGGGCACGGTGTCCAGGGCTCGGCGCGTCCATTCCTGCCGGCCCGGAGTGAACGTCTCGAAACGCGGAACTGCTAACCAGGTAGGAGATGATGAGCTTCCCGTCGTTCCAGAAGAATGACTGCAGGGAGCGCCTCTCGCCAGGTTCGAACAGGGTGACAAAGCCGCGCTCGCCGGCGATGAAAGAGGAAAGCGAGATGCCGATCAGTACGTCGGAGGCATAGGTCGTCCCTCCCACCGTCCAGGGTTTGCCCGGCTTTACCGTGAGCCAATCGCCGAAGACACGCCACCAGGCGTCCCGAGGAAAGTCGATTTCAATCTTCGGCCCGCTCTTGTCGCCGGTTCGGACTATCTGCTCGAAGAAGCCAGTATTCTCGATGAACCAAAGGCGCTCGCTCTCGGCGGTGCGGTCCACATAACCAGACACGCCTAGAGATTCGGAACAGCCGGTCTCGAAGATTGGCGGCGCGGTGAGGGGATCCGCGCCACGCTTCCACAGCCGCACGGTGCGCGCGTAGCCGGAACGGGTGGCCATGCCAAGCGCACTGGAAAGCAGAAGCGTGTCAGGGCCGAGCCAATCAATGTCGCCCTTGGCCTCCGGGAGATTGAAACGGTCGGCGACAAAGCTCAGAGACCCCAAATCGAATTCGCGATGCACGACCACGTCACTGCCGCCGCGCGACAGGCGCAGAACGGCTCTTTCCCGTCTCTCCGGCTCGATCGACGCGCCGCCCCAGATCCAGTCCTCTCCGTCGCTAACGGCGAGGGCGTCCAGATCGAGCAGTACCTCCCATTGGGGATCCGCCTTCATGTAGGCGGCAAGGGTGGTCCGGCGCCACAGGCCGCGCGGGTTACGGGCATCTTGCCAGAAATTGTGGAGGTGCTGACCGCGGCGCGTGATCAGGGCAATCTTGTCGGGACGGTCGAAAATCGCTGTCAGGACGTCGTGGTCGCGCTCGAACTGCGTTCCACCGAAGTGGCCCAGTGTCCTGGCCGACTGGCTGGCGGTCCAGTCAAGTGCCGGTTCGCCTTTTACATCTTCGAGCCAAAGATAGGGATCATCGTCGGGAGCATTCAAAGTTGTTCCGTCTGCTCGGGAAAGCTCATTATTTGCGGCGGCGAGCGCATGTTCGGCGAGTGTGATCATGGATGAGTTCTCCCAGTCTGCGGCGCGGCAACGCGTTGGCGCATAGGACTGCATGTGTCGTGCCAACTAGGAAAATCGTTTCAGAACAATGCGACCACTCTGATAGCGCTGTGTCTCATGTCCGACATCGTCGAAGATCCGACAATGACTGCAACCATAGCCGCCATGCCGCGTCGTGCGCCCGTCCATCGCGGAACTGCGGCCGCTCGTGTTCTGCGCTACATGCGGCGTCACCCTCATCGAGCGCAGCTCATTGACGAAGTCTTCCGCGTCGTGGGCCTTGTCGGCGCCGAGCGTGATCGCCTGTGGCCGCTCCGCTCCTGCTAGCCGCCTTGATGCACAGCGATGAGTTTTCGGTGGCCTGAAGCGGCGATCTGTTCGCCGTTGCAGTGCTTTTTACCAACCCTCTTGGTGCGACGGCTGTGAGCCGTCGTGATGGAAGGCGGGGGTTTGCGGGTTGCGGTCGGCGGGTTTGTTTTTCGGGGCGTCAGCGCCCCATCGTTATGTCGCGAGTTGGGGGATGCGATCGAGGACGATGCGCAGGATGCGCTGGTCGGGGCAGGATGTCGGCAGGTGCAAGCGGATTTGCGTCTTCATCTCGACCACCCGCGCGGCGATCTTGATGAGGCGCAAACGCAGCGTGTCGAATTGGGCGACGGCAAAGCTGGAACGCTTCGGCATCGCGGCGCGCAGGCCCCCACATCATCCAGTAGGCGCCGGCATGCAGGAACAGCCGGAACTGGTTGGCTGTGGCTCTGGTGCAGGATGTGCGGTCGGCGGCGAGATGCGTCTTCCACGATTTGATGTGGTTCTCGGCCGCTCCGCGCCGGCAGTAAAGGTCCGCGTAGAGCGCCTTGGCCTTGCCACCGGCCAGATTGGTGACGATGAAGCGGGTGTCAGTACCTTGGGCACTGACCTCGACGCGGGCGATGATGCGCTCGACGCGGCTCCAGCTGGCTGCGCCGTCAAAGAACTCCTTGAAGCGGCGGACCTTGTTCGTTTTCGCCGATGCTCAAAACGCGTCAGCGTGCTGGCTTCCAGATCCGCGACATGCTTGCGCAGCGTCGTGGTGGGCGCCAGCCCGAGGATGAAGTCGACATCGTTGGCGCGGCACCAGTCGATGACCAGTGGACTGCAATAATGGCCGTCGGCCCGGATCAGGATCCGTGTGTTCGGCCAGTTGCTCCGGATCGCCCGCACTAGGCGGCGCAGGTGGGGGCGGATCTCAGCCCCGCTCGGTCGCTTGGCCGGCCGAAGAACCGCACCGACGAACCGGCCGTCGCCATCGAACACCACGATCGGCTGGAAGCCGTATTCGTCGTAATGGGCGTTGAACAGGCGCAATTGCTGGCCGCCATGCACGGCATCAAAGGTGTCGTCAATGTCGAGCACGATCCGCTTCGGCACCTGCCGGAAAGAGGCGCAATAGAGGTCGACCATCGCCCGCCCCATGGCGACCAGCTCCCGCACGCCGGGCAGGTTCTCTAGCCGGCACAGCGTCGATTGGGAGGCCAGATCCCGGCCCGACGGCAGCGCATCCTGGGCCATCTTGAAGACCGGATCGGAGCGCAGCCGGTTAGCGTCGTTGCCGTCCTCGTAGCCGGCGGCGATCATCTTCATGCGAAAGCCGATCATGTCGGCCAGGCTGTGGACGACCTGGTCCGCCCAGCGCGGATCGTCGATGCAACGCGCCAGACGGTCGGCCACACCCAGCCGCTTTTCCACTTCGGCCAGAGCCAGAACACCGCTGTTGGACGACAGCATGCCGCCGTCGAAACGGGCGACCACGGACTTGCCGCCCACTGATGACAAACCGCTCAGCGGCAGTGTAAGATCGTCATGGCGGGTGTGGTCTCCGGGAAATGATTCGGATCGGCTTAAGCAACCAAATCCGACGTCATTTCAATGGCTTGCACCACATCCGCCAACCCACCATGAATTTTTCGGGCTAGTAGGTGGGTGGCGTAATCGCACTTAAGATTTCGCTTCGCCCGTCGTGAACATTCCGAAATCGATGTGGCAGACGGCTATCAAAATAGTAGCCATCGCCTGATTGGAGTATTCGCTTTTGGTTTCCCACGGACACCTCGACCATACCAGATAGAACCATGCCGGCTTCTTGCGCTGCATGACTGAATTCCTCACCGCTATCTGCCCCAGGAGCATATCGTTCATGCAACATGAGCAGTTGGCGGTTCGGATGATCGAGCCCGATGACCCGATAAGAAATTGTTTTTATCTTTCCAATCTCAACGAGGTCTGCTGCCGCGTAGAAAGGCGAATAGGGAAGGCTCGATTGCAGATCAGAAAAGAAGCCAATAAGCGTCGTACCAAGTGCGTCCAGAACAGCACCCAAGGTGTCGACCGAAGGGCTCATCCGGTCTCTCTCAATTAGCGATATTGTGGAATGAGATATCCCTGAACGAGCCGCTAGCTCTCTCACACCAAGGTTCCGCCGACGACGCAGTTCACGAAGTTTGCTCCCAAGTTGAGGCATTTGTCAGTTCCGTTAATGATTTGATCAGGAGGACCATGAAAGTCCCACGAGAAAGGCGACGAGGGACGGGTTGTCCGATTGATTGGTGATTATACTGAACACTTGGTTTGATGCAATTGCCAGCCTGATCCGATTGCACGATGCTGCCTTCCATCATCCCACGTAAGGAGGTTTTGATGTCGTCACGTCTCGAGGGTCTGAAAGGTAAATTCACCCAGATCAAGAAGCCGACCCGAGACGCCGTCTCAGACTCGGCCCCAGTCGAGAAAACCGTAAGGGACATCATTGCGAACGTCCGTGAGCGCGGAGACGCTGCAGTTCGCGAATATTCGCTTGCCTTCGACAAGGCTGACGTCACGAACTTCGAAGTCAACGAGGAGGAGAAGCAGAAAGCTGTCGCCGATCTCGATCCGCAGACCCGAGAAGATACCGAATTTGCCATAGTCAACGTCCGCCGCTTCGCCGAAGCTCAACTGGGTACCATTTTGCCGCTTGAAATCGAGAGCCTCCCCGGTCTTCACCTCGGTCACCGCGTAATTCCGATTGAGACTATCGGCTGCTATGTGCCGGGCGGTCGCTATCCGCTTCTGTCGGCTCCGGTCATGACCATCGTACCGGCCAAGGTCGCAGGCTGTGATCAGGTCATCGCCTGCCTACCGCCAAATGCCCATTCCGCGATGATCGCCGGCTGCCACCTTGCTGGTGCGGACCGCATTTTCCGCGTTGGCGGAGCCCAGGCAATTGCGGCAATGGCCTACGGCACTGAGACCATTCCGGCAGTCGACAAGATCGTCGGCCCGGGCAACGCCTTTGTCAATGAAGCGAAGCGCCAAGTGTTCGGTCAGGTCGGCATCGACCAGCTCGCTGGCCCGAGCGAAATCTTCATCATCGCTGACGAAACCGGCAATGCAGCAACCATCGCGACCGATCTGTTGGCGCAGGCCGAGCATGATGTGCGCACCCGTGTTGGGGTTGTGACGACTGACCGCAAGCTTGCTGAAGACGTTCTCAAGGAAGTAGAAAAGCAGCTGGAAGATCTGCCGACGGCTCCGGTGGCAGGCCTCGCTTGGAAAGATTATGGCGAGATCACTGTGGTTGAAAACGAAGAGACCATGATCGAATACGCGGATTATATTGCAACGGAGCACCTGCAAGTCCACACCCGCGATCCGCAGGCAACCGCTAAGAAGCTTAGGAACTACGGCTCGCTCTTCATCGGTGAACTGGCCAGCGTCGTCTATTCGGACAAGTGCTGCGGTACGAACCACACCCTGCCAACTATGGCCGCAGGCCGTTACACCGGCGGCCTCTGGGTTGGTTCCTACGTGAAAATTGCCACCCATCAGTGGCTGGACGAGCGCGGCGTTGCCGCCGTCGCTCCGGCCGCTGTGCGCCAGAGCGCGACCGAAAAGCTGGAAGGCCACCGCCGCGCAGCTGCGTTGCGCCTTAGCCCCAAGCAACTTGCCGAGGAGATCTAATCCTATCTGGAACAACCGCTGTGAACAGAGGGCCGTCAGGAGAAGCTGATGACCCTCTTTCGCGTTTTTAAAGGGCAATTGAGAACCGCCGAAGATCCCGCGAATAGTTTTCTCAGAAGCAAACAATCCGTGTAGCTCTGAGCTTGCCCTAAGTTTTGTCCGGTGTTGGTTCGCCCCACCGTTTGGGGAGTCTGCAGGTCTTGCCGAAGGCTCTTCGAAGTGACGTTGCCCCTTTGGCTTAATCCGGTTTGAAGTTCGCTCTGGCCCAACGCGAGGACCAGAGAATGAAGCGCAGCCGTTTCAGTGAAGAGCAGATCATCGGGATTTTGAAGGAGCACGAGGCCGGAGTTTCGGTGGCCGATCTGTGCCGCAAGCACTGGGTCAGCGACGCCAGCATCTACAAATGGAAGGCGAAGTATGGAGGCATGGACGTGTCGGAAGCGAAGTGGCTGAAGACGCTAGAGGATGAGAACGCTCGTCTGAAGCGACTCCTGGCGGACGCGATGCTCGACAATGCCGCTTTGAAAGATCTTCTCGGAAAATGTATGGTCCGCCCCGTCCGTGCAAGGGTTCGCGACATCGTCGATGACGATTCCAGTTGCATAAATGTATCCGGCCTCTCG
>NZ_JAMYOI010000065.1:0-6707 GCF_040319775.1 Mesorhizobium sp. M0870
CCCTTTGAATACATCTGCAAAATCTGGACAAAAGAGCCCGAACGATTCAGGCTCCATCCAACCCATCAAACCTTGGGACTAAACAACTAGAGCCCTTCTTTTCATTGGCGTTGCCCTCCGTGCATGCTGTGCGCTCGGTCCGAGCGTAGACAGGCAGCGCATTTTTCAGTGACCTGACTTCAGACTTTGGAAGAACGTACCATTGTCAGCGATTTGCGGTCGCAAAGGTTCTGTGAATTTAGTTGCAGGATCTTTTGCACCGTTTAGCCCCGGGGTGTGGCGGGGAGCGTATCGACGAGCTTCGGAGGTTGTGATGTTTCAGGGACGCAGTTAGCCGCCAGTTATCCTGCATTGCGTGCGCCGGCGCCGAGCCAACCGAAGTTGCGTACGACCAACGAGCTCCGAACTGTTCAGATCCTATGAGGAGGGTGGATAGCGACCTGCGCGGTGGCAAAGTGAGGTCGCTAAAACATCTCGCCCTGGAGTCTAGCGACCGATCGACCTCCGCTGATCGTGAAGGTGTCACATCCGCCGCAATGGGGCCTTTCACGGCCCTCGGGCTGATCCGAACCAACATTATCATGAAGCTCTTCGCGCTCCAGGTGCTGCCGGCCTCAGACTGGATCGGCAATTATCTGTCCGAATCCTTGTCAAGCAGGGCAAAGACGGTTCGCCGGTGACAGAAATTTGTGACAGGGCAGAAGGACGCGATCCCAAACACTTGTGAGTCAAACCGACGGCAAGTCGACCAATTCGGACACCGCCTCCGCGACGTCAAGGCAGTCGACTTGTAATAATTCCGTTATTAGTGCAAGATCAACTGTCGACTCAGGCTTGCCATGCTTTCTGCAACGTTTTAGAAGCTAGTGGCCGAGTTTTACAATTCAATAATTCTGAATTTTATCGCTTTTATGGCTGCGGTTGTTCTGCTGGTGGCATCCATTTTTCGCATTATGTTTTTTATGTGGAAGTTAACAGTATTTACAGATATTCCCACAATCTTAGCTATTTCCCACGACGACTTCCCTTTCGCCGTCCACAGGATGCACTCTTTTTCTCTTGGAGAAAGATTAGGTGCCTCCTCGATGTCACTTGGATTGGCGAACTTATCGACTCTCAGATGGAAATGTAACGCCGCGAGCTGCAAGTAGGTTATTGCTCTATTTTGGAGTTCACCGTCCCAAGCTTGAGCAAAGTTCATGATCGCAAAGCGACCGTCGGGGCCGTGCAATGGAACGCTAATGCCCGATCTTAAGCCGAACGTCGCCGCCTCGTCGAAAACGCGCCGTTCGTCTTCAGTCGTGCTTTCGTCGTTGTACACCTCGCTCCACCGAAAGGCTTCTACTCGCCTCCGACTCCTCTTGATGGTGGGGTCTATCCTGTCATAACCCATTTCGAAATAGCGCTGCTGCCATTCACGAGGATAATTCAGCATGACCGCCGGATCGCCTCGGCCCGGCTTTAAGCGGTCTGGTGCAAGAGAGCCATACGCGATCCACGGACAATCAAAATTCAGGGCAAAATCAGATAACAAGTCGAATAAATGCTCGGATTTTGCAACACCGTCGGTTTGGTCGAGAAATCGGCCAAACTCCAGCGCAAATACCTCCCTGGCAGCCTCAGAGAAATGCATCTCCGGGACCAAAGAAAACTGGTCGGACACTCTGGTTGAGATTCCTCGAAGTTGAGAGACAGCAGTCATCCGCGGGCGTTCCATGGTCTCTGCTCCGTAGCCATTTGCGCAGGATGTTGTCACAGGCACCAAGGCTGCCGGCTGTAAGGCTAGAGCTTCGCGCATCGTTCTCAACAGGCCAGCATCGTCAAAGCTGTAACATACAATGCAATCGGCGTAGTTATTTTAATTTGAATGTATCTTTATGCTAGCGTTACACGAACGACACACTGCTAAAACGAACTCGATATTGTGATATTCTGTCATCCTCCATCCGGTGAGGATAACAATTTTTGAGCTTTTACATACCGCATCCTTTAGCCGGCGCGCAAAGCTCCCGCCGAGAGAATAGGCCGCCCTGGGAAAAGGTTGCTTTGAGGCCGGATTGACTGGTCACGGACTTGGTGTCGGGCCTCCGTCCTTGGTCACGCGGGCGGTAGTTGCGCCCCCGATTCCGAAACAGTCGGCGAGCGGAGATGGGGCACGGTCACTCTGGCGCGGCTGCATCGGCCGGGCGAACTGATCGGTCGAGCCTGCTCGCCGGCAATCGACGCACTCGTGCGTCAACTACCAGATGCCGTAGTACCGACATCCGCGCGAACCCTTTAGAACTGAGCCCGTTCCACACGCACCGACCGCGAGGTATCGGCATGTGGAACAGCGTAACGACTGCGATGGTATTCAAATGCATCTGCACAGAATGAGCTGCCGCGCAAGTCTGTGTCCGTTTTGTCGCGAATTTTCGAGGAGCATGTCGGCGTTACAAACAGGTCTGAGTTTACCGACCTCCCAAAACTCCGCCCGACTGTTCTGGTCTCCTCGGCGAAACGGTTCGACAGTACGACGAGGCAAACCGCGTTTAATCAATGTCTCGCTGAATACGACGCCGACATACAGAGGACCATGAAATGAATACAGATGTGTTTGCAGCTCATGAATCTAACGTTCGTCGCTACGGGCGGTCGTTTCCTGCAGTCTTTACGAGGGCCCTTGGGGCGACAATTTGGGACGAGGCCGGAAACTCATACCTTGATTTCCTCGTAGGATCCGGCGCCCTCAATTATGGACATAACAGCCCGAAAATTATTGAACCAGCAATTGAATACCTCGTGGGCGAGAACATTCTTCTATCCCTCGACATGTATACGGTGGCAAAGCGTGAATTCATTGAAACGTTTGTGGAGTCGATCCTGAAGCCGAGGGGGCTTTACTATAAGATACAATTCCCTGGGCCGACCGGCACAAATGCTAACGAAGCGGCGTTGGCGCTGGCACGAAAATATACTGGACGCTCGAGCGTCATGGCATTCACGAATGCGTTCCATGGAATGTCACTTGGCTCTCTCGCGGTGTCGGGTTCGGCTTCAACTAGAGATCTGGGCGGCGTCGCTCGCCATGATGTGATCCGTGTCCCCTACGACGGATATCCGAACCAAGAGTTCGATTCCGCGAGCTACATCGACTTCGTATTGGGCGACCCAGGCAGCGGCATTGAAAGGCCAGCTGCAATCATTCTAGAGACCATTCAGGCAGAAGGCGGCATGAACGCTGCATCTGCTGCTTGGCTCACGGAAATTCAGCGCATTTGCCGCAAGCACGGTGTTATTTTGATCGTCGACGACATCCAGGCGGGTGCGGGACGAACGGGCGAGTTCTTCTCATTCGAGTTCGCAGGTATTGATCCCGACATCGTATGCCTTTCAAAGTCCCTAAGCGGATCAGGCAGTCCGTTCTCAATCGTTCTGATCCGCCCCGACCTGGACATTTGGAATCCCGGAGAACATAGCGGCACCTTCAGAGGCAACAATCTCGCCTTCGTGACTGCAGGGGCTATGTGCAAACTGTGGTCCGACACGCAGTTCACTGCAGGCCTTGAGCGAACAGCCGCCAACCTGCAAAGACATCTGGATAACCTGGTTGCGAAATTTCCCACGTGCATCGAACAAAAGCGCGGCCGCGGTCTGATGGTCGGTCTCAAATGCCATTCACAGGCCGTTGTCGACCGTGTGCACGATGTCGCATTCGAAAATGGCCTGCTGATCGAATCTTCAGGACCAAATCGCGACGTCATCAAAGTCCTACCACCGATAACCATCACCGACGAGGAACTCGATCATGGCATCGCCATCCTAGACCACGCACTAAAGGAGCAAGCCAATGGGCACTAATCAAGCATCTCAGGCGCCTGCTATGTCGCCTGCTACGATCAGGGAACGAACCGGCTCAATCAGTACTGCGGAAATCGTCTCAGTCCTGAAGGGCGAGATCACCGCTCTGCACGTCAAGCAAGCTTTCAGTACGGAAATAGCCGAAGAAATCACCGCGAACTTTGTTGACAGTCCCGGTCTCAGGGAGCGCGAAGATGGCGTCCCCGGAGAATATGTCGGCGCATCCCACTACAGGAAGGATGCAGCCACGTATTTCGCAGAGTCAGAAACTGCGCGACCGTACGTCGACGCCCTTTTCGGCAATTTGGTTGACCCCGTCCGAGCATTGTTCGAGGCGTTGAAGCGCGAGCTTCACGACCAGGGCATTGAATTGAGACTGGCCCGCTCGAAGCAGGGTCAGGCCAATGTCTGTCGCGCTCTCAGTTGGTCTGGCACCGGCACGTTTTCCTTGGACCCCCACGACGATGTCGCTCAAGTCTTATGTGCTGGGAATGATTACGAGCTTTCTGCGGTGGCGCACAACACCGTCGCGGCGCTCAACTTCTACCCCAGCATGGCCGAGGAAGGTGGCAACCTGCGGCTCTGGAGCCACAAGCCGACGGTCGCCGACCGAAAGTCGCAAGGTGTGGAGACCACCGGATATCCCTATTCGGCAGCCTATCTTGAAGACGTTCCTTATCGCGAGTTCCAGCTCAGGGCCGGGGATATCGCCCTGATCGACGGCGGTTTCGTTCACGGGGTCACGGGTCAATCCGGCAACGGAAAGCGTCGCCTGGTGCTGAACAGCTTTTTCGGGGTTGCGCGGCCAGATCTAGTTCTCTGGTGGACTTGATGTTGGATGTCGTATCAATGGGCTGAGTTCCGTCGATAGTAAAACATCTGCCGTCCCTAGATTCTCAGCCAGTTGTGGCGACCTCTTTGCCCGATGTCGCTCTATACCGGCAATTCGGCAAGCTCAGGCAGAGGTCTCACTTCTAAAATGCCTGGGCGAAGGTGGAGGCGAAATTGACAAGACGAATTGCAGTCGGGCGGCTATTTCATGAATCTCACGCCTACGCACGCCCGACTATGTCGGAAAGCATCATGGTCGTGCGCGGAGATAAATTGATTCAGGACGCGAGGGGAAATGGCACAACGCTTGGCGGCATTGTAGACGCGTTGGTGGAGCGGAACGACGTTGAGCTCTTGCCGATCTCGGACTCGATGATCGCGCCGAGCGGCCTGATCAATCATGGCTTCTACCTTGACCAACGCCGTTTTTGGGAAGAGCAGGTCAATAGCTTGAGCCCTGATGCGCTCATCATTGATCTCCACGGAGCAATGGGAACAACGGAGCTTGACGACGTCGAAGGTGACTTCCTCGGCCATATGCGAACCATCGCAGGAGAGAACGTTGTGATTGGCGTCGGACTAGACCTCCACGCCAACATAACGCCAAGCATGTTGTCAGCCGCAGACATTTGCATCGCTTGCAAACATAATCCGCACGACGACTATCACGACACTGGCAAACGTGTTGTCGAATTGGTCTTCGAGGTGCTTGATGGCAGGCTGGACCCAGTTTACACGCTCGCCAAGGCGCGCATGATCGCGCCGGGCAAGCTGGAGACGCATCTGGGTCCACTAAAGCAACTGCACGCGCGCGCTCGGGCGTTGGAGCAGTCAACGCCGGCGATCGTCGATATCAGCCTTTACAACGCTTATCGTTTCGGCGACTTTACCGATATGGGCCAAGCAGCGGTCTTGCTGAGCAATAGACGCTATCCTCAATCAGAAGAACTCGTCTACGAGTTTGCCCAAGAATTTTGGGCGCGACGTGACGAGTTCAATGATGACCTTCTAACCATTGAGGAGGCACTCGATGCGGTGGCAGAAAGGCCGGAGCGGTTACCCAAAGCCCTGGCCGACCTTGGGGACCGGACACTTGCTGGCGCACCCGGCGACAGTACTTTGATCCTTCAGGCGGCGATGAATTACAAGCCCATCCTCAAAGGCGCGATGACTGTGCACGATCCCGAAACCGTTGCACAGGCGCATACCGCCGGCGTGGGAGCCACCCTCGCGATGCGGCTCGGTGGCAAGTTGACCCCACAATATGAGCCGTTCAATGTCGACGGCGTCGTGAAGGTTATCAATCACGAAGACATCAAGCTTATCGGCCCCAATTTTGGCGGCGAGTCAGCGGCGATGGGCGACACGGCTCTTATTGAAATCGACAATCGCTTACAGATTATCGCCACATCGAAACCTGGCTTCATCAGCGATCCCATTATATTCGAATTTCACGGGGTTCGCGTTAGAGAGCAGGACTTTGTAGTAGTCAAGTCTCAGTATCACTTCAATGCCAACTTCAACGGTTTTGCGACTTCTTTGTATATTGCTACCCCCGGACTCGCATTCTATTTACCGGGTGTTTTCAAGAAGAATCGGGCGCGCGCTTGGCCCGACGTCGACGTTAGCGCTGATCCGATTATTGCACCACGGGTGCTTGATCGAAAAGGACGTTCTCAACTCTAATCAAACCGCTCCACCTAACTACTGCGTCATAAATTTCGAGCCTGACGCGGACTGCCCATTGCCTTATGCAGCACGGACATCGTTGCAGACGGTTGGCCAGGGCCACAGGTCAGGCGTCGCTGAGGGTTGGGATCGAGGTCGGGACGTGCCGCTCTGGTCGGATCGGAGGATCTGGGGGGTCGATAACCGTCGGGAAGACCAGGTATTTGGCGGCCCTGGGCGCGAGTTGGAGTTGAGGGGGGAATCGTCTCCCTCAAAGAGACCAAGGTTGTGTGCGTCAAGTTCTGCAAAATGGGCGATCATGAAGCTGGTCATGCGGCTTGGCGTAGAGCGAGCTTCTTGTGCTCGCG
>NZ_JAMYOI010000066.1:0-6186 GCF_040319775.1 Mesorhizobium sp. M0870
AGTTCGACATCATGACGACCTCGTTCTTCCTGTCACGGCGTTCGCTCAAGGCCTCGCCCAATTCCGGCATGCCGGTGTGGCAGGACCGGTTGTTCATCGGCCTGGCGCGTACGGCGGCCGACGCGACGGAGTACTTCCAGATCCCGACCGGACGCGTCGTCGAGATCGGAACGCAAGTGACGATTTAGGGCATGCCGCGGTTGAGAAGAATCGGTGCTGTCACATTGATTGAGCGGTAAAGAAATTCAGGTAGCAGCGCGCCCGGCACTGTAAGTTTCAGCGGCTTGATGCAGCGATAGCTGGCCGGGACGGCTGTCACGCTGTGGCGACACACGCGATTTTGTTCCAGATTTGCATGGGGCGTTACGCAGGTCTCGATGTTGAGCCGATGACAGCGCATTGCAGGGAAAGTGAGCAGGTCGGCAATCGGATCATGGATGGAAACGAACCGCTGAAGCTGGCGTGCCGACTTGAAGCGTTTCATGATCCTTTCGCGTCGTCGGGTCGGCTGGTGCGAATTTTCCGCTCGATTATTCAGGCCTGTGTGCGACCGGTGTTCGACGCCGGGCATGAGGTCGCGCATGGCGGCATCATAGGATCGGAGCTTGTCGGTGATCATGATCCGTGGTGTCCGCCCTTGAGCTTTCAGCAACTTGCGCATCAGACGCTTTGCCGCCTTGGCATTTCGGCGGCTCTGTACCAGCACTTCGAGGACGAAGCCGTCCTGATCGACGGCACGCCAGAGCCACTGCTTCTTGCCACTGATAGCCACGACACATTCGTCGAGATGCCATTTGTCGCCCAGGCAGCCGGCTGATATTGATCTCCTGGGCGAAATGCCGTCCGAATTTCTCCGCGCAGCTTCGAACGGTCTGATGCGTGACGATGATGCCGCGGGCCGCCAGCATGTCCTCAACCATGCGCAGGCTGAGCGGAAAGCGAAAGTAGAGCCATACCGCGTGCGCAATGATCTCGGCGGGAAAGCGGTGGCGACCATAGAGCGGATCACGAGCAACTTCTGACATGGCCCAATGTACGCACATCTTCATAAGCTGTCGGTTGACTTTACGATGCCGCGCCAAGCGAGCAGCATCCGGCCGGCGGGGCCGACCCCGTCTCCCGGCCCTGAGCAGAACGGCATCGCGCAGGTGCCGCTTCATCCTCGACGCAGCCAGCCTGCTTTGCCGTTACCGCCGCCGCCGAAAGCGCCAGGCGTTGCCGCCAGGCGCCGATCCGCCGGCAGCGGTTCGTTTCCACCGATGATCCGATTGCCAACCAGTTCCACTTTCCCCCAATACCTGCGTAACGCCGCCATGCAAATCTGGAACAAAATCGCGTATGTCGCCGCAGCATGACAGCCGTCCCGACCAGCTATCGCTGCATCAAGACGCTGATATCTTTACAGTGCCCGCACGCCTCTCGCGCGCCAACGGCCAGTCGGGTGTCGCGAATGAGGCGCGCTGAAGCCATCCGGCTCAGCCGATCATGGCGCTTCGGTTGCCGGGTTCGAGGTCGTGGCCTCTGTGCTGCGCGATTCTAGCATTTGCGCCTTGGAGAGCTCTGCTTCAGCCTCGGCGAGGCATGGCTCGGCTGCGGTTCTCTGCCGCAGAAGGTCCGATTGTGAATTCTTGACGTTGTCACGACGTAGGCGAGCGGCCTTGGCGAACGTCGGATAAGCGAAATGATTGACATCGGAGATGCCGGCCTTCGTTTCCTCGGCGTTTAACTGGAAGTCCAGTTCTCGCGCCATGCGTTCGAAATCGGCAATCATGATGTCTAGCTGGTGCAACTGTCGCCGCTTCTCATTCACCTGAAATTGATTCAGTCGGACCAGATTACCTCGTGGCTTCATGACTCGGTACTCCGGTACCCATTTCGTCCAATCAAACCGCTCTCTCCCCTTAACGTTAGGCCTACAGCGACTCTCACGTTTTCTGCTGCGAGCGGAAACATATTTTCCAAAATCCTTGGCCGATGGCTATGAGTTCAATGGCATCGACAAGCATGCGAGCGGGGGACTTAAGGGGCGGTAAAAAAAGGCGGAATAGGGCGATTTTCACAATGTCTGCATATGAACGCGTTGAGACTGCGGGGGCTTGACACACAAAGCAATCGTCAAGATTTGCGACATGGACGCCGGGGGGCATGAATACGCCCGCCGTCAGCTACACGCCCCCCGATTTCCGCCGCCTATTATCGCCCACGCGGTCTGGCTTTATTTCCGGTTTCCGCTAGCCTGCGCCTGGTTGGGGAAATGCTGCTGGAACGCGGCATCGTGGTTTCATATGAGACAAGTCGCCGGTGGGGCATCAAGTTCGGGCTGGACTGCGCTCGCTGCTTGCGCCGCAAGCCGCCGTGCCGGAATGATGTCTGGTACCTGAACGAAGTGGTCGTCACCCTCGCCCGGCAAAAAGCTTTGGTTGTGGCGCGCCGTCGACCAGGATGGATATGTGCTGGACGAAATCGTGCAAAACCGCCGCAACACCAAGGCCGCCAAGCGCTTGCTGACGCGGCTGTTGAAGAAGCAGGGGCTCGCGCCGAAGCGCATGATCACCGACTAGCTGCGCTCGTATGGAGCGGCAAAGCGACAGGTAATGCCGGACGTCAAGCACCGGTCGCACAAGGGGTTGAACAACGGAGCGGAGAATTCCCATGTGCCGCCGCGAAAACGGGAGCGGATGATGCAGGGGTCCGATCGCCGGGAGGCCTGCAACGCTTCGTCTCGACCTTGTCAGCCCTCCGCAACCTCTTCGTCCCGCCCCGCCCCAAACGTTCTGCTCTCGCCATACATGTTCATCGCCTCAGCGCGATGGCGCTGGTGATATCACGACGCGTTTGTACCGCTCGACCTACGCCACAGGTGCCGACGCTGTGACGAGCTTCGTCGGTCGCGTGTCGAGTGACGGCACCGGGGACAATTATCGTCGACCGCAGTCCATTGCCCAGACCAAGGCGCTTCTCGGCGTCGGCACGATGGCAAATCGCAGCGTCACGATCTCGGCCGCTGCCCCTTCTGGCGGCGTGGACGGTGATTTCTGGGTGCAGCCGTAATGGCCCTTTACGTCAAAGCCTCCGGGGTCTGGGGGGCGGCCAGCGCCGTCTGGGTGAAAATCTCAAGCCTCTGGACCAGGGCTCGACAAGTCTATGTGCGCAGCTCGGGCGTCTGGGAGAAAATGTTCCCGATAGATCTGGTCTTCAATGGCACTCACGAAGACTCGACTGCCACGACCGGTTACACCCACACCAGCATTCCGCTTCTTGTCGCGCCACACGCTAATCGTCGTGTCATCGTGACAACTGAGACCACTGACACCGAAAGTGCAGTGACCGTCAACAGTATGACGATTGGGGTGTGGCTGCCACCCTTCTCGCTCAGGTGGAAAGCATCTTCAATTCTGGTGTGGTCTATCTGTCAGTGTGGTCAGCCCTCGTGCCAACCGGTACGACGGCAACGATCGTGACCACGTATAGTGAGAGCGTGTTCCGTGACTACATGTCGGTCTATACGACCACCAATTGGGATGGTGTGGTGGGCACTGTTGCCTCTGACAACAATTCAACGGGTGGCCTGACAACGACCGTCAGCATTGGTGCCCTGGGCGCAGCGATCGCAATTGCGGGCAACGCCACCAATGGGGGCATCGGCACTGCGACATGGACCGGGCTGACCCAACAGTTCTCAAACACACCAGTCACGAATAGAAACCACAGCGGAGCAATGGCCATAGCTACCGCCGCCCAAGCTGGCCTCACCGTAACCTGTGCCTACAGCACTACTCCAGCACTTGCCGCACTGCTGGTGGTTCCGCTTAACATGTCCTGCCCAGGCCAGGGTGCGCAACTCCTGACTGGCGACGGCGTCGGCGACATGCCTTACGGACTCGTATTGCCAGAGCTTGTAATCGTCGACAAACCAGCCAAGTCGGCTCTCGATCGCCGTAGCAAGCTCGTTATAGTCGAGGCTGTCGAGGCCGAGATCCCGCATTCTGGTTGTCATCGACACCTCTACTTTTTCGGCAACTAGAGCGTTGAGGGTTTTGAGAACCAGTTGTTCAATTTCAAGTAATGTCATCACTAATACATGCCTTTTGCTTGCAGATTCAGGTAATGCAACCCTGATCGGGGCGCAACCCCCAAAACGAGGTGTGCCGTTGAAACATGTTCTTGTCATTGACGATGATGCCGCAATGCGGCGCCTCATCGCCGATGCATGCCCTGAAGGTAACCGCAGTCCACGATAGCAAGCAGTTTGACTATGTTCTTTCACGTGAGCCAGTCGATCTCGTGGTTGTTGACCTTAACCTAGGCCGGGAGGATGGACTTGCGATCGTCCGCAATCTGGCGACAAAATCGGATGTTCCTATCATAGTGATCAGCGGCGACCGGCTTGATGAGGCGGAAAAAGTGGTTGCACTGGAGCTCGGCGCAACCGATTTCATTCCCAAGCCTTTCGGGATGCGCGAATTCTTGGCCCGCATTCGAGTAGCGCTACGCCAGCGCATTTCTAGTCCGCGAACCAGAGAGCAGAGCTCATTTCGCTTTGGGGCCTGGAAGCTCAGCGTGAAGCAGCGGCGACTGATCTGTGCGGAGCGTGGCGAGGTCAAGCTTACCGCATGTGAGTTCAATCTCTTGATCGCATTTCTGGAGAACCCCCGCAACGTGCTATCCAGAGAACGGCTTTTGCTCGCGAGCCGTGTGCGTGGAGAAGAGGTGTACGATCGAAGTATCGATGTCCTAATCATGCGCTTGCGCCGAAAGCTGGAGGCTGATGCGGCCAACCCTCGCCTGGTCAAAACATCCCGTGGCGCAGGGTACTTCTTCAACGCTGACGTAGATGTTAGCTACGGAGGCACGTTGGCCGCGTGACAGTGAGCTATGCTGGAGATTGGGGTGACGAGGGGCTGATCAAGCCTTCCAACAGTACCAGCCTGATCAATTACAGCGAGAGCTACCGGTCCGGAGATCGCATCAGCGCCTCTGTCGTCAAGAGAGCTGTTCTGCTTGACCCCAGCCATGGAGCTCAACGCCCCGCGTCGGAGCGCTCCCTGCTTCTGAAGGAAGCCATTAGGTCCGCTCGGGCTTGATCGGAGGCTTGGCTGATGGACGTCGTGGTTGCTTCGCTCAGTTGCCGCCCCATGGCGCGGCTTTGCGGATTGTCAGTCCTCTGCCTCTTCGCCGGTCTCAACAGCGCTGTGTAATGTTCATTGTTTATGATGACGCCCCCGCTGTTCACGAGGTTGCTCCTGTCAAGTGTACTCGTCAGTCCGTCCTGGGCCTCGCGCTTCTTGCCCAAGTGCCGTTCAAACGGCGCTGGCGCGACTTGTTGAGCTCGAGAGATGGGTCCCTGCTCTCCTGCGTGGCCATGAGCTTGTGCCGCGGTCTGCGCAGCGGCGTCCCCAATGGCACGAGCCTCCATGCCGACTGCGTCTTCCGGACGAGCAGCAAGGGCAATTTCGCGCCCGAGTGCGAACTTCCGGACATGAGTTAGTGCACTGATTTCAGCGGTTTTCATATAGCGCTTGGCATCTTCATCCAGCGACCGCTCGTGAAGCCGATCCGCAATCCCCGGCTTTTTGTTTTCAACCAGGCATTGACTGAAACGTCTAAGAGCAGACCCATAGACCTCAACGGTACGGGGTTTCGGCCCGGTCGGCGCTGCCTCGTACGCTTTGATGAGAGCCGCTGTGTACTCTCTGATGAGCACGGCGTCGGCAGGGTGGGGATTCAGGGCAGGGCGGCCCACCACTGGCGCTCCGCCCGCCCACGTCTTGAGACGACCCAGTGACCCAGCCACGGCCGAGGGGCCGCCACCCCAGATCTCGTACTCCTTGCGATCCCGATCCAGCGACGAATCGTGAAGCCGATCCGCAATCCCCGGCTTGTTATTTTCAACGAGCCAATGACCAAAGCCGAAAAGAATATCTACATGGCGCTTGACCGTGATCTCCCCGACCTTACCGGCATAGAGTGCTGACCTCAGCCCTTCGACAAGGGTCGCATCGTTGGAATAAAGAGGACCCTTGTCGGGACCGGAGACCACTTTTGGGCGATCTGGCTGCACCGCCGCCGGCACAGAACGAGCATGGTCACGCAACTCGGACGGTGCGGGGGGATTCAGATCAACCACTGACGAATCCGGCGCATGATGATGGCGCGCCGTTGAGTGACCCGGCTGCAGCACCGAGG
>NZ_JAMYOI010000067.1:0-5295 GCF_040319775.1 Mesorhizobium sp. M0870
TACGCCCTCCTCTTTTTTTTTTTTATACTTATATTATTATTATATTAACTAAACCCCCAGCCCGCCCAGCCCCCCCTCGCGCGGCCCCCCCACACCCTCCGCCCGCGGCCTCGGGCCCCGGCGGGCCCCCCCCCCCCCCCCCCCCCCCCCGGGTGCGGTTACTTCTTGGGGAGGTATTGATCGGGCATCGGCGAGCCTGGGAACCACTTCTCATAAAGCGTCTTCCAGGTGCCGTCCTGCATGGCCGCATGCAGGGCGGTGTTCAGCGCATCGCGAAGCTTGTCGTTGCCCTTGCGCAAGACGAAGCCTGCCGGCGCGTCGAAGGACGGGATGTTAACCGCGATCTTCAAGTCCGGATAACGAACGCCATAGTCCTTGGCTGCCTCGTAATCGAGGAAATGAGCGTCGACCGTGCCATTGTTGAGCGCCGAGACGGCCGAATTGTTGTCAGGAAATTTGACGAGATCAGTCCCGACAAAATTCTTCGCCGCATAGATTTCCTGCAGCGTACCCTGCACGACGCCAAGACGCTTGCCCTTGAGCCCGTCGGCCGACGTGATCGCCTTGTCTGACGTAAGCACGGAGAGATAGCCTGCAAGATACCCGTCGGAAAAGTCGACGGTCTTCTTACGCGCTTCCGTCGTGCCGATTGCCGCGACCGCGACATCGAAGCGCTCGTTGGCAACCGAAGGCATCAGCGCCGAGAATTCCTGACCGGTGAAGATCACCTGGTCCGGCTTGAAGCCAAGGCGGCTCGCGACGTTGCGGAACAATTCGATGTCGAACCCGGTGAATGTGCCGTCCGCCTGGGTGAAAGCGTAGGGCTTGGCATCACCCATGGTACCAACGCTGATGACTTTCGCATCAATAAGACCATAGGGATTGTCATCCGCGGCGGCTGCTCCGGAAACAAAACCCGCGCCGATGCACACAGCCATAAGAGCCATTGCGCCGGCCCGGACCGGTGACATCAACGACTTGAGAATTCCTATCCTGCTCATGTCTTCTCTCCACTCTGAAGGTCTGTTCTTCTTGGTATTGACGTCGAGCCGGCAATCCCACGCTTGACATCGCCCGCCGCCGCGACCGCGGCATGCGCCTCTCGGCCCGCAATCTTCTAAAAGAGACCGGTCTCTTATTGATTGAGACCGGTCTCTTTGATAATCGTTATCGCCAGATTGACCTTCCGTCAACAACTCTTGTAGTCGTTCATCCAATGAAAAGAACCGCACCCAAGACCCAGTCGATAACGGTCAGCGATGTCGCCCGAGTGGCCAATGTGTCCAAAGCGACGGCCGCGCGCGTGCTCGGCGGATACGGTGTCGTCAGCGACACGATCCGCGCCAATGTCATGGCCGCCGCCAAGGCCCTTGACTACCGTCCGAACGAACTGGCCCGAAGCATGACGACCGGCAGGTCCGGCATCATCGGCGTGGTGGTCGGAGACATCGAAAACCCGTTCTTCAGCCTGGCGGTGCGTGGAATCAGCGACGCGGCAAGGGCGGCTGGCTTCAACGTCATCTTGGCCAACTCCGGCGAGCGGATCGACGCGGAAAGGGCAGCTGTGCGGCTGTTGATCGGCAAGCGCGTCGACGGACTGATCGTCACGCCGTCGGAATCGCGTGACATCTCACACCTGCGCGACATCCACCGTTCAGGCCGGCCGCTTGCCCTGCTTGACCGGGCGCTGCCTGATCTCGATGTCGACACGGTTACGGTTGACGATCGAGACATCGCCATGCGGGCGACCCGTATCCTTGTCGACGCCGGCCACAGCAAAATCGCCTATGTGACCGCGGTTGACGCCGAAGGCAATGAGTATCGCGACCTAGGACAAATCTACACCTCATCGGTCCGTGAGCGCATCGACGGCTTTCTCAAGGTGTGCCGGGACGCCGGAATTGATCGACCGGAACGTCATATTCGCCTTGGCGCGACAAGCCCCGACGAGACGCGAAAGCTCGCCGACAAACTGCTGTCGGGGCCAGATCGACCGACCGCAATCCTTGCCTCCGACAGTCTCATAGCCCTGGAGATCTTCAAGGTCATGCGCCAGCGCGGGCTGCGCATTCCACAAGACATCTCGCTCATCACTTTCCATGACGCGGACTGGACGAGCGTCACGACCCCGCCCATCACCGTCGTCGACCAGCCCGTCTATGCGCTGGGCAAAAGCGTCGCGGAACTGCTCATCCGCCGCTTGAAGGGCGAAGCACGGCCAGCTGAAAGGCTCATTCTGCCGACCACAATCATCGAACGCGGATCCGTTGGTCCGCCTGCTGCCTACAAGCTGTAGATTCTCAAAGCCGAGCGGTCCAAAGCATAGCATGGAAGCCTATGCCCGAGCGTCGGATGGTTTGTATTCTGCGCCCGCATCCTTCGGACCAAAGGAGCAAATCTCGACTCGAGCCAAGCCAGCTTCCTTGGTGCCAACCCGCCAATTTTTACCTTTGTGGAACCTCGAGCAGCGCCAAACCAGGCTGTCGTTACGGTGAAGTTGCCCACCAGAATCGTGTGATTTTACGCCACCGTCGGACGCTGCCCGCGGACGTGCATGTCCGTGCAATAGATGTGCAGCAGTCGTTTTGGCTTCTCAACCGAGTAGCGCTATTTCTAAGTGCCTGATTTCCCTTTGGAAATGGCACGGGCAGCAGGGCTCGAACCTACGACCTGCGGTTTTGGAGACCGCCGCTCTACCAACTGAGCTATGCCCGTACGTGCGCATGTCGGCGCAGCAGGCGCTTCCTAAAAGCTTCCGCACGCTCTGTAAAGGGTGGTTTGCAAGCAAACGTACCTTCACCCCCCCTGCGCCAGAAATCGGGACAGCTGACGACCAGCTCGTTCGGCGAGAGGTTACTTTGTTTTCAGCGGCCGATAGGGTCCGCCCGGCACGCCCCAGCCCCAGGCCGGCATCGGTTCCGTCTCGGGATCGCACGTCTCGCCGAGATTGGAGTTCATCTTGGCCAGACGCGATCCCCATTCGACATAGCCCATGAAGGCCGAACGGAATTCCGGATCGTCAGGCAGGCCGACCGCGTCGGCTGCATCGGCCAGGAGGCTAATCCAGCGGCGGCGCTGCTCCTCGCTCAGATGCTTGCCCAGATGGTGCATGACCATCTCGCGGTGGCCACCGAACTGCTCGCTGTAGGTTTTTGACCCGCCGAAAACCTCGCCGATGAAGGCCGCGACATGGGCGGGATGATCCGGCGACATGGTCTTGAACACCGGCCCGACGATCGGGTCCTGCGCCACCTTGTCGTAGAAAGTCTGGGTCAGCCGGTTCAGGGCCTCGCCGCCGCCGGCCCATTCGTAGAGGGTCGGGATATCCTGGCTCATTCTCGATCCTCCGCCTGCCTGGCGCCGCCAGCAGCGACGATAGCGGAACAATCGGAAGTGTCTCAACCTGCCTCGATGGCCAGTTCCGGCTTCGCCGCGGTCTACAATTTGGCCGGCGCGTCAGCCTCGGCATTGGCGGAGGGCCGGATCCGGCAATTCTCGGGTCTTGGCACCGCCTCGCAAATGGTGGCGCCGGTCAGCGCGTCGACCGATTGCAGGCTCGTCGTCAGTCCGACCTTCAGCATCATGCCGGGTTCCAGCCGGCGCTCGACCGAGCGACGCTCGATCGCCGCGAACAGGGCGGGAGCGATCGCCATCTCGTCGAGATAGGCCTTGACCATCTGCTTTTGCCCCATCAGGTAGAGGCTAAGTCGCGCCTGGGGACCGACAAGCCGCTTGATGCCGCCGGCAAGCATCAGCGCGCAGGCCGAATCGCACTCCACGCCCGCATCGATGCTCAGCCCGGCATAGGCGCCCTCTTTGGCCAGGCAATTCCACGCTCCCGGGTCACAGCCGACGAAATCGGTGCGGCCAACCGCGACGTCGAGCTTCCTTTCATGGATAAGCCGTCCCGCCGCCAGGGCGCTGAACAGGTCGCCTCCCCTCGAACTGACCACGACAGGCAGTTGCCGTTTGCCGAGCGTGGCGAGCAATTGGCGCAGCTTCTGCGGGGTCTGGGGAGTGATCGCGCCTTCCGCCGAGATCCATTCCGGGCAGTCTGGATTGCAGAGCGGATTGGTGCCGCGAACGACGACGAAGCGCATGTCTTCATCGCGCCGCTCTTCATCGTGTCGCGCCGGCTCGGGTTCGATCGCCGGCGGAGCAGGCTTGGCCGCGGTCGCCGTCAGGCCATCAGGCTTGTCCCCCGGCATTTCCCGGCAATTCGTGGCCAGGCGGCCGGGCTCGCACAGGCTTGCCGCGGTCAACAGGCCTACAGCGTCCGTGCTGGTGACCAGCTTCATCGCCAGCATGTCGTCGAGGGCGATCTGGTGAATTTCGCTGGCCGGCGTGCCCTTCATCGTTTCGAGCATGCCTTGTTCGATGCCCATCTGGTTGAGATAGGCCGCCAGCTTTTTCTCCACCGACTTGCTCATCTCGTAGGTCTTGTAGCTGCCGGCGTTCTTGCGGCTGACGATCTTTGTGTTGAGGATCTTCTTCTTGCCCCCCACGATGCGGTAGGTGGTGCGGTATTGCAATTTCGTGCGGATGTAGGTCGTGGTGATCTGATGGACGCCGAGATAGGCCCATTCGCCGGCCACCCGCCTGATACCGCCGGCAAACATCAGAGGACAGGCGGAATTGCACATGGCGCCATAGTCGATGACATCGCCGAAGTAGCGGGCGTCACGGTCCTGGCATCCCTTCGCACCGGGCTGGCAGCTGGAAAACACCGTCTTGCCGATGGCGATATCGAGCTTGTTCTTGCGGATCAGCCGGCCAAGCGTCAGCGCCGCCTCGACATTGCCGCCGGGAGAATCCACGACAACAGGCAGTTTCCGCCCGCCAAGCGTCTTCAGCATGCGTTTGAAGAGTGCCGGCGTGCCGGCTTCTATGGAGCCCTCGGCCGATATCCATTCCGGGCAGATCGGCTCGCACCCCGGTGCGTTGCTGCGGACAATGCCGAACCGCATCGTCGGCCCAAGATCCGGCGCCGCATCCGCCGCAAAGGCTACCGGGCCCGCGGCAAGCAATGCCAGCAGGCAGATCAAGGCCAGCGACCACAATGCCCGACAACGGTGAAGGCGCCCTGAAACCATTCTGCAAAAAGCCCCTTGATGCAACCTATACTAGACGAGGTCCAAGGGCTTGCAACAGGGTCGAGCGACAGGGCGGTAGCCGATAGCCCGGCAAACAAAAAAGGGCGGCCCGAAGACCTAATGCAGTTCACTTAGGCACCTTCAGTGTTCTGACAGGATATTTGGCTGGTAGCTTTTTGACGACACGGGGGCATGATCGCCC
>NZ_JAMYOI010000068.1:0-4012 GCF_040319775.1 Mesorhizobium sp. M0870
GACGCTGGGCTATCTGAGCCCCGTGGAGTTCGAGGAACAAGCTATGTTAGCTTAACCTCGTGTCCGAAAAACCGGCAGCAGGCCACAGCAGGCAGACGAGGCTTTTGAGCGCGCGGAAGAGCAGCACATCAAACGCCTGCGCTACCAAGCGCTGCTCGCAGAACGGCAATACAATGGGTTGACCCAGACAATCGCCTGATAGCGGCCGAGTTGGAGCGCCGTTGGGAGGGGGCTTTGCGTGAGCTTCGTCAAGCGGAGGATGCATTTGAGCGCCGCCGCGCGATGCAAAGTCAATCTGATGATCTGACGCGCCGGTTCACAACTTCCCGAATTTTGGCAGAGACCTGACATAGAGTGGGGACGCAAGAAAGCCTTACTACGCAGCCTGATCGACAAAGTGATCCTGCAACCGGTGGTCCGAGATCGGATTACGATCCGCATCGTTTGGCGAGGCGGTGAAGTTACCGAACGCGAGGTCGAGCCGAGGGTGCATGCCTTGAGCGCCCTGTCTCGCGGCGCCGAGATGGAGGTCCGGCTGCTCGAACTGGCCCATCAAGGGGACGACGACGCGGCGATAGCGGCCAAACTGACTAAGGAAGGCTTCCGCTCACCGCGCCGCAGCTACGTTCCTGTGCGCACAGTCCAGATCGTCCGACAACGCCATCGCGTATTGAGGCAGTCTACCAGCCCGCTCTCACCACATTCCCGGGTGGCTAACGGTGGGATGGCGAATGGGCCGAGCGCGGCGAAGTCACGTTGACCGAAGCCGCCAGGATGCTCAATCTGGGCCCCGCGACGGTCCTTCGTCAGATTCGCGCCGGCATCATCCCTGCCGAGCAATATTGCAAAGGCGCACCTTGGGTCATCAAACGACGGAATATCGAAGATTCGCATCTGATCGAACACGCTGGCCCACGTCTCAACGGGCCGTCATCATCAAATCCGGAGCAAAGGACCTTTGTCTTTCAGTAACGTAGCGAGATGGGCATTATGACGTGGGACCAGGACCCATCACCGCGCTCGCCTTTCGTGCCACGATCGATCAGCCGGACCGCTTTCGTCGCTCGAGGGATGTCGGCGCGCATCTGGGTCTGACCCCGGCACGTTACCAATCTGGCGAAACGGACATTCAGGGCAAGGTGAGCCGATGCGGTGACGAACTCGCCCGCACAGCCCTCTATGAGGCGGCTCATTCGCTGCTCGTGCTGAGCAAGAAATGGTCGAGCCTCAGAGCGTGGGGCATGAACGTCGCCAAACGGCGCGGTATGGCTCGAGCCCGAGTTGCTGTTGCCCGCAAGCTCGCTGTCATTCTGCATCGCATGTGGAATGATGCAACAGAATTCCGCTTCGGCAAGGCACCCGGCCGCGTATCGGCATGAAATGGGGATAACGGACCAACGAAGGAAAAGTTGATTTCGCCCGAAAGGGCCTGATCCGGATCGTTCCCGTGGGACGATGGGCAAGGTGATCTCGTTAGCAGGCACGATCCTGGGCGAACTCTCCCAAGGTCGTTCAACAGATTGAGACGCCTCGCTCTACTGACCCCATCATGCGGCGGCCTAACGTCGACCGCGAAGAGAAGCGAGTGACCCGCGGGGCGACATGGTCCGGAAAAATATCAGGAGGAGCTTGACCTCAACGACCCCAATCAGAGAAGCCTGCTAGAGAAATGGCGGCCTTCCTGTGGGCTATCGGTCAGGAAGTGCAACCAGCTCACCACGCTTAAATGCAAGGCCCCGATGATCTGGAAACCATCCGTGATTGCTGGGGCAGCTCCTTCCACTAGCCTGCCTCCCGCATGGAGCCTGACCTGAGACCCTTGTTCCCTCCAGTTCAATGGAGAGTCCGGAGTTTCATTGACGTGCTCCCCGATTTTGGACCGCCCGGCGGGGAAATTTCCCAGGGTATTCCTCACGACGGACCGGATGCGCCGGAGGCATTTATGAGTGATATCGGCGGTTTGTTGCCGATGGCACTGTGAGGCCGAACCTCGTTGTAGTCCACACGCCATTCCTCCATTTTCTGGCGGGCGTCGTCAAGCGTCAGGAACCAGTGCTGGTTCAGGCATTCGGCCCGGAACTTGCCGTTGAACGACTCGATGTAGGCGTTGTCCGTGGGCTTGCCGGGTCGGGAGAAGTCCAGCGTCACATCCTTCTGATAGGCCCACAGATCGAGATCGCGGGAGATGAACTCGCTGCCATTGTCCACCCTGATCATCTTGGGATAACCCACCTCGAGGCAGACCCGGTCAAGGGTTTGCACAACATCTTCGCCCCGGTAGCTGAACCGTGGGTCGGTTGCGGGCGCGTAGCGGGAATGTGTATCGAGGATGGTCAGGATGCGCAGCTTCCGGCCGGTGGCCAACTGGTCATGCACAAAGTCCATCGGCCAAACGTGGTTGGAGTGTGTGGCATCGGTTCTATCCTCCCGCAGCTTGGCCTTTACCCGTCGCTTCGGCGTCTTGTTGCGCAGTTGAAGCCCTAACTCGTTGTAAAGCCGTCGAGTTCGCTTCATGTTGATTGGCCATCCTTCGCGCAAAAGCAGGACATGCACCCGCCGATAGCCATAGCGAACCCGCGTCTCGCAGATCTGCTTGATCCGATGCTTGAGATCGGCCTGCTCGCCGCGCCTGGGCTTGTAGGTGTAGAGGGACCGGTCGATCCGCAAAACTTCACATGCTTTGCGAACCGACGCTTTCCAGGTCTCTCGTACCTGGTCCACAAGCTGGCGCCGGCGGGCACGCCTCAGAGCTTTTTTTGCAGACGTCCTGCAGCATGGCCTTATCCAGGCTGAGGTCCGCGACAAGCCGTTTGAGCTTGGCGTTCTCCTCCTCGAGCTGACGCAGCCGCTTCACCTCGGACGGCATCAAACCGGCGTAGCGCTTGGGCCAATTGTAGAAAGCCGCCTCGGATATCCCAGCTTTGCGGCAGACCTCGCCGATCGCCGTCCGTCTTCCGCCTGCTTCAGCACAAACGCAATCTGCGCCTCTGAAAACTTCGATGCCTTCATCGGATTCTCCATCTCCCGGTCGAGGGATCTTAAATGGAAAATCCCAGCCCAAAACGGTCCGAATTACTGGGAGCACGTCATCATTTCTGGCCTCATGCGGCCTGTTTTTCCAGAGCCATTTTGATGGCGAATTCGATGGGCGTGATGTTGCCCAAGGCTGAGTGTGGTCTGTTCTGGTTGTAGTCCTCCTTCCATAGATCGATTGCTGCCCGTGCTTGCGTGAGAGTGGAGAACAACGTTTCGTTCAAGCATTCGTCGCGAAATCGGCCTTTGAAACTCTCCACAAAGCCGTTCTGCATCGGCTTGCCGGGCGCGATGTAGTGCCATTCGACGCCGCCTTCCTGGCACCATTTGAGGATCGCCATCGACGTTAGCTCGGTGCCATTGTCCGAGACGATCGTGCGAGGCCTGCCGCGGCGGGCGAGGATGGCATCCAGCTCCCGAGCGACGCGGGCGCCCGACAGCGATGTATCCGCGACCAGCGCCAGGCACTCGCGCGTGAAGTCGTCGACGACGGCCAGAACCCGGAACCGGCGTCCGTCCGTGAATGCATCGCTTACGAAGTCCAGGCTCCAGCGCTCATTCGTCCGGCCCGGCGCAATCATCGGCCGTCTTGTTCCCAAGGCCCGTTTGCGGCCGCCACGTTTGCGGACCTGGAGCTTCTCCTCCCGGTAAAGCCGCCGCAGTTTCTTCTGGTTCATCACGATCCCTTGCCGTTCAAGCATGATGTGGATGCGCCGGTAGCCAAAGCGGCGGCGCTCGGCAGCCACCGTCTCATCGCGGCTCGAACGGCGGCATCGTCCGACCGGATGCTTGTGTAGCGAACGCTTGAGCGATCGACGAAAAGAGCCTTGCACGCCCGACGCTGGCTCACCCCATGCCGATCGCAGGCGTGGGCCACAGCGCATCGCTTGGCATCGGGCGTCACCATTAATGGGATGGTCCGCCTCGTCCTCCTGCCGCATCATGAGGCTGTCAAGTCGAAGGAGGTTGCAATGCCACA
>NZ_JAMYOI010000069.1:0-3601 GCF_040319775.1 Mesorhizobium sp. M0870
TGTCAATGCCGATGTGGGAGGGAACGCAGCTCCTGTTCTTCAACAAAAAACTTCTGGCCAAGACTGGCGTTGAAGCGCCGGGTGTCTCGCCGGACGCGCGCATGACCTGGGACAAGCTCATCGAGCTCGCCAAGAAGGTGCAGGCGGCTGGAACCGAGATCGGCTTCGGATTCGAGCAAGTCGATCGCTTCTACCAGCTACAGATTCTTCCCGAGTCGCTTGGCGGTGGCCCAGGCGTCAAGGGTCCGGACCTGCTGACGGTAGACGTGGCCAACGATGCCTGGCTGCAGGCAGGAAAATGGTATGGAAGCATCTTCGCCGAAGGCGTGGCCTCGCGTGGCCCGACCGGAGCCACAGAGATGCTTGACCTGTTCAAAGCTGCCCGGCTAGCATTTCTTGTTGGCCACCCCCGGGATATCGCCGGATTCAACAAGGTCGATGGCCTTGACTACGCAGCGGCGCCTCATCCATATTTCGCCGGCGGCAAGGCGGTGACGCCTTCTGAATCATGGCATTTGGGGGTGGCTTCGGACACCACGAATGCCGACCTTGCTCTGAAATTCCTGAACTACGCCGGTTTGAACAAAGACGGGGCGGTAGCTGCCACCGGCGGAAGCAATCTATCCGCGAACATCGAAGCAAACGCCGAGGTGCTGAGCCGCATTCCCCAGCAAAATCCCAACCTGAAGGGTATTGATCTTTTGATAAGCTACGAGCTCGCGAACACGGCTGTCCGGCGACCGCGTACCCTCGGATACCTCCAATTGGAGGAGCTGGTCACGCGTGCATGGAGCGATATCCGCAACGGAAGTGATGCTGCTCAGACGTTTCCGCAGCTTCAAAGTGAACTTGAGCGCAGTTTCAAGCGCATCGAGCGCTAAGAACGATGGCGATGGAAGCGATTACTGAGGGACAAAGCGTCAGGGATGCACCCATAGTTAGGCGATTTTCAAAATGGAGAGCGGCCATAGCGCCGCTCCTCTTCCTGACGCCGGCTCTGGTAGCCCTCATCGGGTTTCGGTTGTTGCCAGCAGGTTGGCTCGTTCAGCAGAGCTTGTCCGGCCCCGACGGCGAATTCGCCGGGCTCGATAATTTCGGGTTTCTTTTCACGGTGCCTTCATTTGCCAAGACCCTGCACGCCACCCTAACCTTTGTCGCGGTGACCGTGCCGCTGCAGACGGCAGTCGCTTTCGGCCTCGCTCTGCTGTTTGGCGAAAACTCACGGATCGTCTCGCTGCTGCGAGTTTTGGTGTTCCTGCCGGTATTCATCCCATCGAGCGTCGCAGCCATCCTGTGGGGCGCTGCATACCGCCCGCAGGGATTGGCGAATGCTCTGTTGACTTCTATAGGCGTGAGCGCTCAGCCGTTCTTGACATCGCCGGACCAGGCACTGATGTCGATCATTATCATGAGCTCGTGGGTCGGAGTAGGCTTCTGGATGATGTTCCTCATCGGTGGCCTAAAGGACGTTCCTCGCGATCTCTATGAGGCAGCATCGATCGATGGGGCTGGGAAGCTTTCGTCGCTATGGCACATCACTATCCCGCTGATGCGTCGGCCTCTGGCCTTCGTAATCGTCGCTGACACGGTGTCCGCATTTCTGCTGTTCGCTCCGATCGCGATACTTACCCGAGGCGGGCCCGGCGGCAGCACGCAGCTCATCATGTACGACGTGTATCAGCAGGCTTACTTTTTCAACGACGTGCCATTGGCTGCTGCGGAAGGGTTGACCTTGATGGTCATCATGATGGTCATCATCCTCATCCAGTTCCGATTGCTGTCGCGGGAGAAGCAACTGTGAGCGCCGGAGAAAAGAGTTCGGCCGGGGCGGGGCGCATCGTTAAGCTGGTGTTCGGCATCGCCGTCGCCGCCGGCTTTCTGCTGCCGATCGTCTGGCTGGTTGCCGGAAGCCTCCGGCCCGGTAGCGAGATATTCACCTCGCTCGATCCGCTTTCCATTGGCAGCTTCATTCCGCCACGGCCGACGCTGGCAAATTTTGGCAGCGCGCTCGGCGGAGCGTTCCGGACCGGATTGATCAACTCGATCGTCGTGGCCGCATGTACGGTGTTCGTGGGACTGCTGGTGTGCGCAGCCGCGGCCTTCGCGTTGAGCGCCATGCAGTGGCGCGGCCGCGAGGTCGTCTTCGCCATCATCGTCTTCAGCTTTTTGGTCCCCGAGGAGGTCGTGGCTGTCCCGTTGTCGGCCATCTTCGCACGCGCCGGGCTGCAGAACACCTACATCGCACTGATCATGCCCTTCGTGGGCAGCGGCATAGTGATCTTCCTGCTGCGGCAATTTTTCCTTGCCATACCGCGTTCGCTGATTGAAGCCGCTCAAATCGACGGGGCCGGCTGGCTAAGGATTTTCCTCGAGATTTTCCTGCCGCTTTCGCGTCCGGCTCTCATCGGCGCCGGGGTCATCCTCTTCAATGGCCAGTGGCAGGCCTATCTCTGGCCGCTTCTGGTCACGACGCGCAACGACATGTTCCTCGCCCCGATCACCCTCGGCCTTATGGTGGGGGAGCATAGCAGCGACTACGGCCAGATCTTCGCCGCATCGACCATTCTGAGCCTCATCCCTGCAGTCATCCTGCTGGGCTTCCAACGCTTCTTCACCGACTCGGTCGCGATGTCGAGCGTCAAAGAATAACGCGCACGTTCGAATCGAAGACAGTGTTCAAGATGAAATCGCCGCATTCGCCGCGAAGGCGAAGTGAAGATGCAGATTGCTTTGCCCCAGTAGGAGGTGTGAGTTGGCTCAGGTCACTGTCAGGAATATCGTCAAGCGCTACGGAAACGTCCAGGTCATCCATGGCGTGAATGTCGACATTGCCGATGGCGAGTTCGTCATCCTGGTCGGCCCGTCAGGGTGTGGCAAATCCACCCTGTTGCGCATGATCGCCGGTCTCGAACCAATATCGGCCGGTGAGATCAGCATCGGCGGCCGGGTGGTGAACGATGTTCCGCCAAAAGACCGCGACATAGCGATGGTGTTCCAGAACTATGCACTCTATCCGCACAAGAACGTCGCCGCCAACATGGGCTTCTCGCTCAAGATCAAGGGCAGGCCAAAGGCCGAGATCGACGCCAAGGTGAACAAAGCGGCCGATATTCTCGATCTGGGCAAGCTGTTGGACCGGTTTCCGAAACAGCTTTCGGGCGGACAGCGCCAGCGCGTGGCCATGGGACGCGCCATCGTGCGCGACCCGGAAGTCTTCCTGTTCGATGAGCCGCTGTCCAATCTCGACGCCCAACTTCGTGTTGCGATGCGTGTCGAGATCAAGGAACTGCATCAGCGCCTCGGCACCACGATCGTCTATGTTACCCATGATCAGATCGAGGCGATGACGATGGCCGACAAGATCGTGGTGATGAAGGACGGCAAGGTGGAACAGGTCGGCGCACCGCTCGATCTCTACGACAATCCGGGCAATGTCTTCGTCGCCGGCTTCATCGGCTCGCCGGCTATGAATTTCATCAAGGGCAAGATCGATTCGAAGAACGGCAGGCAGATCTTTGTGTCGGATACCGGATCCGTGCTGCCGGTCGAGGAGGGCAGGGCGCAGGGCGGCCAGCCGGTCATCTACGGCATACGTCCCGAG
>NZ_JAMYOI010000070.1:0-3091 GCF_040319775.1 Mesorhizobium sp. M0870
CGAAGAATCGCAGCTTCTTGTCCTGCGCCCTGGCCGGCAATGATCCAAGGAGTGGCAGCGACGACACCCCCAACATGCCAGTCAAAAAGCCTCGCCGACCCAAGCGATATCCCATTATACTCATCTTGTTTCCTCCCGTTCGTTCTGCGGCCCATAATGGAACCGCTCTCTTCGCTTCGACGTTCCTTCTTGCAAGAAGGCCATATCCCAATATTTCCAGACGCCAATTATCCTGGCATTACTGCCGGTCCGGGAACGTCAGCGCCGCCACTGTGTATCCCTCCAGTGCAATTATGTCGGATGTCGTCTTTGCGATCGCGGGCGGAGCGGAGGCCGTAGTCTGGTCCACCCATACTTTCTGTCCGCCGCTGGAACCTGGGACATGGATTTTTGCTGGATGCTGGCTCTTATTCACCAGCAGGAGGCGTCGCTCGCCACCTTTGGTGACGACTGGCATTGCGTAAACATAGGGGTGGCTATGGCCTTGTTCCAAGGTGACGATTCTATCGCCAGGGCTAAAGTGGTCATGTAACAATTGCAGCACGCGAAAACGTGGATTTGGTTCGCCGGTGGTCCAGTCAAGTAGAGAGATGGGGTGCTGACGAGGCTCACCTGCTAGCAGCATCGATGCATCAACAACGTCGATTCCCATCCGGCTAAGTTCGCCGAACAAATACGCGTACAACGCTCCGGAGAGATACCAGTGGGAGTCCGGAATTGGCTGTGTTGCGTCCAAGGAGTAGCCGACGGCGGCGTCTGTATGAAATGCGCCAATCTCTGTTATCATGGTGCGAGTCTCGGGAGATAGCTTGGAGCGAATGTTCTCCACGTAGCGAACGGTGGTCAAGAACCTATCGGCCTGGGCGAAGAACGTGTAACCTTGAACCTCTGGTGTTTCTTCTGGGGTCGGCCACGCATAAAAATGATACGAAATGTAATCTAGCGGGATGCCCGGCTCATGGTTGTTGCGGTCAAGAAAATACTCGAAGAAGCGCGGGTTCGTATCCGGCCTAAACAGCGACATGCCGACAAATTTTAGATCGGGTTGCACCTTCCGCATCGCCATGACTACTTGATCATACAACTTTGTATAAATCTGCGGTGTCATGCGGTGCTCGGTATCGACCTCGTTTAGAACCTGCCAGACGGGGACCGAGTAGTAATGTCCGGAATCATGTCGTGTACCTATTTCATCGACAAAGCCGCCCTGGGTGTACCAGCTGAGGAGTCTTGCGTAGTAGTCGGCTATCTCCTTGAAGGTCGGATCTCGAGGTTCGGTGCCTTGCGTGTAGCTGTACGTGGCCTCGTCGGGGTCGTCCGGGTATCCTACGGACTTGGCCGTTCTCCACATCCATTGTGGCATGGTGCTGAAGTCTAAGACGACTGGATGTCCTTTTGTGGCCTCGAAGAAGTCTATCGTCATCGGGTCAATCAGAGAGAAATCCCAGGAAGTCGTCGTGTTAGTTGGCGGCTCAAGGGCCGCCACCGCCAGCTTCGGATACGGCAACCATGGGATATAGCGAACGTAATCGGTGCCAAGGTCGCGCAGGGCCTTGTATGCATTTTCTCCGATGATGTTGCCGGGGCGGAAAAACGGGTTCACGGCGACCTGCAGTGATGGCGTTGTTTTCGAGACTCGTTCCGTGGTGTCCCAGTCGGCTGAGACAGTGGTGAATGTGTCCATGGGATATTCCTTCGGGGATACTATCGATTGGTGTTTCGTCGGGGATGCCGGCTAGATGGACGATCGTGCCGTCCCAGCGGCTGCCTCAGCCACCGCGGTCGTGTCGGCGAGGAGAGCGATGCATGGCGTTTGGTTCCGGATACTTCACCTCCGCAGTTCAATGGATACCTGCAATAGCTCTTTCCCATCGAAGCCAAGCTCGACCTAGGGGCTGGTAGTCGTCGGCTCGGTGACGCGCAGGGGCTTAACTTGCTTCTGGTCAGATTATTCATCTTGTGGCCGTACGACTTGGCTAGTCGCGGTTTTGCTCATCCTGTCGCGCCCACATAGTGAAGTCCAGCCGATACTCTTAATACTCATTATTAGATATCGTGATGGTATGGGTGAGGGCCGCAGTCACGTCAGCGGTTGCACGCCGCAGGGTCGTGGACCGGAACGCATGGCGGCCACGAGGGCTCGGGCAGCAGGCGACAGTACACGTCCAGTCAGCCACCAGACAGCTACATCCCGCTGAGCTGCATCTGCGCTGATGTCCCGGATCTCCAAGCCATCGACAGCCGATACGTTCAGTGCGACTTCGTTTGTCACGCCAGCGCCGAGACCTGCTCGAACGAGTTCAGGAGGCTCAAAAGCGGGCGCGTCAGCAGCTTCAGTCGTTCCTACTTCGACATGGCCGCATCTATTCGGGCCGCTCATCCTGGTCGCTGGCGCATATGCGGTGGATATCGACTCTGAAGTTCGAGCATCCGGCGCACTTCGTCGTGCTCAAGGAATACTGCCAGGCGATCGAGGATGTCGAGGTGCGCTTGAAGTGTCTGACCGATCTGATCTCGGAGACTGTCAAATCCTGGACGATGGCTCCTGTTGTCGAAGCCTATCAGGCGTTACGAGGCGTGTCGTTGATTGCCGCCTCGTCTTTGTTGCCGAAATTGGCGACATCCGCCGCTTCGAAAACCCCCGCCAGCTGATGGCCTTTCTTGGCCTCGTTCCGTCAGAGAGCTCGACAGGTGAACATGTCAAACGTGGTGGGATCACTAAGGCCGGGAACTCTCGGGCCCGTCGCATGCTGATGGAAGGCGCATGGGCTTACCGCTTCCCTGCGCGGGTAAGTCGAACCAAGCAAGCGCAGTTGGAGGGCCTACCGAGAACCGTTCGCGAAATAGGGTGGAAAGGTCCAGCTCCGCCTCTGCTCTCGCTATCGAAAAATGATCCTCCGGGAAGCACAAGTCCATCGCGATCACCGCGATCGCTAGCAGGCTTCTCTGATTGGGGTCGTTGAGGTCAAGCTCCTCCTGATATTTTTCCGGACCATGTCGCCCTGCGTATTCCGACGAAGCCGGCCATCGATTCCGATTTGAAGCCGGCCAGTCATTCCGATTTCATTCCGGCCGGTGTTCCGATTTGAAG
>NZ_JAMYOI010000071.1:0-2924 GCF_040319775.1 Mesorhizobium sp. M0870
TGCGGCCGATAGCCGACGCGCCGAAACCGATCAGGGTTCTGCAGGTATCGGCAGAGTAGCCCAACGAGTTACGTCGCAGGCGACCTGTTTCCTGTGCCAGCGCGAGCTCGTCGTGCGGCAAGGCGAAATGGTCGAGCCCGATCTCTCGGTAGCCGGCGGCAACCAGCGTCACCGCGACAGCCGCATGCTGTTCAGCGCGGGCAGCGCTGTGGGGAAGAAATTCCGCCTCAATGAGGCGCTGGTTCTTTATTTGGGATGGGATATGCGAGTAGCCGAACAAGGCAAGCCGGTCGGGGCGCATGGCGACCGCTGCCCTCGCCGTCTCGACCCACGACACCACCGTTTGACGCGGCAGGCGTCCCATGGTGATAACAAACCACCTTGCCGCTGAGCTCGCCTGTGTCTTTGCGTTATGCCAGTCCGTTCCGCTTAGATGTCTTGGCTGTTCCCGCCGAGACCTCACGCGCACCGTTTTATTCCCACCATCCCTCCCCGTCAGCTCCGCCTGGGAAATTCTGCCAGCTTGCCGGATCCGACGAGATAATGCAGCGCTGGGACGGACTTTGCTCGCCAGCTAGCGACCGTGGTGATCTCTGCCAAAAGGACGAGGCCATGAACGCGATCGGCGCAAACGGTGGCGGTTTGTATAAGCCTTGGGGTGGGAACTGGGCCTTCTATGCTGAGCGCCACATACAAGCTCAACGAGACAACTTCGTTCTACCTTCGGCTCTCCCGGTGACCAGCTCTCAGTAGCGTCGCGGCAAACGTTGCCTATGGGCTTCTTTCCGATTTCACAGCTACGGCGACTCCAAACTCAGCAGTCGGCAAGATGGAAGCTTCCAACGGGAACTGCCCAATGCGAACAAGAAGAGCAGTGTCGGCAGTAATCCTGCGCCTCGAACGCTCATCCTAACGCCGTGAAGCGTTGAGCTCCGAGGTTGAGCAGACCAAGCCCGCAACACGCTCCAAGAGAACGGCGCATAGAAGCCATACGAGATTGCAGCCTAGCCTTCGGGGCCGGACGTTGTTTCATATCAGACCGGTGGGGATGAAGCCTGCCATCCAGCACCCGGTCAGTTTCAGGTCAAACTTGAACTCCCAGTCGGGTCAGAACGCGATCAACTGGCAGTCCGACGCACTTAAAAATGACAAATGGATCGCCTGCTTTTGGGCCATCCATGGGGAATTCGGGCGCGAGAGAACAAGCTCACACAGCATAAGCGAAGCTCCAGGCGAATCTTGCGCTGGCCGAGGCAGAACCATGTCTAAAGCTGCCTGTTTTCCACCTCGAACCTGTCTGAGTCCGGCCGATCGTCATAGATCGGCCAAAGCATCGGCCAGATGGCTCCCCCAATTACGGTTTGTGCATAGTTGTCAGTACGATAGGCCTGCCGAACATCGGCCATGATCATCATCGGCAGCATCGATTTGTGTCCAAGCCTGGCGACGTCGGCTGTTTTGGGCAAAAGCCTGCACTCGCGTACCGCAGCCAACCTCGCCCATCTCGTGCGCATCATGAACACCTACTACAGCAACCTGATCGAAGGCCACGATACGCGCCCGCGCGACATCGAACGGGCGCTGGTCGGAATTTCGATCGAGACGAGAACCGCCGCAATCTGCAGCTCGAGGCGGCCGCGCACGTTCGCGTGCAAGCCGAGATCGACCGCCTGGCTGCCGATGGGCAGTTGCCGGAACCGGCATCGGTAGGTTTTCTTCGATGGCTGCACGCGGAATTCTATCGCGATGCCGAAGCGCCCATGCTGACCATCAAGGGTGCCGGCCGTGAGTTCGTCATGGCGCCAGGTGAGTGGCGATCGAAGCCAGAGCATGACGTCGCCATCGGCCGGCATGAACCGCCTTCGAGCGATCGCGTCAACGATTTCATGCAATACTTTGCCATGCGTTATCGCTTCGATAAGCTGGGCAAGGCCGGACGCATCCTGACCATTCCTGCCGCGCATCACCGCTTCAACTACATTCACCCGTTTCCGGACGGAAACGGACGCGCCAGCCGATTGATGAGCCACGCCATGGCCCTCAGGCCGGGGTCGCCGCGCACGGGCTGTGGTCGATCTCACGAGGCTTGGCACGTGGCGTGAAAAGCCGAACGGATTACAAGAGCATGATGGATCATGCCGATATGCCCCGCCAGGGTGATCTCGACGGACGTGGCAACCTCTCCGAACGCGCACTCGGCGATTTTACCTTATGGTTCCTGCAGGCGTGTATCGATCAGGTGAGCTTCATGACCGGACTGTTCGATCTCGACACGTTGGCCAAGCGGCTGTATCGGCATGTGGAGCGCAGTGGTCTGAAGCCCGAAGCCGGCCGCCTCGTGGAGGAAGCGCTCACGCGCGGTGAGGCTGACCGCGGCGAGGCATCCCGTATTAGCGGACTACCCGAACGTACGGCGCGTCGAGTGTTCAATGACGTAATCGCGCTCGGACTATTGGCGTCGGAAACGCCAAAGGGCCCAGTGTCCCTACGCTTTCCGGCGGACGCTCTGGACGCGCTGTTTCCGAAGCTTTTTCCGGAAACGTAAGAGCATAGGGCGCTCACGATCTTAGGTCACTTCTCCTCGGAACCGGAAAGATTTTCACCGGATCACCCGCGGGTTCGTCATTCCGCGTTCTGAGACGCGGGAAAAGCCGGCGCACTAGAGCCGAGGCCGCCGATGCAGACATATTTGGTGTCGAGGTAATCCTCGATGCCCTGATGTCCGCCTTCCTTGCCGAGGCCGGATTCCTTGACGCCGCCGAACGGCGCCTCCGGCGTGGTGATGAGGCCTTCATTGACGCCGACCATGCCGTACTTCAGCCCTTCCATGACGCGGAAAGCGCGGCCGAGATCGCCGGTGTAGAAATAGCAGGCGAGGCCGAATTCGGTGTCGTTGGCGAGTGCTATCGCCTCCTCTTCGGTCT
>NZ_JAMYOI010000072.1:0-2611 GCF_040319775.1 Mesorhizobium sp. M0870
CGCCCACGGCGGCGCGCGCTTTGGCGACATCCGAGCGAAATCCTCCGACAAACACACGATCGCTGCCGGCGTCGAAAAGGCCGACAAGAGCTGTCGTGGCGCGGATCACATCCACGATAATGCACACGTCTCCGGCAATAGCCAGGGGGCCCGTGGGAAGGAAAGCAACCCTAATCTTCATGCGCAAGCGGTCCGGGTTTTCATCAATTCTGAAATCTGATTCTCATCGGGCAATGCCGGAACCACGAGCTTTTTCGTGACTGCGAGGGCGCCCGCCGCAGTGCCGCGGCGAACAGCGTCCGTGAGGGTCAATCCACTGGCCAGCCCTGCAGCGAGTGCCCCGTTGAATGCATCTCCAGCCCCGGTAGTGTCGACGACGTTGACTGGGTAGCTTGCGATCTTGGTCAGTCCTTCGGGGCCGACAATCAAGGCACCATCCGTTCCCAGCGTCATGACGACATGCCCCACGCCGAGGTCGCGCAGTCTTGCCGCTAAATCGGCGTCGGCCTGCTGATCGTCCGCGTCGAGCCCCAGCAGAATGCGCGCTTCCGACTGGTTTGGCGTTAGGATGTCAACGTCGGCAAAGATTTGCTTCGGCAGGGCGCGCCCAGGTGCAGGATTGAGGATGGTCGTCAGTCCTCGCGCCTTTCCGATGGCAAGCGCGCGGGCCGCCGTCTCGACTGGGATCTCGAGCTGTGTGAGCAGGATGCCCGGGCTCTTCCAGGTGGCTGCGAAGGTTTCGACATCGGTCGCCGTAAGCCGCGCGTTGGCGCCGGGATCGGTGATGATGCGGTTCTCGCCTTCGGCGTCGAGAATGATGATCCCGGCCATCGTCGGTGTCTCAGTTATCTGCCTCACAGCCGAGCAGTCGACGCCTTCAGCGCGCCAAAGTTGCAGTGCCTCGTCACCGAATTTGTCGGCGCCAACGCCCGCCAGCAGTTTGCATCTGGCACCGAGTCGCGCAGCTCCGATAGCCTGATTAGAGCCCTTGCCGCCATTTCCGAAGGCAAACCCCGACCCCAGCAGAGTTTCGCCCGGCGCTGGCACGTCGCCCGCAATCCAAAACGCAACTCCGTACGAGCCGACGACGTGAACCTCGCAAGTGGGCATCATCTGCTCCCGCCGATTAATTGGCGTGGTTGAGTGATCGAGGCGCTCGTGCGCTCGATCCAGCCGGTGTAAATGTACCGATCGGCCCGGTAGGACGAGGACGAAAAGTAAATAACCTGATCGGTCGCGTCGAAGGCGGTACGGTCGATTTGCAGCACCGCAGCGCCGCTCGACACGTCGAGTGCTTTTGCCAGTTTGGCACGCGCGACGCCGGCCTTTATCTCCTGCCTGGCTCGCGCCAGAGCCACACCAAGCTGCCGCTCCAGAATTTCGGTGAGAGAGGTGTCGGCAAGGTCGAGCTTTTCCATGAGTAGACCGATTGCTGCTACAAAAGAAACTGTCTCAACCGCTACGACCTCGTCGTCGATCGTCCGCACGCGCTCGATGGTCAAGACGTTCTCATCGGTCGGCACGTTTAGTGCGGCTGCAACCAAGGCGTCAGCGGGATGCCAGTCGACCATCACGTGTTTAGTACCCGGCCGGAAGCCACGCGTCACCGCTTCTTCCGAAAATCCTGAAAAAGTGAGCAGGTCCCGACCGATGTGACGTTTGGCAACGAAAGTTCCCTTGCCAGCGCGTCGATACAGCAAGCCTTCGCCGACAAGGGCAAGCACTGCCTGTCGCACGGTGCTGCTGCTGAGCTCATGCTGCTTCATCAACTCCATCTCAGTGGGGAGTTGATCGCCAGCATTGAAGACGCCGCTCTCGATCTGAGACCGAATGATATCGGCGAGCTGAATATGAAGTGGAGTTCTACCGGGCCGAATCATGCAGTCTCCTCATGGGCGACTCATTGCT
Organism: Mesorhizobium sp. M0870; assembly: GCF_040319775.1. NCBI lineage: Bacteria > Pseudomonadati > Pseudomonadota > Alphaproteobacteria > Hyphomicrobiales > Phyllobacteriaceae > Mesorhizobium > Mesorhizobium sp. M0870. Next base: position 1,909 of record NZ_JAMYOI010000072.1, read on the forward strand.
ACCACATGGCGCTAGCGTTTGGCAATATTAGGTTATTGCATTCTTGCAAGAAATAACCTAGCGTACGCTTTGAGCTAAGGGAGTGGTTCCTTTATGGTTCCGCAGAACGAACGGGAGGAACAAGATGAGTATATTGGGATATCGCCTCGGTCGGCGTGACTTCTTGACTGGCATGTTGGGGGTGTCGTCGCTGCCACTCCTTGGATCATTGCCGGCCAGGGCGCAGGACAAGAAGCTGCGATTCTTCGGCTATGGCGAAGGCGCCGGCTATAAAAGGCTCTTCGATGCTTTCGAAAAGGTGTCTGGCAAGAAGGTTTCCTACGAAGGCGTGCCGTTTGCCGACTATCAGAACACGATAGTTCAGCGCTTCCGGACGGGGGATTCAGGAATCGATGTCTTCCTCGTAGATCCGACCTATATACCGACGTTCTCCAAGCTGGGCATTTTGAAGGACTTGACGAGTGCCTTCGCAGAAAAGAGCAAGGGCGTACTGTTCCCCAGCGACGTGCAGGGCGCTACCTACAACGGGAAGATGCTGTCAATGCCGATGTGGGAGGGAACGCAGCTCCTGTTCTTCAACAAAAAACTTCTGGCCAAGACTGGCGTTGAAGCGCCGGGTGTGTCGGATACCGGATCCGTGCTGCCGGTCGAGGAGGGCAGGGCGCAGGGCGGCCAGCCGGTCATCTACGGCATACGTCCCGAG
>NZ_JAMYOI010000073.1:0-2275 GCF_040319775.1 Mesorhizobium sp. M0870
CTGACCGATGACGCGCTTGAGAACAAACTCTTCGCTCGCAATGGTGTCAAACAGGGCACGCGGCGGCGCACAGAGCCGAACTGGGCCCATCTTGCCGTCGAGCTTAAGAAGCCGGGCTCACGCTCCTCATCTTGTGGGAGGAGTATCGAGGAAGTCATCCCGACGGATATGGCTACAGCCGGTTCTGCGAGCTCTTTCGCAGCTTCGAACAGCGGCTTTCGCCGACGATGCGCCAGGAACACGCCGCCGGCGACAAGGTCTTCGTCGACTATTCCGGCAAGAAGATCCCGATCGCTGATCGAGACACCGGCGAGATCCGTGAGGCGGAGATCTTTGTGGCGGTCTTGGGAGCGTCCAGCTTCACCTATGCCGAAGCAACCTGGACCCAGACACTGCCTGATTGGATTGGTTCACACGTCAGGATGTTTCGTTTCTTTGATGGCGTTCCCCGCCTGGTCGTCCCCGACAATCTGAAGTCGGGCGTCAGCCGCGCCAGCTTCTACGATCCCGAGATCAACCGCAGCTACGGCATGATGGCATCCCACTATGGCGTCGGCGTCTTCCGGCACGGCCGCGACGGCCGAAGGACAAATCGAAAGTCGAGAACGGCGTGCGTTTCGCCCAGTCCTGCATTCTGGGGCGGCTGCGCAACCAGACCTTCTTCTCGCTGGCCGAGGCCAATGCCGCCATTCGCCAGGCACTCGATCGCATCAATGATCACGTCATGCGTCGGCTGGGCGTCAGTCGCCGGCAACTGTTTGAGAGCGTCGAGCGTGCTGCGCTCGCAAGCCTTCCGAGCGAAGACTACGAATTCGCCGAGTGGCGTTTGGCCCGCGTCTCGACGGACTACCATGTCGAGTTCAAGACCTTCTTTTATTCCGTACCGCACAGCCTCATTCGCCAGCAAGTCGATCTGAGAGCAACGGCACGCACCATCGAGATCTTTCACCGCGGCAAGCGCATTGCCGTCCATCAGCGCCGCTATGGCGGCCCTCGTCATGGGACGGATCCGGATCATATGCCCAGCTCCCACCGGCGATATGCCGAGTGGACGCCGGATCGGTTCCGTCGCTGGGCCGCATCCGTCGGCCCCGAGACGGAAGGCTTGGTTGTCGCAATCCTCGCCAGCCGCCCACATCCTGAACAAGGCTTTCGAACATGCCTGGGTGTTCTGCGCCTGTTTCGCGATGTCACACGCGATCGCGCCGAAGCCGTGTCAGCCCGCGCTGTCGAGATCGGTGGCCTGAACTGCAAGAGCATCGCCTCGCTCATCGCCAATCACAAGGCCGCAAGGCAGTCCACCGAACCGACCGCCATCGTCGATCACGCCAATCTGCGTGGCCCTGATTACTTTCATTGAGGAGATACACACCATGCTGATCAATCCGACCATCGACATGCTGCGCGAACTCGGCCTTCATGGCATGGCCACCGCCTTCCTAGAACTCGACGCACAGTCCGAAGCACGCGGCCTCGAGCACGGCGAATGGCTTGCTATGCTGCTCGAGCGTGAGGCGACCATGCGCCGCCAGAAGCGTTTCGAAGCCCGCGCCAGGGCTGCAAAGCTTCGCCATGACGCACAGATCGAGAATGCCGACTTTCGTGCCGCACGCGGTCTTGACCGCAATCTGTTCATGGCGCTCGCCGGCTGCGACTGGATTCGCAAGCATCACAGTCTTCTCATCACCGGGCCGGCGGGCGTCGGCAAGAGCTGGCTGGCCTGTGCGCTCGGCCACAAAGCTTGCCGAGAGGATTTCTCCGTCGCCTATCACCGCGTTCCCCGGCTGTTTGCAACACTTGCCCTCGCCAGAGGCGACGGACGTTATGGCCGCATCCTCAAGCAACTCGCCAAAACCGACCTTCTCATTCTCGATGACTGGGGACCGGAAAAACTCAATGATGACCAGCGGCGTGATGTGCTTGAGATCATTGAAGACCGCTACGAACGCCGATCGACAATCGTCACCAGTCAGCTGCCCCTGGATCACTGGTACGAGATCATTGCAAACCCAACTCTGGCCGATGCCATCCTCGACCGCCTCGTTCACAACGCCTATCGCATCGATCTCACCGGTGAAAGCATGCGAAAACAGCGCTCGCCAAGAGCGACCGAAACAGCGCAAGCTTGACCTGAAACGAAACCCAATCCAAACATCAACCAGACCCAGGATCAGTCCGAAAAATGGCCGGCTTCAAATCGGAACACCGGCCGGAATGAAATCGGAATGACTGGCCGGCTTCAAATCGGAATCGATGGCCGGCTTCGTCGGAATAC
>NZ_JAMYOI010000074.1:0-2159 GCF_040319775.1 Mesorhizobium sp. M0870
ATGTATGCGGCTCGGGCCGCCGAACGAGGTCCCGTGGACAAGGTCCTCGTTACCCCACGCCATCCGTACACGAGAGGGCTGATCAACGCGATCCCACGGCGGGAAGACCCGATCGGTTCGGAGTTTCGCGGTCTTCCCGGGATACCGCCAACGCTGGGCGCGCCATTCAAAGGCTGTGCCTTTGCCCCGCGCTGCGAGCTCGCAATTCCCGCATGCACCGCAAGCCGCCCTCCACTTGCGCGGTCGGTCGACAGCGCTGTTGTCGTGGCCTGCGCGGTTGTCAACCAAAGGAAGGCAGCAGCATGACGCACGGTCCTGTTCTGAAAGTCGAAAACCTGCAGACGCGCTTCAAAAGCGTTCAGCGAGGCAAGTTCATCCATGCCGTCGACGACGTCTCGATCGAGCTCTATCCGGGCGAGATCGTCGGTCTGGTAGGCGAGTCCGGTTGCGGAAAGTCGACGCTGGGCCGCACCATTGTGGGTCTCGAAAAGGCAAGCGCGGGACGAGTCCTGCTTGATGGAGTGGACCTCACCACACTCTCCGGTGCAGCACTGCGCGAAAGCCGCAGGGCGCTCCAATACGTGTTTCAGGATCCATATTCGTCCCTGAACGACAGACAGACGGTCGGTGAGACGATCGATGAAGCGTTGCTGATCAGCGGGTTGAAATCACAATCCGACCGCAACCATCGTACCAAGGCGCTCCTGGATCAGGTCGGACTGGCGGACGCTTTGAAGGATCGGCACACGCGGGAACTGTCCGGAGGGCAGCGCCAGCGCGTTGCGATTGCCCGATCCCTCGCCGTGAATCCAAGAGTGCTGATCTGCGATGAACCAGTTAGCGCACTGGATTTGTCCATCCGAGCCCAAGTGATGAACCTTTTCCTGCACCTGCAGAAAGATTTTGGGGTGGCGTGCCTGTTCATTGCCCACGACCTTGCGTTGGTCAGGCAGGCTGCATCGCGCGTCTACGTGATGTACCTCGGCAAGATCGTGGAGCACGGGCCATCGCAGGAACTCTACGATCACCCAGGCCATCCCTATTCGCAGATGTTGCTGGCCTCGACACCGGAGGTGGATCCGATCGCCGAAAAGCAGCGCAGGGTTCCGGTCATGATCGGGGAGGTGCCGAGCCCTACGAATCCACCATCCGGCTGCAGGTTCCGGACTCGCTGCCCCTTGGTGGTCGAAGAATGCAAACAACAGATGCCACCGGCCTTGAAGCTATCTCCTGGGCACAGTTCGGCTTGCGTGTTTGCCAAGGATCTCCATCGCGGCAAACGTTCGGCGCTGATTTCGCCAACAGCCAATGCGGCATGACACGTTGACACAGCCTAGCGGCGCACCAATTCACCACGCCGCCGCCTACCTCGACACGAATGCTCACGGGACGGTGGTGCGCCAAACAGTGAGGTCGTGGCAATGAACAGCGCGTCACTCCGGCGCCAAACGGCGCCGGATAAAATTGACGTATCGTTCACATCATCCGTTTGATGTCGGTGTAGGCACCGTTCGTCTTCAGCGTCACGGTGACGTCGGCATCGGTGCGGTTACGCCAGAACCAACCGTGATTGCCGTCAAACGCTGCCTCAAGTACGCCCTCGTCCTCTGCAGCCCCGCGGCCCTTCTCGTATGAAATGTTTTCGCCGCCGCCGTCACCATGGGTGTCGAAGTTCACCGCCGCGCCATTGGCCGTCCAAGAGTATTGTGCCTGTGCGCCCTTGGCCATGACGAGCTTGATCTCAGCTCCTTCGCCGGGCTTCAGGGTGACCGACATTTCGTCTGTCCGGAGTTCCTGGGCAGAGGCGGAACCCATCACCAGTTCAGCGAAGACGCGCTCCAGAAGACTCGACTGCTGATCTCGGGCTGGCACGGCGATCGGAGTGCCGTTTTGCAGTTCGCGAAGGCGGTCCTGCTCGGCCTCTTCGGCCAGTTGTGTCTTGATCTCGCCCATCTCGGTGAGCTCGAGCGCTCGCCCAACGCCGGTGGGATCGATGGCGTATTCGGCCGGCAGCACGATGGTCACAAGGATGGCAGCTGCCGCGAGAATTGCGATGACGGTAGAGCGAAGGAGTTGCATGGATGTCGGCAGCTCGGCGCGGGTCGGGATGTCGGTATTGTACATAGGAGAATTCCTTTTTTGGGATCTTTACTTGGAGG
>NZ_JAMYOI010000075.1:0-1526 GCF_040319775.1 Mesorhizobium sp. M0870
ATCGCCATCTGGCCGATATGCGTGGAACGCCTTCGGTCGCTCAATCCACTCTCTACACAGTGAAAGAACATCTCATGGTTACATCTCATCAGGTCTCCAAGGTCGTTGTTGTCGGGGGCGGTATTTTTGGCGTCTCCTCGGCCGTTCATCTTGCAAGGCTCGGCATCGAGACCGTTCTGGTCAATGATGGACCGCTCGCCAAGGGGGCGTCCGGCCGCTCGCTCGCCTGGATGAATTCGGCGCGCAAGCGCTCGGCTGAGTATCATCGCCTGCGCATGATCGGTATCGACCGCTACCGCACGCTGTCGGCGAGATATCCGGATGCTGCCTGGCTGCGTTTCGACGGCGGCCTGACATGGGATGCCGACGATGCCTCAAACGAGATCGCCGATGTCTTCGCCCATGAAAAAGGCCTCGGCTATGATGCGCAACATCTGTCCGCGGGCGACATAGCGTTGGTCACGCCGGGTGTCTGCGCAAGCGCTGTCACACCGCAAGGCGCGATCTTCAACCCGGGCGAGGGCTGGGTCGACCTGCCGTCGCTGATCGAAATATTGATCGCGGAATTCGTGGAGCGTGGCGGGCGGCTTCTCACCGGCGCCGGAAGCGCTACCGTCACGGTCGCCAACGGCCGCGCAACCGGCGTCACGACGACCAGCGGCATCAGCTTCGCCGCCGACGCGGTGCTTCTAGCGACCGGTGCGGATGTGCCGCGAATGGTTGCCGACTCCGGTCAGCGTATCGCCGACGGGACACCGATCGCGCTGCTGGTCAGGACCAAGCCAGTCGACTTGCCGCTCCGCGCCGTGCTCAACACGCCGCGCGTCGCCGTCCGGCCAACGCCAGATGGCGCGCTCGCGCTCGATTCCGCCTGGTCGGAAGAAGAGGTGGTGGTCAATCCGGATGGCACTTATCGCGTAAACGCATCGACCATCCAGGGACTTCTCGACGAAGCGTCGAATGTTCTCGAGGGTCATCCGAAATTGGAACTGGACAGCTACGGTGTCGGGCCGAAGCCAATCCCCGGAGACGGTGAACCGGTCTTCGGCCAGTTGCGGGAGGTCAAGGGATACTACGTCGCCTTCAGCCACAGCGGCGCAACACTTGGCCTGATTGCCGGCGAACTGCTTGCAAGCGAGATCGCCACCGGGACAGAGCACCCACTCCTCGCAGGCTTTCGACCGGCTCGATTTTCTTGAGGAGCGCAACGACCTCTGCCGCGCACGCTGCCAATACCGCGTGGAGAGCCTCCGGCTTTAGATGGGTGTAGCGCTTCAACATTTTCCAGTCCTTGTGCCCAGTTACCAGTGCAACTTGTTAGATCGTGAACCCGGCCTCGAAAAGGCTGTCCCTTCGTGCCGCAAGTCATGAAAATGAAGGTCGTGGATGTCCAGGTCCGCGCACCCTAGACGGAAGGCGGTGCCGACTGACCTATGATTGAATGTATGCGGCTCGGGCCGCCGAACGAGGTCCCGTGGACAAGGTCCTCGTTACCCCACGCCATCCGTACACGAGAGGGCTGATCA
>NZ_JAMYOI010000076.1:0-1331 GCF_040319775.1 Mesorhizobium sp. M0870
GCATGATCGCCCCCGTGTTTTTGGGAGGATGAGGTCTCCCAGCCGTTGTCTTAATCGGATGAGGTGTGCGGGTAGTTTTGCTGGCGCTTCGATCGCCATCCACCCCCATTCGTGACGAATGTAGTGCAGGGCTGTGGTGAAGCTCAATTCGGTTGGCTTGACCTCGGCTTCAGAGGCAACCTCGGCCATTTCCAACCGCACCAGATTGTAAGCCAGCAAGGCTCCCCAAACTTCCTGATAAACGGTCTGCGGTGTGCCGCTGCGCAGCGTCAATTCGCTGCCAAGAAGCTCCTGCTTCAGCTCTCGATAGCTGGTTTCGATCCGCCAGCGGTCTTCGTATTGCTGCACGATCTCCTGGGCAGGATAGGCCTTCTTGTCCGTCAATGAGGTGAGCAATATTCGCTTTTGCCCATGCCGGTTGACCGTCTCGATCGCCCGAGCTTCCCAGAATGTCGGCAAGTCGGGCTCGGCCTCGCGTGCTTGCGGCGAGACTTTCATGCGCACCCGATAGTCGGTGGCGTTCTGGTCCAGGCGCTGCCATGCACTGTTGCCTTTGGCCGGCAGGAGCCAATGACGTTGCTTGCCCTTCGATTGAAGCTGCAGCAGCAGGCTGGCGCTGAAAAAGCCCTTGTCGAAGACCGTCAGGGATTGGTCCGGCACTTGGTCGAGCAAGCTCTTGGCATAGAGCATCTCATTCTTGCCGTAGATCCCAAACACCGCATCACGCACCAGGTGCGTGGCGAGCGCCGTCAGGGTCAAGAGCCGTAGCTGCGGATAACTTGCAACAGCGCCGGATGCATAGGCTTGCGCTCCAAAATGCGCGCGGTTCTCCACGCTGTCGGCGACACGCAATGTGCTGCCATCCACGGCATAGCGCGCAAGACCCCGCCAGCCTCGCCCGACTTGGTGTCGCTCGTCCCAGCACGTCGCGCTCATCGCAAACAACTGCGCCAGCGGCGCCTGGCCTAAGCGCTGGCGGGCCTGCGTCAAGGCGCTCTTGGCAATGTCCGGGTTCACCTCATCGGGCAACACCAGATCCAGATGGGCCACCACCTCAGGCATGGACTGATGACGATACAAGGAAAGCGCAATCACCAGCCAGACAACTTGCTCGGCGGGGAGCTTGCGCTTGCGGATGCTCGCCTTGCCGCTGCTGGCAAGCGCCAAGGCGATCCATTCCGGATCAATTGCACCCGAAAGTGCCGATAAATCGGCTGTATGTCCTATGCGACCTGGCATCTCAAAACACGAACAGGATGGAAACGAATCTCCATCCTGTTCGATAGGTCTTACCAGATCCTCATCCAGCCCAACTTAAGTGAACTGCATTA
>NZ_JAMYOI010000077.1:0-1313 GCF_040319775.1 Mesorhizobium sp. M0870
CTTCAAATCGGAACACCGGCCGGAATGAAATCGGAATGACTGGCCGGCTTCAAATCGGAATCGATGGCCGGCTTCGTCGGAATACTGACCGGCCGTCTCCGAGCACGATTAACATCACATGCGGTCGCCGTTCAATACGGCTGCACCAATATCCCGCTTGCGGCGGGCAAGGGCTCAGGAAGATGCAACCATTCTACAAAACGGCATTCAGGCCATGCCGGGTATCGGTTCATCCACCTGGATCGGCCAGGACTGATCGGGTCCTGGCGGATTACGGGATTAGGGTAAAACAGGCCTTCATCACGGCGCCTTCGATCACGATGCCGGCGGTTACATACTTCCAGAGTGCGACTAGCAGCTTGCGGGCGAGCGCCACAATCATTGTCTTACGCATCCGCCCGCCGTTTTGCTGAACGCGTCCACGGAACCAGAGAGCAAGCGCCGATTGCGGTTGATGGCGCAGCCATAGCCAGGCGAGTTGAACCATCGTCGTTCGCAGCCGCGGATTGCCGGATTTCGACACGCCTTGCTCACGATCGACCGAGCCGCTTTGCCAAGGCGTCGGCGCAAGGCCGGCGTAGGCCGCCACTTGCCGTCGGTTGTCGAAATGGCGGAACAACCCTTCCGACCAAAGCATGGCAGCAAACTCCGGTCCGATGCCCTTCACGTCTAGCAACATCGCCGCCGAGGTGGGCGTTGCCGCGTCTTGCGCCTCGGCCAGCAACGCGGCTCGCTCCGCCTCCACGCCTCCACGCCTCCACGCCTCCACGGCCTTGACTTGCTCGAGAAGCAGTTCCAGCCGATCGAGTTCGCGGCATATCTGCGCTTTGAGATGCGCTGGCAGCGCTCTGCCATCGCCGGTCCGCAGTTCCTCAAGCCTAACCTAGCATCTGCATCTCGCGAGTAATTGGAAGCAGGAGACAAGATCGATCATCAGCTGATGCCCATGTTGGAGGCAGGGCCCCGGTCGGAGAACCTTCGATGGAATTGAGTGGCCGACTACGTCGATGCCCGTGCTTAGATGGAAGCAGCCCCAGGCGTACACACGGAAATGCGGTATCCAACCTGCGTATAAGAGTTCCAATGAGACGAAAATCGCACAGATTGGTGCGGATGGCGGTCGGTGCTCCGGACCGGTCAGTTGAAACATGCATGGTCGTCTCCACAGGGTTGGTTCAGCAACCTCACTTCTGTCAGAAAGCCGATCGCTTTCCACCGCCCATGGAATCTACAATCTGAGCCTGCGCGATCTTGAGGAGATGATGGCCGAGCGGGGGATCGCCGTCGACCACACGACCATTCACCGCTGGACC
>NZ_JAMYOI010000078.1:0-1309 GCF_040319775.1 Mesorhizobium sp. M0870
AACCTTTCTCTGGCGGCCCCCCCGCCCCCCCCCCCCCCCAAACACCCCCCCCCACCCCCCCCCCCCCCCGCCCCCGGGGGTGCGCCGCGCGCCCCCCGCACCACGCGCTGCCGCGTTTGATGTCGGACGATGCGGACAGCGCAACCGAAAGGGGGCCGAATGAACTGGCTTGAAAACTTGCGGCGCAGTTTCCTTGACTGGCAAGCCATGGCGGACGTGCTGCCAAGCATGATCACCATCGGATTGAAGAACACCTTGATCCTCGCGGCCGCATCCACGGTGCTGGGTGTCGTGCTCGGCATGATCCTGGCAGTCATGGGCATCTCGCAATCGCGCTGGCTGCGCATTCCGGCCCGGGTCTACACGGACATTTTCCGTGGCCTTCCGGCGATCGTCACGATCCTTCTGATCGGCCAGGGCTTTGCGCGCATCGGCCGTGAAATCTTTGGGCCTTCGCCCTTTCCGCTCGGCATTCTGGCCCTCAGCCTGATCGCCGGCGCCTATATCGGCGAAATCTTCCGCTCGGGCATCCAGAGCGTCGAGCGCGGGCAAATGGAAGCCTGCCGGGCGCTCAGCATGAGCTACGGGCAGGGCATGCGCCTGATCGTCATCCCGCAGGGCATCCGCCGCGTCCTGCCGGCGCTGGTCAACCAGTTCATCGGCAACGTCAAGGATTCGAGCCTCGTCTACTTCCTCGGTCTGCTCGCATCGGAGCGCGAGATTTTCCGCGTCGGTCAGGACCAGGCGGTGGTCACCGGAAACCTGTCGCCATTGCTGCTGGCCGGCGTGTTCTATCTCGTGATCACCGTGCCGTTGACCCACGTGGTTAATTACATCGACAACTCGCTGCGGGTCGGAAAGCAAAAGGCAGGCCTCGTCACCAGCGGCCTTGCCGAGGTGAGCGAACTGGAGAGCGCCGTCGGCAGCCCGCTCTCCGAGGCCAGCCCTGAAGACAGCTCGGCGCTTTCACGCTTCAAGGGTGGTAGTCTCGCCGTCACCAATCTCGACATGGCCTATGGCGATCTCGATGTCCTGAAGGGCGTCAGCCTGACGGTCAAGCCGGGCACGGTCACCTGCGTCATCGGTCCGTCAGGGTCGGGCAAGTCGACCTTGCTGCGCTGCCTTAACCGCTTGGTCGAGCCCAAGGGCGGTGACGTGCTGCTCGATGGCGCGAGCATCCTGGCGATGAAGCCCGAAAAGCTGCGCCGGCGTGTCGGCATGGTGTTCCAGCAGTTCAACCTGTTTCCCGACCACACAGCCCTGGAAAACGTCATGCTGTCGCTGACCAAGGTCAAGGGCCTTCCGGTGC
>NZ_JAMYOI010000079.1:0-1234 GCF_040319775.1 Mesorhizobium sp. M0870
TCCACGTCGTTGGCCTCGGAAGCGACGGCGTGCCAGTTCAAAAGGTTCGTTTCCGACGTGACGCGCTGCTACAATTCTTCGAGCGAGCAGCGCCGGCGATCGTTGGCATGGAATCGTGCGCCGGATCTCAATGGATTGCGAGGAAGATACAGGCGCTCGGACATACGGTGCGCTTGATCCCCGCGCAGTTCGTGAAGCCCTACGTCAAGTCGAACAAGACCGACATCATCGATGCGGAGGCGATCGCTGAGGCGGCCACGCGGCCAACAATGCGGTTTGCTGCACTCAAGAGCGAGGAACAAGCCGATCTTCAGGCTTTGCACCGGGTGCGGGACCAGATGATCGGAACGAGAACGCGTCTGATCAATCAGATGAGAGCCTTCTGCCTCGAATACGGGATCGCCCTACGCCAGGGGGCAGGCCTGTTCAAGCTCGACCTGCCGCTGGTTCTCAACGATGCGTCGAACGACCTATCGCCGGCGATGCGCAAACTGCTCACGGATCTGTTCGCCGACCTCCACCAGCTAGAGCAGCGCATTCAGGACGTGACAAGGGAGATAGCTGCGATTGCAGATCGAGAAGATGTTGCCCGCCGGCTCATGACGATCCCCGGCATCGGAGCACTGGGCGCCACCGCCCTTCTTGCGGCAGTCGGAACGGACGCCAGTTCCAGAAGGCCCGCGATCTGGCTGCATGGCTGGGCCTTGTCCCGCGGGAACACTCGACCGGGGGCAAGCAGAAGCTCCTCGGCATCAGCAAGCGCGGGAACCGCTACGTCCGCAAGCTCCTCGTTCATGGCGCGCGATCCTGCTTCAGACATCTGGATCGAATCCGGGATCGCCTTGGAAGCTGGCTCGACGGGCTGCAGAGCCGAATGCATCCGAACAAGGCCGTTGTCGCACTCGCCGCCAAGATGGCACGTATTGTCTGGGTTGTTCTGACCAAGCCGGGAGCGCTCTACGAACGCAGGGATCCTGCATTCGCCTGACGCTTGCGGCTCGATTGCAAGGCTCGGGAATAGTGATGACGAAACAGTGGATCAGCATGCCGTAAGCCCTGTGCAAAAAAGCGGGCTTCATGCCCGAACCATTTATTGGGAACGGTGTGCGCGGATCTCATCATGGCCTGGCTGCAACAGCAGCCCGCTCGCGAGAGGCCGGATACATTTATGCAACTGGAATCGTCATCGACGATGTCGCGAACCCTTGCACGGACGGGGCGGACCATACATTTT
>NZ_JAMYOI010000080.1:0-1154 GCF_040319775.1 Mesorhizobium sp. M0870
CCTTGTATCTACACGAGAGAGATTTCGTGGGATTAGAGCGATTGAGCCAAGGTCCGGGCGGCCGCCCGGACCTTGGCTTGGCGAAGTCGCCCGTACCACCTGAGGTTACAACCGCGGGAGAGCTTGGGATCTTCGCCTTCGTCACGCACGACCGAACAGTCGCTTGGTTCCAACCGTACGCACAAGGCAGGTTACCGTGAACAGGATTATTTGTGGAGTTGATGTTTCGAAAGATTGGCTGGACGCGCATGTCCGGCCTGGCGGAGCGGCAGCGCGCTTCGCCAACGATGCGGCGGGGATTGCAGCTCTTTGGCTGTTCTGCCGCAGCCATGGCGCAGCCCTTGCGGTGATGGAGGCATCGGGCGGCTATGAACGGCTGGGGTTCATGCTCTTGTGGGCGCACGGCATGCCGTGCGGCGTGGTCAATGCCAAGAGCGTGCGCCGTTTCGCCGAGGCGATGGGCTATCTGGAGAAGACCGACAGGATCGACGCCGCTGTCATCGCCCATTACGGCGCAGTCAAGAACACGGTGCCGACGCCACCGCCAAGCGCTGCCCAACAGCGGCTTACCGCGTTGGTTGGCCGGCTTTGCCAGATTGTCGGCGATGCGACCATCAACAAGCAGCGTAGAAGTGCCGCATGCGACGCCGAGGTATGCGCCAGCATCGAGGCGACGCTGGCCTTCCTCAAGCGCGAGCAACGGCGCCTGGAAGGCGAGATTGCCTCGATGATCGATGACGATCCGCTGTGGGCCAGGCTGGAGCGAGCCTTTCGTTCGCTCAAGGGCGTAGCCGGACGCACTGTCGCCCGTCTGATGGCCGAACTGCCCGAGATCGGCCTCATCTCCAACAAGGCCATCGCCAAGCTGGCAGGCCTGGCTCCTTTCGCCAACGATAGCGGCAAGCGCACCGGCAACAGGCATGTGCGAGGCGGACGCGCCGGGCCGCGTGGCATCCTCTTCATCGTCGCAGCTATCGTGGCCAAATTCGATCCTCATCTCAAAGCTTTCGCTCAACGGTTGCAACAGGCGGGAAAGCCAAAAATGCTCATCCGCATCGCACTCGCCAGAAAACTCCTGGTCATCCTCAATGCAAAAGCACGCGATGCGCGCAACGAGTTCGTAATTGCAACTTGACACCCCAGATAGTCGCTCT
>NZ_JAMYOI010000081.1:0-1072 GCF_040319775.1 Mesorhizobium sp. M0870
TGTGTCGGATACCGGATCCGTGCTGCCGGTCGAGGAGGGCAGGGCGCAGGGCGGCCAGCCGGTCATCTACGGCATACGTCCCGAGCATATCGATATTGCGCCCGACGGCTTGCCGGCAATTGTTTCGGTGCTGGAGCCGACCGGCTCCGAGACACAGATCTTCGCCAAACTTGGCGAAGATCCTATCGACGCCATCGTCAAGGACAGGCTCACCGTCCGTCCTGGTGAAGAAGTACGGCTGACGATCGATCCGCGCCGTGTCCACCTCTTTGAGAGGCAAAGCGGCGCGCGCTTGTGACCCTTCGCTCCCGGAAGCCCCGTGCTGGTCACCGGCGGGCAAGGGCAGTCGTGCGGTCACGCTGATGTTCGCCTGCACTGGCGGGTTTTGTTGCAACGGCTGAATAGGGGCGCAGAGAGGCCTGATGCGCGGTCAATCAGGCGGCGAGGATTTCGAACTGCTCGGCCAGGGACGGATTCGGATTGAAGGCGTACCTCGCCTGTCGCTTGCGCATCATGTGAACCATTTCGATTCCGTTTAGGATGATCGCGGCTGATGCTGGTGATTTGAAGCCGAGCATTGACCGAATGCGGCGCTTGATGCGCCGATGGTCCTGTTCGATCCGGTTATTTAGGTATACTCTTGCAGATCCGGATCGGCTTCAGCCGACGCTGGGAACGATCCTGCAAGCGATTTGTGATGTCGCAGGAAACGATAGCCTTTCATGGTTGGTCTGGTTGACCATCGATGACGACGCGGTCGGGACGGCCATGACGTGCCAGCGCTTTTCTGAAGAACCGTTTGGCCGAGGGCAGGTCACGCTGCTCGCTGAACCAGAATTCGTCTGTATCGCCGACAGTGTCGATGGCGCGATAGAGATACATCCACTGGCCGCGGACGTTGATGTACGTCTCGTCGACATGCCACTTCCCGGTCACGCTACGCTTGCGCCGGTTGAAATGCTCCAGCAGTAGCGGTACGAAACGAACGGTCCAGCGGTGAATGGTCGTGTGGTCGACGGCGATCCCCCGCTCGGCCATCATCTCCTCAAGATCGCGCAGGCTCAGATTGTAG
>NZ_JAMYOI010000082.1:0-1050 GCF_040319775.1 Mesorhizobium sp. M0870
TAGAGCGATTCCTATTTTGAGAGAATCGTAGGATTCCCAAAGCCGGATGTTTGTGATTCAAGATGCTGGCTGGATTGGAGGCCAGCATCTGATGACGCGAGCGCTTTCAAATGATCTTCGTGAGCGTGCAGTAGCGGCGGTTGGCGACGGGGAGACCTGCCGTGCGGTTGCCTCGCGCTTTGGCGTTGCGGTTTCCTCTGTAGTGAAGTGGTCGCAGCGTTACCGTGCCACTGGCTCGGTGGCGCCGGGCAAGATGGGCGGACATCGCAAGCGCGTCCTTGAGCCGCATCGGGCCTTCATTATGGAGCGGCTTAATCAGACCTCTGAACTGACGCTGCGTCGGCTGAAGGACGAGCTGGATGCTCGCGGGGTCAAGGTCTCGCACAATACGGTGTGGCTGTTCCTGCGCCGCGAAGGCCTGAGCTTCAAAAAAAACTCTGTTCGCCCTTGAGCAGGCGCGTGCCGATATTGCCCGCAGGCGCCAGCGATGGCGCTCTTGGCAAAGCGGTCTCGATCCACAGTGCCTGGTCTTCATCGATGAGACCTGGATCAAGACCAACATGGCTCCACTGCGAGGTTGGGGGCCGAAAGGCAAACGGCTGCGCGGCTTGGCTCCACACGGCCACTGGCGCACGCTGACCTTCCTCGGTGCACTACGCTGGGACCGGCTCGCAGCACCTTGCGTCTTCGACGGACCGATCAACGGCCAATGCTTCCGTGCTTATGTCGAGCAGCAGCTCATCACCGTGCTGAAGCCCGGCGACATCGTGGTCATGGATAACCTGGGAAGCCATAAGTCGGCGGCCATCAGGCAGACGATCAAAGCTGCCGGCGCCAGGCTTTGGTATCTGCCGCCCTACTCGCCGGACCTCAATCCGATCGAGCAGGCCTTCGCCAAGATCAAACACTGGATGCGACAAGCTCAGAAACGCACCGTCGAGGACACGTGGCGCCACATCGGCCACCTCGTCGAAACCATCGAGGCAGCCGAATGCAAGAACTACTTCGAAAACGCAGGCTACGCTTCCGTCAAAATATGAAACGCTCTAG
>NZ_JAMYOI010000083.1:0-1044 GCF_040319775.1 Mesorhizobium sp. M0870
TGTTTAGTCCCAAGGTTTGATGGGTTGGATGGAGCCTGAATCGTTCGGGCTCTTTTGTCCAGATTTTGCAGATGTATTCAAAGGGCGTGAGGCCCTTGAGGGTCTTCAGTCGTCGGCCGAAATTATAGGCTAAGACGAAATCGGCGAGATGCTGGCGCAGTTGGTCATGGCTCTCGTAGTAGAAGCGTTTGACGGTCGCATCCTTGATCGTGCGGTTCATGCGTTCGACCTGGCCGTTGGTCCATGGGTGCCTTGGCTTTGTCGTTCGGTGGTCGATATCGGCCTTGGCGCAAGTATGTTCGAAGGCGTGCGCCCATATGATTTCTCCCGCCGCCATGGCTTCCTTGATCAGCGGAACGGCCGAGCCGCCGGCACCTGGGGTCGTGAACTGAATGCCGTTGTCGGTAAGCACTGTGTGGATCTTGTAAGGGACAGCATCAAGAAGATGGCGCAGGAAATCGGCGGAGACCGCTGTCGTTGCCTTCTCGTGCAGCTCGACGAAAGCGAACTTCGAGGTCCGATCTATGGCCACGAACATATGCAGCTTGCCCTGCTCGGTTCGGACCTCGGCGACGTCGATATGGAAGTAGCCGATTGGATAGGCCTTGAACTTCTTCCTTGCCGGCTTGTCGGCCTCGACATCCGGCAACCTGCCTATCCCGTGACGCTGCAGGCAGCGATGCAAGGATGACCGCGACAGATGCGGGATCGTCGGTTGGAGAGCATAGAGGCAATCGTCCAGTGGCAGCAGCGTATAACGCCGAAAGGCGACGATGACCGCCTCTTCCTCAGTCGATAGCACTGTCGACTTCGGATCTCTGGGGCCAGTCGGAAGATCGGCGGCCGACGTCCGGTTCCTCCACTTCCTAACCGTCTTCTGATTGATGCCGTAGCGCTTCGCCAGCGCCCTCAGGCTCTCTTGACTATGCTGTATCGCTCGACGGATCGCCTCTGTCGTCGTGGCGCTCCCATGAAGAACCTGGCCCATAGCGCATCCTTTGATTCGGACGAAAAGTATGCACCATCAAAGCCTGGGATCAAACA
>NZ_JAMYOI010000084.1:0-920 GCF_040319775.1 Mesorhizobium sp. M0870
ATGGCGGCGATGAGGATCTGTCCTGCCGCCTTGGCCAAGCCGCGGTAGCGGATGGCGCAAAGCCGCATGCGGTTCTTCAAGGTGGCAAAGGTCGTCTCGACGGCGAAGCGTTGCCGCGCAATGAGCCGGTTGAAATGCTTCAGGCGCGCTGGCAGATGCGGATGATGCTTGTTGGCGCGCCGCATCAGTCTTGGCTTGATCCCGCGCTCCCTCAGCAATACCTGGCGCGCCTTGGTGTGATAGGCCGCATCCGCCAGCACTGCGCCTTCGTCGCCACAGATCAGATGATCTGCCTCGACCGTGTCGTTGACGTTGGCCGCTGTCGTTCTCACCCGGCGGATCAGGCCAGAGCCCTGGTCGACACCGACATGGGCCTTGTAGCCATAGGAGGAGCCAGGCTTGCCCTGCCGGCGTGTAAAGCCGGCATCGGGATCGCCAGCCTCGCCGGCCTCGTGCGCCGTTCCACTGGGTGGCCGTGCCGCCGCCGTCTCGATCACCGTGGCATCGAGCATCGTACCGCGCCGCAGGATCAGCCCGGCCTTGTCCAACTGACGGTCCAGTTCGCCAAACAGCTTCTCCAGAAGCCCCGCCTCGACGAGACGATTGCGAAAGCGGTTGAGCGTGGTGTGGTCGGGCACCGTCTCTTCGAGCGTCAGCCCAACGAAGCGGCGGAACGACAGCCGATCGGCGAGCGCCTCCTCCAGTTCGCTGTCCGACAGTCCATACAAGGACTGCAGCAGAAGCGCCTTGAACATCACCAACGAATTGTAGGCAGGCCGGCCTGGTCCGGCCGGCGAGCGCAGCCGTGCCAGGATCTTCTCGAAGCGATACCACTTCACCAGCAACGACAACCGGTCCAGGCGACCGCTCCGACCAAGACCCTGCGGCAGCAGAGCCTCCACAAAACTGAACTGACCGCT
>NZ_JAMYOI010000085.1:0-882 GCF_040319775.1 Mesorhizobium sp. M0870
GGTAGTGTGCTGAGAGTTCTGCAAATTCGCTGAGAGAGGGCGGTCATGGCAGGCTGGTGATGTTCAACGTCACCGATTCCCGCGAAGGAACGCCACCATGACCAAGACAGAAGGTAAATCGACCAGCGCTGCCGTCAAAGACATTCTGCTTTCGAACCCGGAGGGGCTGCACGAAGTGATCCGTGCAGTAATGCAGGAGGTTCTCGAGGCCGAGATGGAGGAGGCGCTGGGTGCTTCGAAGAGCGAGCGCACGCCCGAGCGCCTTGGGTATCGCTCGGGTTACTACGGCCGCACCCTGGTCACCCGGGTCGGCAAGCTTGAGCTGCGGGTTCCGCAGGACCGGGCCGGTCGTTTCTCCACCGAGCTGTTCGAGCGCTACCAGCGTTCCGAGCGGGCCTTGGTGGCCACGCTTGCGGAGATGTATGTGCAGGGCGTGTCGACCCGGAAGGTCAAGGCGATCACGGAAGAGCTGTGCGGTCATGCCTTCTCGGCTTCGTCGATCTCGGCCATCAACAAGCGCTTGGACGAGAGCCTGAAGGCGTTTGCCGAACGACCGCTTCAGGAGCCATTCCCCTACCTCATTCTCGATGCCCGCTACGAGAAAGTGCGCGAAGCCGGCATCGTGATGAGCCAGGCGGTGCTGATCGCGGTCGGCATCGACTGGGACGGGCGCCGGCAGATCCTGGCCGTGGAGATGGCCAATCGCGAGAGCCGCTCGGCCTGGAAGGACTTCCTCGTCGGCTTGAAACGACGCGGCCTCAAGGGCGTCGAACTGGCCGTGTCCGACGACCATGCCGGCCTGGTCGCGGCGATCGGCGAGGTGATCCCGGAAGCCGCATGGCAGCGCTGCTACGTCCACTTCCTCAGGAACGCGCTCGATCA
>NZ_JAMYOI010000086.1:0-697 GCF_040319775.1 Mesorhizobium sp. M0870
ATCATCATGCGCCGGATTCGTCAGTGGTTGATCTGAATCCCCCCGCACCGTCCGAGTTGCGTGACCATGCTCGTTCTGTGCCGGCTGCGGTGCAGCCAGATTCTCCAATAGGGGTCTCCGGTCGCGACAAGGGTCCCCTCTATTCCAACGATGCGACCGTTGTCGAAGGGCTGAGGTCAGCTTACGCGGGTAAGGTCAAGGAGAGCACGGTCAAGCGCCATGTAAATTCTCTTCTCGGCTTTGGTCGTTGGCTCTTTGACAATAACAGGCCGGGATTTGCTGCTCGGCTTGACGAATCGTCGCTGGATCAGGATCGCAAGGAGTACGAGAGCAGGGGTGGCCCCTCGGAGTACGAGAGCAGGGGTGGCCCCTCGATCGTGGCTAGAGCACTGGGTCGTCTCAAGACGTTGGCGGGCGGAGCGCCAGTGGTCGACCGCCCTGTCCGGAAGCCCTACCCTGCCGACGCCGCGCTCATCAGAGATTACACAGCGGCTCTCATCAAAGAGTACAAAGAAGCGCCTGCGACCGGGCCGAATCGCGGTACCATTCAGGTCTATGGATCTACTCTTATACGTTTCAGTGAATACCTGCATGAAAACAAAAAGCCGGGGATTGCGGATCGGCTTCACGAGGGGTCGCTGGATGAAGATGCCAAGCGCTATGTGAACTCCGGTGGTAACCGGAGGATCAGTGCACT
>NZ_JAMYOI010000087.1:0-695 GCF_040319775.1 Mesorhizobium sp. M0870
GAGGACCTCCTCGCTTGATAGCTGGTTGCTCCTGTCCTGTGCAGCGATCCGCTCGTCCGGCGCGCGCTGGTCGCCGTCGCGCCAGATCAGGGGACGAAAGGACCCTGCGGGATCCGAGGCTTGGTGATGGGGCCCAGTTGGCACGAAAGACAATGGCAGAACAGCGTCGTCTTCATTAGCTTTCCCAGGGAGCTCGCGCCCGAGTTCGGACTTCCGGAGATGAGCTAGTGCACTGATCCCACCGGAGTTGTTATAGCGCTTGGCATCTTCATCCAGCGACCCCTCGTGAAGCCGAGCCGCAATCCCCGGCTTTTTGTTTTCAACCAGGTATTCACTGAAACGTCTAGGAGCAGATCCATAGGTCTGAATGGTAGCGGGATTCGGCCCGGTCGGCGCTGCCTTGTACTCTTTGATGGGAGCCGCTGTGTAATCTCTGATGAGCGCGGCGTCGGCAGGGTCGGGATTATTCAGGACAGCGGCGCGGTCCAGCACTGGCGCTCCGCCCGCCCACGTCTTGAGATGACCCACTGCTCTAGCCACGTCCGAGGAGCCACTCTTGCTCTCGTACTCCTTGAGATCCGGATCCAGCGACTCCTCGTGAAGCCGAGCAGCAAATCCCGGCCTGTTATTATCAAAGAGCCAACGACCAAAGCCGAGAAGAGAATTTACATGGCGCTTGACCGTGCTCTCCAATG
>NZ_JAMYOI010000088.1:0-577 GCF_040319775.1 Mesorhizobium sp. M0870
AGACGGTTCGCTGACACGACCGTTTCGTCCACCGAATCCGTTGTGGAGACGGTCGCATCTGGCATTTCGGCCGGCGAAGCTGACACGTTGACCGGCAAGCTGGCTCGATCGGATGCGTCACTTGCCACCGACAGGTTGCCGAGCGTTCCCGAGGGCTTTGCACGCGAGACAGCACTGGGCGCCTCAGCGCCGAAGGTTTGCGCCAGTACGTTCGCCACGTCCGAAGCCCGCCGGTACAGCAGTGGACGCACGTGAATGTTTGCCGTCGCCTGCGACGCACTATCCAGTTTGAGGACCGCCTGGCGGACCTGCTTGAGAGCCGCAGGATCTTCTGCCACGACCAGGATACCATTCAGTCGCTCTAGCGCCGCAAATTGGACAATCCTTCCTTCTTGCCCATTCCGCGTAAACAACAAACTGAGTTCTCGTTCAACGTCGGCCGGGCTCGCTTGAGACAGCGTATACAGCGCGAAGGACTTGCGAACCATAGCGTCGGTATCGAAAAGACCGACCAGTTCCCGCACAGAACTCACGGATCCCGGCGGTCCACTGACAACAATGCCCCTCCCCCCGGGGG
>NZ_JAMYOI010000089.1:0-567 GCF_040319775.1 Mesorhizobium sp. M0870
TTCCAGCAGTTCAACCTGTTTCCCGACCACACAGCCCTGGAAAACGTCATGCTGTCGCTGACCAAGGTCAAGGGCCTTCCGGTGCGGGAAGCCGAGCGCATCGCCGAGGCGCGCCTCGCCGATGTTGGCCTTGCCGCACGCAAACACCATCGTCCCGGCAGTCTTTCCGGTGGCCAGCAGCAGCGGGTGGCAATCGCCCGTGCACTGGCAATGGACCCTGAGGTGATCCTGTTCGACGAGGTGACGAGCGCTCTCGATCCGGAACTGGTGAAGGGCGTTCTCAACCTGATGGCTGACCTCGGCCGACGTGGCATGACAATGGTCGTGGTGACCCATGAAATGGGTTTTGCCCGCAAGGTCGCCGATCAGGTCATCTTCATGGATGAGGGCCGTGTCATCGAGGCCGGCACGCCCGCTGCGATCTTCGACACTCCCAAAAGCGCGCGCTTGAAGCACTTCCTCGCCGAAGTGCTGTGATCCGCATCGCCATCTGGCCGATATGCGTGGAACGCCTTCGGTCGCTCAATCCACTCTCTACACAGTGAAAGAACATCTCATGGTTACATC
>NZ_JAMYOI010000090.1:0-530 GCF_040319775.1 Mesorhizobium sp. M0870
GGGGGCTGGCGTGAGGCGCACACCCTCCTCCAAGTTCGGTCGGATTACTCCGATGACCTCAGCCGGGTCGACATACTGCACAGGAATAACTTGAACGTTGGTCTGGATGCCGCCAGCGAGATCGGCCAAGCGCCCCACTCGAATGCCTTGCTCACCCGCAGCCAGTCCATAGCCGTGCGGTCCCAGCGCTTTGTCGAGTAGCCGCAGCACCTCACTCGCTGGCACTTGGCGGGCTGTATGAAGGGTCATCTTCCCTCCGACGCCAGGATCGATGGTAAAGGGCATGCTCATGACATCGCCTACGACATCCTGCACGACCTGGCGAATGTCGGCATTGGTATAGTCGAGGCTCACGCGCCTGCTATCCGACACAACCGGCAGCTTGCGTTCCACTGTGGCCGCGACTGGCTGCGCTTGCCTCTGTCCCATCACTTCAAAGCCTTTAGTCTGCGGTCCGCGAATTTCTCGCACAGACGCGGAGCCAGACGGGACGGAGGACGGAGAGTTCAGCAAGACCCCCCGCTCGGCAA
>NZ_JAMYOI010000091.1:0-506 GCF_040319775.1 Mesorhizobium sp. M0870
ATCCTTCAGCGGCGCGTGGGCTGGTATTTGTGTATAACACACCGCGTTGGGTCGTAGGGTAGTCGGGCAGTAGGGGAGTAGGAACGAATGGCCGAAAAAACAGGCTCCTACAAGGACTTGCTGGTTTGGCAGCAGGCGATGGACCTTGTAGTGGCTATTTACGGCGCAACGAAATCTTGGCCAAAGGAAGAACTTTATGGACTGACCAGCCAAGCGCGACGCGCTGCAAGCTCGGTGCCGGCAAACATAGCGGAGGGGTATGGCAGAGAAATTCGAGGCTCTTATCTGCAGTTTCTCCGTATTGCCCAAGGATCATTGAAGGAACTGGAAACTCAGCTTCTGATTGCTGAACGCACCGGCATCGCGCCGAAAGCGACGACGGCCTCGTTGTTGGCGAACACCGAAAGTGTGGGAAAGCTTCTTCGACTTCTCATCCGTAGACTTGCAACCGGATAGCCTCCCCTACTCCCCTACTCCCCTACTCCCCTACTCCCCTACTCCCCTAC